>NZ_CVPE01000006.1:308281-616562 GCF_001049895.1 Rubeoparvulum massiliense
TTGTAATGAGTATCACGATATATCTTTCAAGTCATGATTATATTGATGAAGTAAAAATCACAAAGCCTGAATTTTATGACTGGCCCAATTGGCCTGAGGATGTCAGTGAAGAAGAGTATGCATACGCCATTAAACGTTATAACGATCAATTTTTAGCAAGTCAGATCCAGGGAAGTCTTCGTGAAGGAAAAGAACTGTGGTTTGATTATATGTGGGGTTCCATTACCTCTTCCATCAGTTTGAGGCATACTCCAAGTGTCAAAATTACGATACGTTATGACGAGATCCCTTTTTTAGAAGCAAAAGGAATGAAGTTTGATGATATTGATATTCTAGATCTCTATTAATGGTGACCATATGAGGTATGACATAATAGATGAAGGAAAATAACAACAGACTTAGAAAAGGATAATATGATGGTATTATCGCTATAGATACCAATACGGATGTCGCTTAGAACTTCAAAGGGATATTTTAGTGAACACGGAAGGTCGAGCGACGAGGTTGGAAAATTAGGGAGATGTTCCCCATAAAGTAAAACTATTTCTTAAAGATGCTTTACTAATAAGATTCTTACACCAATATAACAAATCCCCTCACCAAGCCTAGTAGGGGGATTTGTTATACTAATTTAGAATTGAGAGTGTCTAAGCTCAAATCAGTTAGGTCCAATTACGAGCATGAGTAAAGCGAGGACAAAACAAATATACTCCCAGTATTTTATATNGTCAGATCCAGGGAAGTCTTCGTGAAGGAAAAGAACTGTGGTTTGATTATATGTGGGGTTCCATTACCTCTTCCATCAGTTTGAGGCATACTCCAAGTGTCAAAATTACGATACGTTATGACGAGATACCTTTTTTAGAAGCAAAAGGAATGAAGTTTGATGATATTGATATTCTAGATCTCTATTAATGGTGACCATATGAGGTATGACATAATAGATGAAGGAAAATAACAACAGACTTAGAAAAGGATAATATGATGGTATTATCGCTATAGATACCAATACGGATGTCGCTTAGAACTTCAAAGGGATATTTTAGTGAACACGGAAGGTCGAGCGACGAGGTTGGAAAATTAGGGAGATGTTCCCCATAAAGTAAAACTATTTCTTAAAGATGCTTTACTAATAAGATTCTTACACCAATATAACAAATCCCCTCACCAAGCCTAGTAGGGGGATTTGTTATACTAATTTAGAATTGAGAGTGTCTAAGCTCAAATCAGTTAGGTCCAATTACGAGCATGAGTAAAGCGAGGACAAAACAAATATACTCCCAGTATTTTATATCTATGAAGAAAAGGGAATGATCGTCATAAATATATAGTTCCTCTTTCGTTTCTATATCAATAAGGGTTTTTGAGGGGACACTATAAGCCACTTTTACAATGATTCGAATAATAAATCCCGATATAATTAATGCTAAGGGTGCTGCCCACTCTGATTCTGAATAAAAATTTCCGTCTCCAGTTACTGCTGTACAAATTAAACTTGTTAAAAGTGAACAAGCGAATATTACAATACCAACTAACAATCCTAGACCAGACCAGATAAGAACAAATAAAATTGTACTCATCTCCCTCCCTGAAGATTGATAAACAATATGCGGGGCATCAGCGAATTGCTTCAACAAATAGAACGAGTAAAGCAAAACTGATAAAAATAACCCCCCACGTTGTTATTCCCATATTAAGAAGTTTGTGTTCTTGTCGATAGAATACTTCTAGACCCGTATCCTTATCGATATAAAACTTTCCCTTATCACGTGATAATCTGCTTCCGATTATGATGTTCACAATACCTGATAGAATTAACGCTAAAGGTATTCCCCAGGAGGAATTATCCATAAATTCCGGATCCCCAGTTATTTTTTCAAAAATGAATTGGGTTAATGCACCGCAAAGACCAGAAACAAGAAGAACCACAGGCCCTTTTCCTGACGAGTTTAACATAAGCACTAACACCTCCTTATCAATTCACTTTATTTACAACACTTTGAACCACTCATGGCTATAACTACGAATGTTCTCGGCCATTCCATAAATATATAATACCAATAGAGATAAAAAATGGTATATTATAATAGCTATAGTATTGATAAAAAGCCAAATAAGTTTTGATTAAATGGAGCTCACACCCATGGATAGAAGAATAGAAGTAGTAGAATTGGAAGGAAGTCAATCATGCTATACTTTCGCCACTTTGTCATATTTTACACACCCATCTATCCTGAAATTCACTAGTGCAAATTGTATGATAGAATAGATTTATTATGCTAAAGGAACATGGATAGGGATGTGAAGAGATGTCTGTAATTGATTCGACGCGGATTCAGCGCTTCTTGCACCATGCCAAGGCAACTTTTCTTGCTGAAGAATTGCAGCACAATCATCAGATGATGGAAGAGCTTCTCAACTGGTGCCTGATACCAGATGAGGAGCGGGTGAAGAAGGTCGGACTGTTTCAAGGCTACTACGCTCAACTGATTGAGACTGCTTCAGCCCTTCATTTAGACCCATTGGCATATTGTGCAAGCCAATTAGCCAATGGGATAGTATCTCTACATCAACATACACAATTATCACAACAAGTGATTATCCTAGCTTATGGCCTCACAACCATTCGTACCGAGTTGAAGAGAGCAGAGGAAGAACTACATCGAGAGGTGAAGGATGAGCAACAGGATCCACGGGCAGAGTCCATTATTGATGCGAGAACTGGATTATATCGCTGGAGCTACTTCTCGATCCGATTCGCTGAAGAGCAAGAACGTTATCGGCGGAGTGGCCTATCTTTCTCCATCGTGAAGATTAAAATTACACCATTAGCTGACATTGCTGCAAAGGAAGGAACCTTAGTTCACAACATGCTTCTGCAGCAAGTTGGTGAGCAATTGCAAGCGCAGCTACGGGAAATTGATCAGATTTACCGCGCCTCAGATGATACATTCTACATACTCTTGCCGATAACCAATGATGAGAATGCTTTCAAAGCAATGGAACGGGTAAGGAAACGCTTCTCATATATTCAATTTGACCGTCCCAATGGTGGTGAACCCGTTAAGCTCACGCTTTCGGTAGGAATTGTCATGGTACAAGCCACAGAGCAGCAGCAAGCTGAGTTAATCGCTTGGGCAGATATTGCTCTAGAACGTGCTCTTCATATGGAGAATAATCAAAGCTATATCTATCTTCCTGATCAGCAGGCCATTAGCAAGTATCAGCGTAAGAAGGTTTTAATCGTTGAGGATGTAGAAATGATTGGTGAGATGGTGCGAGAACATCTTGCATCACTGGATTATGATGTAGAGGTGGTAAAGGATGGAGAGGAGGCTTATTGGAAGGCGCTTGTCTTCCATCCACACTTAATCATCCTTGATCTGGTACTGCCAAAGATGGATGGCTTCCAACTCCTAGAGAAGCTTCGCGCTGTATCGGAGATGAAAAGAGTTAAGGTAATCATCATCTCATCTAGTCACAAAGAAGAGGACATTTCTCGTGCATTTAAGCTAGGAATTCGTGATTTTATCATGAAACCATTTTCAATGGATCTTATTCAAGAGCGGGTAAAACGTCTTTTATAATTCATGCCTTGACTTTCTGCTAATAGCTATCTATAATTTTATCAAGTCAATGTGAATACTGATGCGATGCGAAGGACATGAATGATGGAGCCATTTCAGCACAGAGAAGAGGGTCATTGGCTGAAAACCCTTCTGAAGCCCAACATTTACCACCTTCAAGCAGTCTTGATGAACTTTCTCAACATGATTCATCCTCGAAGGATAGACCGGATGGATGAAGCATGCAGATCACTAGTCAAGGCCGGCAAGATCCCTTGCCGTTATCCAATGAAGAAAGATCATACCATTGCCTTGTATGCCTAAAATTCTTGTTTACGAGTATGCAGGAGAATCCATTGGTATGCTTTGAACTTTGGGTGGAACCACGAGTGCATCGTCCCAATCTTGGGATGTGCACTCGTTTTTATTTTTTTAGATGATTAAACAACATTCACAAAAAAGGAGAGATCAAGATGATTCATATTACATTTCCAGATGGTGCTGTACGTGAGTTTGAAGCAGGGATTACAGCCATCGAGGTTGCTGGTACAATCAGCTCTAGCCTAAAGAAAAAGACCTATGCTGCTGTAATCGATGGTGAGCTCGTCGATGCAAGAATGCCCATCAAGAAGGATTGTCAGATCGAATTAGTCACACCTGAGCATGAGCGGATCTATGAGGTTTATCGTCATACTGTAACCCATGTGATGGCGCAAGCAGTAAAACGTCTTTACCCAGAGACCAAGCTTGGCGTTGGCCCTGTGATTGAAGATGGATTCTATTACGATATGGATATTGATACTGCTTTAGTACCAGCTGATCTTGAAAAGGTTGAAAATGAAATGCGTAAGATTATTAAAGAGAATCTGGAAATTGAACGCTTAGAAGTCTCCCGAGCTGAGGCATTGGCCTTTTTTGAGAAGGTAGGAGATCCCTATAAGCTGGAACTGATTCGCGATCTTCCAGAGGATGAAGTGATTACCCTCTACCGTCAAGGAGAGTTTACAGACCTGTGCCGTGGACCACATCTTCCTTCTACAGGAAAGATTAAGGCATTCAAATTACAACAAATCTCCGGTGCTTACTGGCGGGGGAATTCAGATAATAAAATGCTACAACGGATCTATGGAACAGCCTGGTTAACCGAGGAAGAGCTTCAACAGCATCTGCATTTTATCGAAGAGGCAAAAGCACGGGATCATCGTAAGCTGGGTAAAGAATTGAAGCTCTTTATGTTCTCCGATGAAGCACCAGGTATGCCATTCTACTTACCCAATGGGATGATCATCCGTACACAGTTGGAAAATTTCCTACGGGAATTACAGACCGAAGCTGACTACTTGGAAGTACGTACTCCATTGATGATGAATCAACGCTTGTGGGAGCAGTCTGGACACTGGGATCACTATCATGAGAATATGTATTTTACTGAGGTGGATGAGACCAAATTTGCGCTGAAACCAATGAACTGTCCAGGACATATGCTGATCTATAAGAATGATCTCCGTTCCTATCGTGATCTCCCCATTCGCATGGCTGAATTTGGACAGGTACACCGCCATGAGCTCTCTGGTGCACTCAATGGGATGATGCGTGTCCGTACCTTTACCCAGGATGATGCCCATATCTATGTCCGTCCTGATCAGATTGAAGAGGAAATTAAAAAGGTTATTCAGCTCATTGACCGCCTCTATGGTGTCTACGGCTTTACCTATTCCGTGGAATTATCTACACGTCCAGAAAACTCCATGGGCTCTGATGAACTCTGGGAGCAAGCTGAAAAAGCCTTACAAAATGTCCTTGAGCATCTCAACATGGAATATCAATTGAATGAAGGCGATGGCGCATTCTATGGACCGAAGATCGACTTCCATATCTACGATGCATTAAAACGAAGCTGGCAATGTGCAACCGTTCAATTGGACTTCCAAATGCCAGAGAAATTTGACTTAACCTATATCGGTGAGGATAATCAACGCTACCGTCCTGTGGTAATCCATCGGGCCGTGATGGGGTCTATTGACCGCTTTATTGGCGTTCTAACAGAGCACTTTGCTGGTGCATTCCCAACCTGGCTGGCACCAGTTCAGGTGAAAATCCTACCCGTCGCCGATAAGCATATCCCCTATGCGAAGGAATTAGAGGAACAAATGAAACAAGCAGGGATCCGTGTTCGCAGCGATGAACGAAATGAAAAACTAGGGTATAAAATCCGTGAAGCGCAGATGGAAAAAGTTCCATATATGCTGATTGTAGGGGACAAGGAAGTAGAAGAGCAATCCATCTCCTTACGTAAACGCGGTGAGGGTGATGTAGGTAGTGTGAAACTGGAGGATCTCGTGGCACAAATCCTTAAAGAGGTTAAAGAGAAAAGCCTATAAATGAAAGGTGCTAGTCGACGGCAGAAGCTAATCTAGAGTACAATATAACGATAAGAGTATCGATGTATATTTGGAGGTCTTTGCGTTGCGGGCCATGCTTTATGCCATCTTATCGTCTGTGTTCTTTGCTACAACCTATGTTCTGAATCGTAATATGGAGCTAGCAGGTGGACATTGGATCTGGAGTGCTTCGCTACGATTTATCTTTATGCTGCCTTTTCTCATCCTGATCGTGATGTGGCGAGGTAAGCTAGGGCTACTCATTCAAGAAATGAAGCGGAGGCCATGGGAGTGGATGCTCTGGAGTACTGTGGGGTTTGGCGTCTTCTATGCCACCCTATGCTTCGCTGCAGCCTATGGGCCTGCTTGGCTGATTGCGGGATCCTTTCAGATTACCATCGTGGCAGGTTCCTTACTTGTTCCATTTTTCTATGAAGAAGTAGCCACAGCAAAGGGAATCATTCGGCGGCGCAAGAAGATTCCTTTTCAAGGGCTAGGGATGTCCTTGGTTATTCTCGTGGGTATCGCCTTGATGCAGGTAGAGAATGCAGGTCAACTCTCCATGACAGATATTCTCTATGGCTTATTGCCCGTTATTATTTCTGCCTTTGCTTATCCATTGGGCAATCGGAAGATGATGGAGGTCTGTGAGGGAAGACTGGATACTATTGAACGGGTATTAGGCATGACCATTGCTAGTCTGCCTTTCTGGATGCTTCTTTCCCTCTATGGCTTTGTAACAGCAGGTGGTCCTTCAACCTCTCAAGTAGAGCAATCATTCTTCGTTGCCATCTTTTCTGGGATTATTGCTACCATTTTATTGTTTAAGGCCACCGACATGGTACGGGAGAGTCCACGGATGTTAGCCTCCGTGGAGGCAGCACAAGCTGGAGAAGTACTCTTCTCTCTACTTGGTGAGATTCTCTTTTTCCATGCCCCATTACCTAGCTCCATTTCGTTGTTGGGGATCTGCTTAGTTGTCTTCGGGGTTATCCTTCATAGCTATCAGATGGCTAAGTTAAACTCCACTCATGTTGCTGAACCAGTAGCTCAGCTAACCATTGATTGGGCTGCAGATAGGGATCGATGAAGTAAAGCGGTTCAGATGGAGATGCTCCTCCGTCTGAACCGCTTTGTCATATCCTTATTGAGTGATAAACTGAAGAACTTGCTCTGTATATTCAGCAGGATAATCAAAAAATACCTCTGCATGTTTACTATCTTCCACAGTAAATATTTTTTTCTGCTCATGGGGAATGGATTGATAGATATCCTCGCCCATAAAATAGGGTGTAATGATATCGCTCTTACTATTAATAATGATGACAGGCACTTTTGTATTACTTGTATAGTTACATACATTGGCGTCCTCATATGTAAAGCCTAATTTCAGCTTGGTGGTGATATTTCCTGTAAACATCAAGTAATCGATGGGTATTCCTACGTCCATTTCTTCCATTTTTGTGGATAGCATAAATTCCATCTCACTAATCGGGCAATCTAAAATGGCAAATCCAACTTCCTTATCTGCCTCTTCTGATCCAAGGTAGATTCCTACCGTTGCTCCTCCGAATGAGGTACCCCAAACGCCAATCCTGTTCTCCTCACCAATTTGCTCGCGAACATATGCGACATAATCCTTTAAATCGTGACTTTCTAGGTAACCAAATGTGGTGTAGGGCGCCGTATTATCACCGGAGCTTCGTTGATCATATGCTAATACATTGTAGCCATTCTCTAGGAAGAGGGTGGCAATGGGATAGACGGTGGTCCGATTTCCATTCAGCCCATGCACCATAATCACCGTATCTGCGTCCTTATCTCCGTTCCTCGTAATATAATCTGCTGGTATGAGATGTCCATCTAATGATGATGTGATTTGAACTGTTTCAATGGAATATTCTGATCGAAACTTTGCTAAATCAAGGCCTTGTTCTTCAAGATAAGGTTCCATCTGTTTCATACTCGTTGTTTCATTAGTTACCATCTGCATTGAACCATTAAACACAGAGATTCCCGTAAAAATACTAATGATAATGAAACCGATTACTAGAAGCGTTCCGAGAGAGAGACTAATTCGCTTGATCCACTTTTTCTTTTTCAATGGTTTCTCCTTCTTTCGCAATGGAAAAGATTTCTCACAATATCATTTTACCTTGTAAGGCATATTGAGCAATACACCCCCCTTAGAGAGAACAATTGACACAACATATCAAAGAGTTGTGCAAGCAAAGTTATCAATAAATATATTAAAATCTTAGATATTATCTTTTATAACTCTACAAGGATTTCCATAAGCGATTTTATTTGATGGTATATTTTTGGTTACGATGCTTCCGGCTCCAATGACAACATTATCTCCTATTGTTACGCCGGGCATAATAATTGCTCCACCACCAATCCAAACGCTATTTCCTATAATTACTGGTGCAGCCTGGGTTTTGCAAAATTCAAATGTCCCATCTTCTTTTATTTCGCCACACCGTTCATTTGCGTTAGTAGGGTGAAAAGCTGTATATATTTGAACACTTGGGGCAATCAATACATTATTACCGATAATAATTTTATTGTCATCCAAAAAAACACAATTCATGTTAACTTCACAGTTGTCGCCAAAATATATATTATTTCCGTAGTCTACATAAAAAGGTGCAGTAATCCAAAGATTTTTTCCTCGTCCACCTAATAATTCTGTTAGAATTCTATTTTTTCCATCAAGATTTTCAGATTCTATCATATTATACTCTCGCATGAGATTTTTAGCTTTATGCCATTGAGTTAACAACTCACTATCACCACAGTCATATGGTTGACCAGCTAACATTTTTTCTCTTTCAGTCATATTAACTTCACCTCACCATATATAAATTCGTTCCCAGAACGTTACAATCAACCACTATCGTTTTAAAAAATTATGTTCAGTAGCATTTAAAGGTTACCATAATATAACGAACTCTTCATCTGTCAAATTGTAAACATTGTTGTGTGATAAATAATCTGCCAAAGGAGGGTTTACTGTGATTCATATGAGTCGAGTGAGCGGAAAGTATGGTAGAGAAGAGGTGTAGGGATCTATCGATAAGAATTGATGACGAGCTAAATACATTGAGAATGGATGAGGAAGAATGCAATTCATGATATAATGACCCCATGATGATTGAAAATGGAGGAAACCAACGACCATGATAACTGTAAACAATGTAAGTCTCCAGTATGGAGGCCGAAAACTCTTTGAGGATGTGAATATCAAATTTACTCCAGGGAATTGCTATGGGGTAATCGGTGCTAATGGGGCAGGGAAGTCCACTTTCCTGAAGATTTTAGCTGGAGAGGTTGAACCCAATACAGGGGAAGTCTCCATTACACCAGGTGAACGTCTTGCCGTCTTGAAGCAGGACCATTTCGCTTATGAAGAATATGAGGTGATCGAAACCGTCCTCATGGGGCATCAGCGACTCTATGATGTGATGAAGGAGAAGGATGCCATCTATATGAAGGCAGACTTTACTGACGAGGATGGTATTCGGGCTGGGGAGCTTGAGGCAGAATTCGCCGAGATGAATGGCTGGGAAGCCGAATCAGATGCCTCCATTTTACTTCAAGGCTTAGGAATACCTGAAGAGCTCCATCGGAAGAAAATGGCGGAGTTAAGTGGGGCAGAGAAGGTCAAGGTCTTGTTAGCTCAAGCCCTATTTGGAAAGCCAGATATCCTACTGCTCGACGAGCCCACCAACCACTTAGATATTCAGGCCATTCAATGGCTACAAGAATTCTTGATCAATTTCGAGAATACAGTGATTGTAGTCTCCCACGACCGCCACTTCTTAAATCAGGTTTGTACACATATTGCCGATGTGGATTTCGGTAAGATTCAGATCTATGTAGGGAACTATGATTTCTGGTATGAATCCAGTCAATTAGCCTTGAAGCTAGCCCAAGATGCCAATAAAAAGAAGGAAGAGAAGATTAAAGATCTTCAAGCCTTCATCGCACGCTTTAGCGCTAATGCTTCCAAATCTCGCCAGGCTACATCACGGAAGAAACTATTGGATAAGATCACTTTGGACGATATTAAGCCTTCTACACGGAAGTATCCCTTTGTAGGCTTTTCATTGCAACGGGAGATCGGCAATGATGTGTTGCGGGTAGAAGGACTATCGAAAACCATCGATGGTGTGAAGGTCTTGGATAATATCAGCTTCACGCTCAATAAAGAAGATAAAATTGCCTTTGTTGGTCCTAATGAATTGGCCAAAACCGCGCTGTTTAAAATCCTCATGGGTGAACTGGAACCTGATGCAGGAACTTATCGTTGGGGTGTTACCACATCCCAAGCCTATTTCCCGAAGGATAATTCCCACTACTTCGAGAATAGTGAGCTTAATCTTGTAGATTGGCTCCGTCAATTCTCCCCCAATGAGCAGGATGAGAGCTTCATCCGTGGATTCTTAGGAAGGATGCTCTTCTCTGGGGAAGAGGTATTTAAACAAGTTAATGTCTTATCTGGAGGAGAGAAGGTACGCTGTATGTTATCTAAAATGATGCTCAGCAGCGCCAATGTCCTAATCTTTGACGAGCCTACCAACCATTTGGATCTCGAATCCATTCAAGCACTCAATAATGGCTTGATCGCATTCAAAGGGACCATGCTCTTTACCTCTCATGACCACCAGTTTGTTCAGACCATTGCCAACCGTATCATGGAGATTACACCAAGTGGCTTAGTGGATCGTCAAACCACCTATGATGAGTACCTTGACAATGAAGAATTACAAAAACAGCTTGCTGCGATGTATGGCGAAGCAGATAAATAATATTTATTGTCATCCAAGAATATATGTCCTTTCAGTCATTTAGCTGATACAAATTGAGCAAAGCATCCTTGTTGAACAGATTGTTTAATAAGGGTGCTTTCTTTTATCTAGAGGTTTAGGTGATTGTTCAGGAAAGGTTATAAGGTGAGAAGATGAGATTAGAAAATATTATTCATTATACGAAGGAATATATCATCCTTGGTATATGGATTGCTGCTTTATTGGCAGTGGTTTTTTGTATTGGATATTTTATTATTTATCGGTTGATCATGAAGGGGCAAAAGAAGCCATCGAAAAGGTTTGTTTTTCTCACAGCGCTTAGCTTTTGCTATATGGTAGTAATACTAGGAGCAGTTTTTTTGAATCGTGGTAGTGATTACGGAAGCTATATACTTCATCCCTTTTATTCTTACAAGAAAGCATGGTATGAATGGTCAATGCCTGGTTGTCTTCACATAACTCTAAATATTGGATTGTTTATTCCATTTGGTTTTCTATTACCAGTATGGAGCGAGAAGCTACGAAAGTTCTGGAAGGTAGCTGGTATAGGACTTCTCTCCACATTTACCATCGAAATGATACAATTCTTTACGAATCGTGGAATCTTTGATGTGGATGATCTAATCAATAATATCATAGGTGTTCTAATCGGCTATGGCCTTTCCATGATATGGATAGGGCTTTTGCATAAAAAAGACATTCCATTTGGTCGTATAATCATGTATCTAGCGCCTACTCTCGTTACGGTAGCAACCTTTGCGACAATCTTCATGGGGCACTGGATTCAAGATTTAGGCAACCTGGCAAGTACAAATAGCTATGTGGTTAATATGAAACCGATAATACTTCAATCTCAAGTTCATTTTGACAGTGAACCAGGAACAGCCATGGTATATAAGACTCCCAAAGCAACGAAAGAGGAAGCAGAGGCCTTCGCCTCGATGTTGTTTGAACATATTGGTACGAGGATCGATCGCAATGAGAATGATATCTATGATAAAGGGAGCCTTTTTTACGCAGAAAATCGTAAGCAAAGTGTGTGGGTGAACGATGTTGGTTTTACCTATAATTTTACGGACTTTTCGATGTTTGATGATGGGGTTGAGGTCGTTACCGATGCCGATGAAGGCACGATTAGAATGGCAATAGCTAAATTTGGAATTCAAGTTACAGATAGGGCAGAATTTCACTACAATGATACGAATAACGAATACATTTTTGAGACCAATATGATCGAACAAGATGGTTTCTTTCTCAAGGGTACTCTCAGTTGTCAGTACTATAGTGACAGAACAATTAAAAAGCTGGATAATGCTATTTCAATCTATGAGCCTTACAAAGAGTATGAGGTGATTAGCGAAGCTGAAGCATTTTCAAAGTTGGAAAAAGGGCAATTTAAGTGGAGTGTTCTGAACAAGCCTACTGGGACCTTGAAGGTTACTGATGTCAGTTTGCAGTATGAATTGGATTCAAAAGGGTATTATCAGCCGGTCTATGCGTTTACCGTGATATTCAATGGAAATGATTTCGTTATAACGATTTCTGCCATCAAATGAAACAAGATGACCCGAGAATTGACATCCTCCCCCACCTATACATTGTTTAGAGGTGGGAGTCTTCTCGCCTATAATAATATTAACATTGATTGCCATAAAAGTATTGCGATGGTACGATGATAGTAATAAAAATAAAGGAGGGCTTTACCCATGGTATATAAAGATGGATTTATACTCCTCAAGTTTTTAATTGTTATTCTTACAGTTCTCTTGCCAATGGCAGGATGTTCGTTTCTCTCTGATTCTCTATTGATTAATAATTAGTTGTGAACCGGGAATGACATTACGAAAATTGCAGATTCATCTTTATGATCGCTTACAATTTCTCAAGATTTCTGAGCTTGAATTATCAGAGGAAGAAGCATTAGCTTGTCACCAGCTGTACGAAGAACAAGTACTTCCTGGATTAGGACAGTCTATTAATTACAAGCTATCTTTGCCAAAATATCAATTCTTACATTACCTCATAGAAAATCACCCTCTACTCGTCCATGGAACACAACATACGGACATTCAAATATTTCAGCCCCATAGACAAGCACTTTTTACAGGAAGAATCGTAAATGCTACGTTTGCATCCTCTGATGCAATCTGGTCAATGTATTTTGCACTAATCAATCGTGCTATCTATCGTGGTTCATTAAGAAATGCTTGCTTTACCATTCGAAGTAATAAAGGGATTCGTAGATACTATTATTTTTCAATTAATGAGGAAGTAGCAAAGGCTTCTCCTTGGTCAGCTGGCATGATCTATATCCTTCCGAAGCAATCTTTTCGGCAAGGAGGTATACGGGATGAATGGATTTCTGAAAATCCCGTTAGTCCATTAGCAAAATTACATATCACACCAGATGATTTCCCTTTCATTTATGAAGTACGAACGCATCGAGAATCAGATCCTGTTATCAAGACCATATTCCAAGCACTGTTTAAGAAAAATAAATAATCCATCGCAAAAATGTTCACAGAAAATACTTTTTCAATTGACCAAACATACCTTGTAGGGTATAATCAAAGTTGTTCAAACATTGATGAAAGGTGTTGATATCATGCATTATCCAGAGTTTTTAATTACAACGACTGCTGATCAAAATAATCCAAATAACGTAACCATCGCTTTTGCCATGGGGACAAAAGCTTTAGAAAAGGGACATGATGTTGGTGTTCTTTTACTCTCCTACGGTGTACATTTAGCACAAAAAGGCTATGTTGATCCGATTGATATCGGCGAACCATTCCCCGCTGTAAAGGATGCTTTCAAGGCATTCCAAGAAAAAGGCGGAAAGCTACTCATCTGTAAAGCATGCATGGTGCATAACAATGTTCTTGAAGAAGAACTTGTTGAAGGTGCAACCATTGTTCAAGCTGAAGATGTAATTGACATCATTACCAATGCGAAGCACACGCTTCAATTGAATGGTTGATTACATATTTCAATTCAATTAAAGAAAGCAAGAAGAGAGGGGAAGTTAACCCCTCTCTTTTTTTGTGGATTCATCTCGGAATGAAAAAAATGTTTCGAAAGTTAACTTCATACGAAATATATATTGTAAGATTCAGATAATTAATATATTATTCTATATAAAGCTGGATGATATGGTACAACATGGATAATAAGAAGGGAGCAGTGAGAATGAAGAACATGCGTTTTCAAAAGGTATTTCTGGTTATTTTTTTCACCCTCATTGTAAGCGCTTACGGATGCTCAGCTGAGAAGAATCAAGAGCTTCTCTTAGCGACAGGCGGAACAGCAGGCACATACTTTCCCTTGGGAGGAGCGATAGCGAATACTTGGAATCAAAAAGTTGATGGAGTCAATGTGACAACACAAGCAACAGGGGCATCGGTGGAGAACATGCGTCTCCTGAGCACGAAAGAAACCGAACTGGCCATCTCCATCAATAGTATTGCAGATGATGCATATCAGGGAAAAGGGGTCTTTGAAGCTCCGATAACCAATATTCGCGCCATTGGTGTTCTCTACCCAGAAGTAGTCCAGATTGTCACGCAAAAGAATAGTGGCATCAAGGAGATTGAAGATATGAATGGAAAGCGTGTATCACTAGGTCCTGCTGGCAGTGGTACCGCAGTAGCTGCAGAGCATATTCTCACATCCTATGGCATGGCAAAGGGGGATATCGTCCATTTTCAAGATACCTTTGCAGAGGCAGCGGATAAGTTGAAGGATGGCAATTTAGATGTAGGCTTTTCTGTTTTGAGTGTACCAGCTGGAAGCATTGAGGATATTTCCACTGCAACGGATGTTCATCTTGTCTCAATTACTGGGGCTGGGCTTGATGTGTTAAAAGCAGAGTACCCCTTTTACACGGAGTACACCATTCCAGCCAATACCTATAAGGGACAGACAGAGGATGTTCAAACCATCACCATGCAAGCGGTCTTATATGTGAGAAAGGATATTGATGAAGAAACTGTCTATGAGCTGACGAAGGCACTCTATGAAAACAGAGGAGAGATAGCTCAAGGCTATGCCATTGGTGAACAGATCAGCTTGGAAAGAGCCTTAGACGGTGTAACGGTTCCACTTCATCCAGGTGCGGAGAAATATTTTAAGGAGAAGGGAATGAGGTAAGCCCTTGAAGCGATTGAGAGGTGATCAGAACAATCCAATCCTCCAAGAAGAACCCATCGATGAAACGAAGCTGTTAGAAAAATATGACCAAGAATATGCTTATCGAAAGCAATTGGGAAAATGGGGAAGAATTGTTGCTTTTCTTGCCATTACGTTATCACTATTTCACCTCTACACAGCCATATTTGGAACATTTCCTTCACAGCAACAGCGCGGATTCCATCTAGGTATTGGCCTTGGCCTTGTCTATCTCCTCTATCCGCCTAAACGATCCAAATCAAAGCGACAGAAGAAAGATTGGTTATTATTCCTACTCTTCATGATCGTAATCCTATCCTTTTATCTCATCGGTGAATTATCTTTAATACTTACCATTCTTGCAACGGTACTGAATCTACTCTATCTTCTTCGCCAACGGGAAGGAATTAGTAGAGGAAGGATCCCCTGGTATGACCTGTTATTCGCTTTTTTATCTGTTGGTGTTGGTTTCTATCATGTGATTTTTTATGAAGCCTTATCCAATCGTACTGGAGCATATACGCAGCTTGATCTTGTCATTGCATTACTGGGAGTTTTCTTAGTTTTACAAGCTGCGAAACGCGTTGTGGGGATGCCCATTGTGTTTGTAGCATCTGCAGCACTCCTCTATGCATTTCTCGGACCCTATATGCCTGGATTCTTATCCCATCGTGGTTTTTCTGTGGAGCGTATTATTTCCCATTCCTATTTAAGTATGGAGGGCATTATTGGGATTCCCATTGGAATCTCAGCGACCTTTATCTTTCTATTTCTCTTCTTTGGTGTGGTATTACAGCGAACGGGCATCGGTCAATTCTTTAATGATCTTGCTTTTGCATTAACAGGGAGACTCGTCGGGGGTCCAGCCAAAGCGGCCGTGATCGCCAGTGCCTTACAAGGGACGATCTCTGGTAGTTCCGTTGCTAACACCGTTGGTTCTGGCGTCTTTACGATTCCATTGATGAAGAAGTCAGGGTATCGACCTGAATTTGCTGCTGCCGTGGAAGCATCTGCATCGACAGGTGGGCAGATTATGCCACCGATTATGGGAGCTGCTGCCTTCTTGATGATTGAATTTACCGGTATTCCCTATAATCAAATTGCCGTCGTTGCCTTAATACCTGCATTCCTTTATTTCGCTGGAATTTTTCTTGCTATCCACTTTGAATCGAAGCGCTTAGGCATTGAGGGTTTGCCCCGTGACCAGTTACCACAAATTCGTAGGTTGCTGGTTGAGCAGGGCTATCTCTTTTTACCACTCATCATGATTATTGTTACATTGGTTTCTGGAAAAACACCGATGAAAGCTGCACTGATAGGGATTGTGACAGCACTCCTTGTGAGCTTCTTTAAAAAATCAACACGCTTACGTCTCAAAGACTTTTTGCAGCTTCTTGAAGATGGTGCGAGAGTTGCTCTCTCGGTGATTACCGCCTGTGCAACGGCAGGAATCATCGTTGGTGTTGTTACATTAACAGGGCTCGGTCTCAAAGCAGCAGGGGGAATTCTTAGCTTAGCAGGTGGCATTCTGATTTTGACCATGTTCTTTACGATGATTACCAGTCTGGTTTTAGGAATGGGGTTACCAACAACCGCTAATTATGTGATTACAGCAACCATGGCAGCACCTGCATTGATCGAGCTTGGTGTACCCATCCTTGCTGCTCATCTGTTCGTCTTCTATTTCGGCATCGTTGCAGATATTACACCTCCAGTAGCCTTAGCAGCCTATGCAGGTGCGGGAATCGCCCGAGCCAACCCTTTTACAGCAGGAGTTTTAGCAACGAAGCTAGGTATCGCTGCATTCCTTGTTCCTTATATCTTTGTCCTTTCCCCTGAACTGCTAATGATCGATGCAACATTTGTCATCACTGGCTTTGCACTAATCACAGCGATCATTGGCATGATTGGTATCAGTTCAAGTCTTTTTGGCTATTTGGCAAGCTCCTCTACCATGTTTGAGCGTCTACTCTGTGCAGCTGGAGGATTGGTTTTAATTGATCCGGGCTGGATTACCGACATCATTGGCATTAGCCTATTGCTCTTGGTCTACTTCATGCAAAGAAGAAGAAAACCTCAGTCTATAAGTATGGAAACCCACACAGAGATATCTTCAAAATTTTGAGATAAATTGAATAAATCAAAATTGGAGTGATTACAGATGGCAATGGAACAGTTGGAAGCGTTCACGTATTCTGCGAAAATGCAAGAATCAGCACGTCATTATCAAGCGGCAGCACAGGTTCTTCCTGGTGGAGTGACAGCGAATATCAAGTATTTTGAGCCTCATCCTCTCTGGATGGAGAAAGGCAAAGGGAGTAAGCTATATGATGTTGATCAAAATGAGTATATCGATTATCTCCTTTGCTATGGTGCCCTGATCCTTGGGCATGGTCATCCCCGTGTGAATGAGGCGGTGATCAAGCAGATGGAAAAAGGGGGGACTGCTGTCTTTGGAGCTCCCCATGAACTAGAGACTGTGATGGCAAGGCGCTTAGCGCAGCTTTATCGTGGGATTGAGATGGTCCGCTTTACTAATTCGGGATTAGAGGCAACCTTACTGGCGATTCGGATCGCCATGGCCTATACAGGAAAGAAGAAGCTGGCTAAATTTGAGGGTCATTATCATGGGGGCTATGATCAGGTTTTACTAAGCGTCAATCCCAAGCTAGGGATGGCAGGTAGCCCTCAACGTCCCCAGCCCGTGCCAGAGTCAAGAGGACTGCCTGATTATTATGTAGAAAACACCATTATTCTCCCATTTAATGACCTCAGTGCAACGGAGGCGCTTCTAAAAGAACATGGGGAGGATTTGGCCGCTGTTATTCTGGAGCCTGTTCAGGGCGGCTATATTCCTGCAGATGAGGAATTTATGCAGGGACTGCGTAAAATCACTGATGAATTAGGGATTCTTCTCATTTTCGACGAGGTAAAAACCGGCTTTCGTGTTGGACTTGGAGGAGCTCAAGGAGTATATGGAATCACCCCTGATCTCACCGCGCTAGGTAAGGTGCTTGGAGGAGGTTTCCCCATCGGGGCAATCGGTGGAAAACAATCGATCATGCAAGTATGTGCGCCTAGGGGTAGTCAGGATCTGTTTACAGCTGGGACCAATCAAGAGCAGGCAACAGAGACCTTATTCCATAGTGGTACCTATAATGGACATCCTATTGTTTTAGCAGCAGGCATGGCCACGATGGATGTTTTAGAGGAGGAAGGGATGCTCGAACAACTGTTTACACGTACTCAGATTTTACGTTCTCAGCTAGAAGAGGTCTATGCACGCCATGGAATTCCCATGCAGACTGTTGGGATGGGGAGTATCTTCAGTATTCTCCTCACAGCGGATCCCATTAAAAATTACCGTGATGTAAGTCAGGTAGATATGGATCTACGTAAACGGATCGATTATAAGCTACTAGAGCTAGGAATCTATTCCAAGCCGATGAATCGTTATTCCATGTCCACTGCCCATGATGAAGAGGATATGGCACGTACTGTAGAAGCCCATGAGCAGGCCCTACGGATGCTTTAGCATAAATGAGTAGTGCAGGTAGGAGGTTAAAGGGATTAGTATGTCTGACGTATATGGATTCATCGCTGAAAAAATGCCACAGATGACGAAGTCGAACCATAAAATTGCCCAATATATTCTCCAGCATCCCAACGAGGTCCCGTTTTATACGGTGGCAAAAATGGCAAAAATGACAGGTGTAAGTGAAGCAACAGTGGTTCGCTTTGCCACCTTCCTTGGGTATTCAGGTTATCCTGAGCTACAGCAGTACATGCAGGCTTCTGTGCAACAGCAATTAACCACAGTTGAACGTTTAAAAATGTCACTGGAAGTCTACGATGAGGAAGAGCAGGGGGTTTATGAAGTCTTTCAGGATGACATGGCGAATATTCAATCTACCATGGAAAAACTGGACATGGATGTTTTTCGTCAAGTGGTGGAAGCGATTATTCAGGCAGAGCAAGTCTATATCGTAGCCAATCGTAGCGCCATCGCTTTAGGATTGTTTCTCCAGTATTACTTGGATATTATCCTTGGAAATACGCAGCTGGTACAGGTATCGGATCGGATGGTGGAGCAGGTCTATCGCATGGATGAAAAGGATGTGGTGATTGGGATTAGCTTCTCACGCTATACGACCAATACCATCGATGTACTGGCCTTCGCCCGTTCACAAGGCGCCAAAACAATTGCCATTACAGACCATCTCTTATCTCCACTTATTCCTTACGCTGATCTCTCCTTAACTGCATCCAGTCAGATGGCCACCTTCATTGATTCTTTTGTGGCACCTCTAAGCATGATCAACGCCATTATTACCTTCGTAGGGAAGCAAAAACAGTATGAATTCCATGATCGTTTACAGCAGCTGGAGAAAATATGGTCCCATTTTGCCATCTTTTATTCACAAAGGTGACTTGCTTTTTATCTGATTATATTTTAAAATTTATAAATAACAAGTAGTCACGCTATTCTATATTAAATTCGTTGAAGAGAACAAGTAGATGAAACAACCTGTTCCAAAGAGAGTTGGTGCAGTGGTGAAAGCCAACGTACAGGTTATTGTCGAAGATCATCTCTGAGAAGTAAAGCTGAACTGTGAAGTCATAGTAAGCTTTAACCGGTGTCCACCGTTACATGGACCACGTATGATTGTACGTTGGTGAGCGCAAAACAAATAATTGATTTATTTGTTTTGAATTTGGGTGGTAACGCGGGTAATTACTCGTCCCTTTATGAGGGACGAGTTTTTTATTTCTCAATTTTCTTCGTAATTCTACTCACTTTTTCAACGAATAACATGGAGGTAAGTCATCATGAAGCAGCTTTCAAAGAAAGAATTATTTTTTGCCAGTTTAATGCTCTTCTCGCTCTATTTCGGAGCGGGGAATCTCATCTTTCCACCTTTTATGGGGCAAATGGCAGGGACATCCAGCTGGATCGCACTGCTCGGCTTTATCGTTTCCTCTGTGGGTCTGCCTGTTTTAGGAATTACCGCTGTTGTGAAGGCTGGCGGATTACAAGAGTTATCTAGCCGTGTTCATCCACGTTTCGCCATCATCTTTAGTACGATTATTATTCTAGCAATTGGACCATTTTTAGCAATTCCACGGGCAGCCAGTCTTGCCTTTGAGATGGGCGTTGACCCGTTCCTACCTGCAACATTCGCAGGAAGTAAGCTATCTCTCTTTATCTATACCTTATTCTATTTTTTACTCTCTCTTTGGTTTAGCTTAACACCTGGTAAATTGGTGGATCGCTTTGGGAAAATTGTCACACCAATTCTTCTTGGTTTAATTGCCATCATCTTTATTTTTAGTCTTGTTAAACCCATTGGCTTACCTACATCTCCAACAGGTCTCTATGTGGAAAGTCCCTTCATCGAAGGAGTATTACAGGGATATCTCACGATGGATGCCCTTGCAGCACTGAACTTTGGGATTGTGATTGCCGTTACGCTACGACAGCTTGGTTTACGTGATGAAAAAATGATCGTACGTTATTCCATTAAATCTGCTATCATTGCTGGTATTTTCTTAGCAATTGTCTATGCTATCTTAACCTTTTTTGGTGCAATTGCAGGAGGAATGTTCGGAGCTACTGAGAACGGTGCCCAAACGCTGGCCCAGTTGGTTCTTTATCTGTTTGGACAACCTGGGGTCATCATTTTAGGACTCGTCTTTACGTTGGCTTGCTTAACGACATCCGTTGGCTTAATCATGTGCTGTGCCCAGTATTTCTCGAAATTACTGCCACAAGTATCCTATCGCACATGGGCCGTCATTGTTTCAGCCTTTGGCTTATATCTCTCTAATCTTGGATTAACGAAGATCTTAGCAATCTCTGGTCCAGTTCTAGCTTTCATCTACCCCATGGCCATCGTTTTAGTTCTGGCCTTCTTGGCAGATAAATGGTTTAACGGTCGTAGAGCCGTCTATGTTGGAAGCGTGATTGCAGCAGGTTTTGTTAGTCTCTTCGATGCGTTACAGCAATTCGGGTTTACCATAAGTGGGGTTGAGAGCTTGCTAAGCTATTTACCATTCTATACCGATGGGCTTGGGTGGATCCTCCCAGCTTTCGTTGGTGCATTACTAGGTGCTCTCGTGAAAAACCATGATTCGCTCCTGCAGCGAGAACAGGTTAAGTAAGGATTTTTACTTTCCATGGTGTCATCGCCTTAAATGATTGGATCAAAAATGTTAAAGGCTTGAGTTCGATCTCATTTTCAATTGACAAGGGACTAAAGAAGTGGCATACTAGCTATCAAACAGAATACTGGTACCTTTAAATGCAGTCCAGAGAGGCTGATAAGGTAAGTCGGATTTGTGTTCTTCACAACTGGGAAGACGGAGAATGATACTTCGGATGGCACGATACGTACATCAAAGCCAATTCTCCCATCTTCCTTGTGAAACAACACAGTAAAAAGGCTTCTTGTCAGCGATGACGAGAAGCCTTTTCTTGTGGTGATGAACACATCAGGTACCAGCTTCCATCAATGAGGAGGAATTGGTATGCAACAGAAGGTAGACAAGGATTTTTCATTACAGGCCGTACCTACAGGTAGTCGAGTTGGATTCTGGAATATGTTAGTGGTAATGCTAGGCTTAACCTTCTTCTCTGCCAGTATGTGGTCCGGTGGGACATTGGGAACAGGCTTAACATTCAACCAATTCATGTTGGCTGTGATTGGGGGGAATCTGATTCTCGGAATCTATACCGGCGCACTAGGCTATATTGCTGCACGCACCGGCTTGTCCACCCACTTACTCGCTCGTTACTCCTTCGGGGAAAAAGGCTCTTATCTGGCATCCTTCATGCTAGGAGGAACACAGGTAGGTTGGTTCGGCGTTGGGTTAGCCATGTTTGCTCTTCCTGTACACAAGGTGACGGATATCAATGTCTTTCTCTTAATTGCAATCGCTGGTATTCTCATGACCGCAACAGCTTACTTCGGCATGAAGTCGCTGACCATCTTAAGCTTTATCGCTGTACCTGCCATCGCCGTACTTGGTAGTGTCTCTGCTTTCAAGGCAGCAGACTCCATCGGTGGATTAGCCGGACTTATGCAATATCAACCAACAGAGGCCATCTCCATGGCAGCGGCACTCACCATCGCTGTCGGGTCCTTCATTAGCGCAGGGACGCTAACACCCGACTTCACTCGATTCTCTAATAATAAGAAAACCGGTGTTATCACTACTGTGATTGCCTTCTTGGTAGGGAACTCACTGATGTTCCTCTTTGGTGCCATCGGCGCGATTGCTACAGGACAATCCGATATCTCTGAAGTGATGTTCCTTCAAGGCTTAATCGTACCTGCCATCATCATCCTCGGTCTGAACATCTGGACGACCAACGATAACGCCATCTATGCATCCAGCCTTGGTTTCTCCAACATCACCAAGATTCCAAAGAATAAAGTGGTGATTTTCAATGGTATTGTGGGTACAATTTTCGCCATGTGGTTATACAATAACTTCGTAGGCTGGTTATCCTTCCTTGGCTCTACGCTACCATCTATCGGTGCCATCATTCTTGCAGATTACTTCATCATTAAAAAAGGGGAGTACGCCCCCTTCGAAAAGATGAGCTTTCAAGCTGTGAACTGGATTGCCCTAGTAGCATGGGGACTTGGGATTGTGGCAGCCAAGTATCTACCTGGCATTCCACCTATCAATGGCTTACTTGGAACAGCCATCACCTATGTGGGATTAACCTATTTAAGTCATGCAGTATTTGCTTCCAATCATGAACCGGTTGCACTACAAGTAGAGAAGCAGGTGAGATAAGATGCTGGTTAAGAATGCAAAGCTTCGTGGTCAAGAGGGATTATGGGATCTACTTATTCAGAATGGGGAATTTGTCAGAATCGGAAAGGGGCTTGAAGCTCCGCAAGCAGAGATTCTGGACCTTGGAGGCAATTTGCTTTTGCCTCCGTTTGTAGAGCCTCATATTCATCTTGATACTACATTAACAGCTGGGGAGCCGGCGTGGAATCAGAGTGGCACCTTATTCGAAGGGATCGAGCGCTGGGCAGAGCGGAAAGAAATGCTCACATTGCATGATGTGAAGGAACGTGCTAAAACAGCGCTCAAATGGCAAATTGCTCAAGGTATTCAGTATGTACGTACTCATGTAGATGTAACCGACCCATCATTAACAGCCTTACGCGCGCTGTTGGAAGTGAAAGCAGAGATGGCCCCTTATGTACAGCTTCAGATCGTGGCTTTTCCCCAAGAAGGAATTCTCTCTTACCCCCATGGTGAGGAGCTCTTGGAGGAAGCCCTGCGTCTCGGCGCTGATGTGGTAGGGGGAATTCCTCACTATGAGTTCACACGAGAATATGGTGTAGAGTCCATGAAGAAGGTCTTTGCTCTCGCTAAGAAATATGATCGACTCATCGATGTTCACTGCGATGAAATTGATGATGAGCAATCGCGTTTTGTGGAGGTGGTAGCAGCAGAGGCGCTACGCTATGGCATGGGAGAACGAGTCACAGCAAGCCATACCACCGCCATGCATTCGTATAATGATGCCTATACCTCCAAGCTCTTCCGTTTGTTGAAGCTATCGAATATCAACTTCGTGGCCAACCCCTTGGTGAATATTCATCTGCAGGGGCGCTTCGATTCCTATCCAAAACGGCGTGGCATTACCCGGGTGAAGGAGATGCTTCAAGCCAATATCAATGTCTGCTTCGGTCATGATGACATTATGGATCCTTGGTACCCGATGGGAACGGGGAATATGCTGCAGGTCTTGCAAATGGGACTCCATGTGACTCAGCTCATGGGGTATGAGCAGATCGTGAAGGGGATCGATTTGATCACAACCCATAGTGCCAAGACCCTACAGGTTGAAGGGGAGTACGGAATCGAAGAAGGGAAGCCCGCCAACTTCATCGTACTAGATGCAGAGGATGAGTTCGAAGCGGTACGGCGCCAAGCAGCAGTTCGCTATTCCGTTCGGCAGGGAAAGATGATTGCAGAGACAGTGCCGGCTCGGAGTCGTATTCAATTAGGGAATGGGCTGGAAGAGATTCGTTTTTGCAAGTAAGAGAGGCCGGAGAGAAGTGCTGATTTGTATTATTATCACGATCCTCGTTCGCATTGAATGGAACGGGGATTTTTGTTTGGTTATTGGTTGGGTAAGTAGCACCAATCACGTTAGTTCATGTCGAAATAGAATACATCTTTGTGACAACGCATTCAAAATACGATTTTACATGAGAGGGTTTGTAGAAGGTACGCAAATAAAAGGCTTATAATGAATGGACTTCAATCATTACATAGGAGAGCTTAATATGGATACCATCTTTAACAGAATCAAGTTAAGAAAATTAATTTTGATCTACGTTACCCTGACCATAGTAACATTCGTTATATTAAAACTACCATTTTTACAGGATATGTATGCAAAAGATCATTATTGGGGCGAAGTTATTCATAATTTATTATCTTTGGCATCACCTTAGCTCCCATCGTTGAAGAATTCATCTTTCGAGGTGTGATCTTGAATCGGCTGAAAGTAAAATATAATGTTGTTGCTGCAATTTTTGTTTCAGCAAGCATCTTTGGAATCCTCCATTTTGATCTCAATCTACAAGGTCGATTCTTTTTTGGTGTATTAAGTGCGATCCTATTCATTGAAACGAAGAATATTATAAACTGCATTCTCTTACATATCCTGCACAATGCAAGTATCTTTGTCTTCCCGATTATCTCGAAATATACGGATATTTCAATTAGTGATTCCAATGAAGTTGTATTAGGTACACTGGTAATGGTGATTTTGGGTTGCTATTTCTTATCTACCATCTTGAATATTCGTTATATCAAACACAATCTACCACGGTAGGCTTCCGAATCTATTCAATAAGGTAGAGATTTGGTAGGTCCCCAAAAAATTAGCATTGATATGATATAATTCAGTACATTGTGATCTAACGAAGAATGGTAAGGAGTCATCATCATGCTACAGCAAGCACAGGATTATCTAAAAAAATATTTTGGCTATACAAGCTTTCGTAAAGGACAAGACCAAATCATCGCCAATATTATCGCTGGTAAGGATACACTTGGAATTATGCCTACAGGTGGAGGAAAATCCATCTGCTATCAGATTCCAGCTCTCATCTTTCCAGGCATTACCATCGTGATCTCACCCTTGATTTCCCTCATGAAGGATCAGACCGATACCTTAACTGCACTAGGCATCCCGGCTACCTTCATCAATAGCACCTTATCCCAAGGAGAAGTGAATCAACGTCTCGGTCAGGCCGATGATGGTCGCTATAAACTCCTCTATATTGCACCGGAACGGTTTGAGTCGGAACTATTTTTCTCATGGATTCGGTCACTTCCGATCTCCATGTTCGCCATTGATGAGGCCCACTGTATTTCTCAATGGGGCCATGATTTTCGCCCAAGCTATCAGACGATCGCCTCCGTAATAGAAGCGCTACCCAATCGCCCCATTATCTCAGCATTTACAGCCACAGCGACGCCGGAGGTTATCCGAGATATTGAGACCATTTTGGACCTCAAAGGGAATACCTTCATCACGGGATTCCAACGAGAGAATCTGGTCTATTCGGTGGTCCGTGGTGAGAATAAGCGCGACGTTGTCCTTCAAGTACTGGAGGATAATCCCGATCAATCCGGGATCATCTATGCCTCCACGCGGAAAGAGGTCCAATTGCTTTATGACTTTTTACTGCTGAAGGGGTATCGTGCTGGCATGTACCACGGAGGTATGAATGAGCAGGAAAGGGAGCGGAATCAAGACCAATTTATCTATGATGAGATTCAAGTGATGGTGGCGACCAATGCATTTGGAATGGGGATCGACAAGTCCAATGTCCGTTTCGTCATCCACTATAATCTCCCGAAGAATATGGAGGCCTATGTTCAGGAAGCAGGGAGGGCAGGGCGAGATGGTGAGCCAAGCCAATGTATCCTCCTCTTTCATCCCCAGGATATTCAGATCCAGAAGTTTCTCATCGAGCAATCAGTGAGCCATGAAGAACGAAAAAAGCAGGAGTATGAGAAATTACAGATCATGGTGGACTACTGCCATACTCAGCAATGCTTAAGCAATTATATTCTCCAATATTTTGGTGAAACAGGACATGAGGAGTGTGGAACCTGTAGTAATTGCAGTGAAGAGTCAGAGCTCGTAGATCGAACCATCGAGGCGCAGAAGGTATTTTCCTGTATTGTTCGGATGCAGGAGCGCTATGGCGTCACCATGATCGCCAAGGTGTTGAAGGGCTCCTTGGATAAAAAGCTTCTCCAGTTCCGCTTACATCATCTTTCAACCTATGGCTTACTAAAGCAGCATACTGAGAAGGAGATCAGCGATTTCATACATTGGCTGGTGGCGGAAGATTATTTAATGCTGGCTGGTGGAAAGTTCCCCATTGTTAAGCTCCGTCCTCCTGCCAAAGCAGTCTTGCTTAGACAGGAGTCAGTTTATCGGAAGGTGCGGAAGCGAAAACAAGTGTTCGCCCAGGATGAAGTGCTATTCCAGCATTTGCGCGAGCTCCGTAAGCAACTGGCTGAAGAAGCACAGGTACCACCCTATGTGATTTTCGCCGATAGTACCTTACGTGAAATGTGTGAGTCTCTTCCCGGAAATCGTATGGACATGTTGAATGTCAAAGGTGTTGGAGAGGTGAAGTATGAAAAGTATGGAGCACAATTTTTAGCAGTGATCCAGTCTTATCTCCAGGAACATCCTTAGTCAAATCCAACAAAGGAAGACTTAAGATTGGACAATGGGATCTCAACATGCGAAAATATATCTGAACCATAATTCACCTTAAATGTTAAAAAGACTATAACCTCATTAAGAAAGGACTAATAGGATGACGATATATAGAAAACAACTGGCAGAGATTCCATTGTCCATTTTAGATTTATCCCCCATCTCTGAAGGGAAGACAGCTGCAGATGCCTTCCACAATAGTCTTGACTTAGCTCAGCATGGAGATGACTGGGGATTCCAACGCTATTGGGTAGCAGAGCATCATAACACACCTTCTGTAGGGAGCTCGGCAACCTCTGTGCTTATCGGTTATATTGCAGGCGGTACAAAACGGATTCGCGTTGGCTCTGGTGGAATCATGTTGCCGAATCATGCACCTTTGATGATTGCTGAACAGTTTGGTACACTAGAATCCCTCTACCCTGGACGGATCGACTTGGGACTTGGTCGTGCCCCTGGTACGGATCAGATCACGGCTCGGGCACTTCGCCGCGATCGCAATGGAGGTCAAAGCTTCCCTGATTTATTGGCAGAGTTAATGGCTTATTTTCAACCAGCAGAAGGAGATCCAGTGCGAGCGATCCCAGGTGAAGGAATGGAGATTCCCATATGGCTCTTAGGATCCAGTGATTTTAGCGCCCGCTTAGCAGGAGAATTGGGTCTACCCTTCGCCTTTGCAGGTCATTTCTCACCAGATTTTATTTTACCTGCATTGGAGATCTATCGTCATCATTTTCGACCTTCCACTGTTTTAGAACAACCATATGCCATGGTGGGAGTCAATGTCATCGCCGCGGATCATGATGATGAAGCTCAATATCTCGCTACATCCCTCTACCAAAGCTTTCTCCAGCTTGTTCGGCGAACGCCCAAACCCATCCAACCTCCTGTAAAGAATCTTGATGCGCTCTGGGACTCCTTTGAGCGGGATGCTGTTGAACGCTCCTTAAGCTCCACGATTATTGGTGGTCCTGAAACAGTACAACAGAAGCTGCAAGCCTTATTGGATGCCACGCAAGCTGATGAAATCATGATTAATACCTCCACCTATGAGCATACAGATCGAATCCATAGTTATGAGATTGTGAAGAAGATATGGCGTTAGGAAAGATACCATTAACAACCGAGAAGGAATGGCCACGATTAACAATAATTAAGGATTGAATGATAAGATGCTTAGCTCGAATAATGTGATGCTAGATTGGGAGGAGATGGATGAGGAGCTTATTCGCCATGGTTTGGAGTACCTACTTTTTTAGTGAATTAGGACGATCCATGTACTTCATTCTGATCACATGGGCATTGTATCAGTAGACCAAGGATGCTTCGTACACAGGACTTCTAGTTGGTTTAGGCTTCCTACCAAGTCTCTTTTTGAATCTTGCTATCGGCGTCTTCGTTGATCGTTTAAATCGGAAAAGATTGGCTCAGAGTGCAAATTTCCTTGCTATTACATGCATTTTGTTCCTTTTCTTTTCCTTTCAGCTACAGCTCATCTCCCCATGGATGATCATCGTTTTACTTACATATATCTTGGCAGCCCTTTCTCTGTTTCTTCTCCCAAATTCAATGCATCACAACATTACTCAGCATAGCGCAAGACAATCATCTTTTATTGAACACTTCACAGATGGCGTACGATATTTGAGGAGACATTCAATACTACACCAGCTCCTTAGCATGATGTTTATCGGTCAATTAGTTTTTCATACTAGTATCGCATTTCTATCGATCTACACAGCTGAATATCTGAACGAAACAGCTAAAATCTATGGATTCTTAGAAGCTACCATATCCATCGGAGGCATTATCGCTGGGATCTTGGGGACTTGGCGGTGGAGAATAAGTAAAGAACGACTGGCTATCTTTGCATTCCTCATTGTCTTTATGAGCCTTTTTGTTATGAGCATCACTCCATTCTTAGCAGGTGCATTTTTGGGGATTCTTCTTTTGGGAATCGGCACAACCTGGATTCGTGTACTATTACAATCTGTTCAGCAAATGGCAACCCATTCTGCTTATCATGGCCGTATGGCAAGCTTTCGCATGGTCTGTAATCAAGGTTCCGTTGTAATCAGTGCGCCGGTTATCGGTTGGATTGCCACCGAGTATGGTGTTCATTTGGCTTATGCCGCTCTATTAATTCCAGTGAGTATTGGACTTCTTATTTCTCTCTATGTTCGAAGACAAGCGCAATTTCAAGAGTTAACGAGAACGATATCGTGCTAGACACCCAGCTTTTCCTATGGTAATCTTATGAAGATCAGTTTCCACGAAGGAGGTGCAGGTACGTGTACACAGCAATTCATGCTTGGTTCGTTGTAGAAATTGCCAGTATTACCCATGTTTTAACTGAACAAGGGGGTAGTATGCCCATTTTTAGGTCTACAACTAAAGCAGATTGCATTTTTACAAGGCGTACCATGCATCGGTAATCAGGAAGAAGCACATGACCGAATGATGCCACAGGTAGAGCCTGTGGTTTTTTTGTGCTTTTTTGCCTATCCTAAGGAGGAAACAATTCATGATCATATTAGCAACCAACCAAATTAGCAAGGATTATGGCTTTCAGCCCATATTAAAGAAGGTCAGCATAGAAGTTCATTCCAATGACCGCATCGGTATTGTAGGACCCAATGGAGCAGGAAAAACAACGCTTTTTCGAATTCTACAAGGTATGGAACTACCTGATCGCGGTGAAATCTATTTAGCGAAGGGGAAACAGGTCGCCTATCTACCTCAATCACCTGATTATCCAGAAGAGTGGACAGGACGGGATGTAATTCAGAGTGCATTTCAGGAAGTCCTGAAAATTGCAGAGGAGCTTCGCTTCCTAGAGACGGAGATGGCAGACCCCAACTGTCCCCCAAAGAAAATGGAGCAACTACTCCAAAAATATCAGATGCTCCACGATGAATTTGAGCATCATCATGGCTATGAAATGGAGGTCCGTATGGATCAGGTGATTCATGGCCTGAAAATACCTGAGGCACAATTGGTAACCCCATTTCAGCAATTGAGTGGGGGAGAGAAGACGAAGATCGGGTTAGCTCGTCTCCTCTGTGTGCAAAGCGATCTTCTGCTATTGGATGAGCCAACCAATCACTTAGATGTGGATAGCATGGAATGGCTGGAAGGCTTTCTTAAGCAATATGATGGTGCGGTATTGGTCATATCCCATGATCGTTATTTCCTTGATCATGTTGCGCAACAGATCTATGAAATAGATGGTGGCGAGCTCACAAAATACACAGGGAATTATCGTGCCTATGTACAAGAACGAGAAGCACGCATACTTCGTGAGTTTGCCCAGTATGAGGAGCAGCAGAAGAAGATCAAGAAAATGCAAGAGACCATCAAGCGTTTGAAAGAATGGGGCAATCGTTCTAACCCACCGAATGAGGCCTTTCATCGGCGAGCGAAGAGTATGGAAAAGGCTCTTGCTCGGATCGAAAGGATCGAGCGACCCCGCTTAGAACAGGAGAAAATGGGGCTTACCTTTCAGAAAACAGATCGTAGTGGTCAGGATGTGATTTGGGTAGAGAATCTAACGAAGCGAATGGATGAGAAGGTTTTATTTGATCAAGCTCATCTGAAAATCCGTTATGGGGAGCGTAAGGCATTACTTGGGCCTAATGGGAGTGGTAAAACCACCTTGATCAAAATGCTTCTTAAAGAAATTGAGCCGGATGAAGGAATGATTCGACTTGGATCGAGCGTGAAGGTGGGTTACTTATCGCAACAAGCCATAGAGGGCGAGCCAAATCGTACCGTTCTCGACGTCTTCCATGAAGTAGTTCCACTTCCAGAGGGAGAAGCGCGGAATCGCTTAGCACAGTTCATGTTTTATGGTGCCAATGTCTTTAAGAAGGTGGGTAACTTAAGCGGTGGTGAACGGATGCGACTCCGTTTAGCTCAGTTGATGGATCAGGAGATCAATCTGCTTATTCTTGATGAGCCAACCAATCACCTCGACATTCCCGCCCGCGAAACCTTAGAAGAAGCGCTAGAGCAATACCGAGGTACATTGCTCATTGTCTCCCATGATCGTTACTTCCTTCAGAAGGTAGTAGATGGAGTCGTCTGGATTGAAGATCAGCAGCTTCTCCATGACCTTGGATCGTATGAAGAAGCACGGGTAAAACAAATTGAACGAAGGAAGTTATCGCCCTCCTCTTTGTGATATGCTAATCTTAGAATAGCAGGAACCTACTACGATCATTGGCAGGGAGGAAGCATCATGATACTTGTCACTGGGGCTACGGGGCATATCGGAAACACATTGGTTCGTGCATTGATTCAACGCAATGAAAAAGTTCGCGCCCTCATCTTGCCTGATGAAGATCCTATTTCCTTGCGTGGTCTTCCTGTAGAACTCGTTCGAGGCGACGTGACGGATTATTCTTCACTGTATGCTGCTTGTGAAGGAATAAAGATCGTCTATCATATTGCTGGAATTATCTCCATTGGCATTGGGAAGCGCCGTTTATTACAGCATGTCAATGTTGAAGGTTCGAGGAATGTAATTCGCGCATGCAAAGAGCAACAGGTGAAGCGGCTGATTTATACTAGTTCCATTCATGCCTTTACAGAATTACCTGATGGGCAAGTGATCACTGAAACGAAGGAATTCCATCCTGAGCAAGTGGTAGGAAATTATGCAAAGAGCAAAGCAATGGCCACCAATTTGATGCTGGAAGCAGCTCAAGAGGGCTTGGATGTGGTGATACTTCATCCAACAGGCGTTATTGGACCCTATGAGTTCACACCGTCCCATATGGGTCAATTAATACGTGATTTTATGAATGGAAAGTTATATGCATACATCAATGGTGGCTATGATTTTGTAGATGTACGGGATATCGTAGAAGGTTTAATTTTAGCTTGTGAAAAGGGACGTTCTGGAGAAAACTATATTTTATCTGGCCAACAGATCACCATTCAGCAAATTCTCCTCTACCTAGAAGAGATTACTGGAATCAAAGCTCCAACGGTCCGATTTCCTATCTGGCTAGCGCAAGCAACGGCCTTGCTATCTGAGCTATACTATAAACTATTACGACAAAAACCGCTCTATACAGCCTATTCCATACACACATTAAGAAGTAACTCACAAACCACTCATGAGAAGGCTACGAGGGAGCTTGGATATGCACCTCGTCCCATTCAAGAGACCCTTCGTGATACAGTGGCATGGATCAAAAGACAAGAGGTTAGGGGAGGCTTTACACATAATGAGGATATTTCATGAATTACATCCAGGAACCGTAGTAACACTAGAAGTAGTACGGGAAGCACCCTTTGGTTATTTTCTATCAGATGGTGAAAGTGATGTTCTATTACATCGTCTTGAGATGAAGGGCGAGGTGGAAATCGGTCAGAAGGTCGAGGTTTACTTGTACCAGGATAAAATGGGGCGATTAGCTGCTACCATGAGTATTCCAACTATTCAACAAGGTACCTATGGCTGGGCGAAGGTGGAAAATGTAAAACATAACCTCGGTGCATTCGTTGATATTGGAATCTCCAAAGGAATCCTTGTCACGAAGGATGACCTTCCGAAGTTTAAAGAGATCTGGCCACAGCCAGATGATCTATTATATATTACGGTGAAAGAGGATGAGCACGGACGGCTATTCGGCCGCTTGGCAACGGAAGAAGTGATTCAGGGTCTTATGAAACCAGCACCTGCTAAGCTCCACCAAACGGAGATTCAAGGTCGTGTTTATCGCTTACTCAAAACAGGTACCTTCCTTATCACCGAGGAGGGCTATCGTTGTTTCATTCATGAATCAGAACGACGAGAAGAGCCACGACTGGGTCAGCTCGTCACAGGAAGGGTTATCATGGTGAAGGATGACGGTACACTCAATGTATCGTTACTGCCAAAGAAACTGGACAAAATGGACCAGGATTCGAACATTATCTTTACTTATCTAGAGCTTCATCATGGGGCGATGCCTTATGGAGACAAGAGTGATCCAGATGAGATTCAACAGAAATTTAAGATGAGTAAGGCTTCTTTTAAACGGGCATTAGGGAGATTAATGAAAGAAGGCAAGATCGAGCAGAAGGAAGGCTGGACTTACCTAAAGCGAAAATAATCTTCTTCTGAAGATCCCCATACGAGGATTTAATGGTCCACTTACTCCCCTTGAGATGGGGAGTTTTTGTTTCGATAATATGAAGAACATCAAGAAAAGGTCTGTTTTAATTATGATATGGGTTATAATGAATCACAATGACGCAGTGAATATCTATAAGAGAGAATCCAATGGAGGATATTTTACATGCCTTTCTATTTACAGGAATTAGTTTTTCAATACGGTTATTTGATACTCTATGCTTCGTTAGCTTTGGGTATCTTAGGCTTACCAGTACCTGATGAGGTCCTATTAACCTTTGTGGGTTATGTGGCTACTGAAGGGTTACTTTCCTATCCCACCTCCATATTAGTGGGCTTTGCAGGTGCGATGACAGGGATGTCGCTCAGCTATTACATTGGAAAGAAGCTTGGAAGACCACTACTCTGGAATAAAGGTAGATTGTTTAAGCTAACACCGAAGCGTTTAGCCAAGGTAGAAGACTGGTTCCACCGCTTTGGTTTATGGACCGTCTCCCTTGGCTACTTCATTCCAGGATTCCGTCACATTCCTTGTTATTTATCTGGCATTAGTGCTGTGCAGTTTAGAAAATATATCCGTTTCGCTGGTATCGGCGCCTTAATTTGGTGTGCCTTCTTTATTACCATCGGCTTTGTATTGGGGAATACCATTGATTTTGATAGTCCCATCTTACCACAAATATTCCATCATTAATGATTCAGCGATACAGCAGGAGGAGAACGATTATGGAAGCGTTGAAAAAGGAGATTGAAGCAGAAGGCATCGTGCTTTCCAATGAAGTACTGAAGGTAGATACATTCTTAAACCATCAGATCCAACCAGCATTGATGTTTGCAATTGGGAAGGAATTTGCCCAGCGTTTTGCTGATCAAGGAATCACCAAAATTGTCACCCTTGAATCGTCAGGAATTGCCCCTGCTGTCATGACAGGACTAGCACTGCAGGTACCTGTCATTTTTGCACGTAAGCGTAAATCACTCACGCTTCAGGATCATCTCCTCACTGCTCAAGTCTATTCATTTACCAAGCAAACGAGTAGTGAGATTGCCATCGCCGAAAAATTCTTAGCCAACACGGATCGCGTATTGATTATCGATGATTTTCTCGCCCACGGTGAAGCTGGCCTTGGTCTTGCTGAGATCGTAAAGCAAGCAGGCGCCACCATCGTCGGCTTCGGAATCGTTATCGAAAAATCTTTCCAAGATGGTAGAAGTAAGTTGGAAGCCCAAGGATATCGAGTAGAATCATTGGCACGGATCGCCTCCTTAGAGAATGGTAAGGTGCAGTGGTTAGTATAGAAATCATAGATCTATTCATCATAAGATAGGCACCCCCTCCGAGCAAAAAAGGTTACATAACCCACCTTAAAAGCCAACATATGGTAGAATTAAAGAAAAGGAGGGGGTCACATTGTATAATGATATTTCAGAATCTATGAAAAAAGTGGCATTTTGGGGAAGAATCGTCGGATATATTCTCGTTTTCTCAGGTATCCTCCATGCTGTTACCGGGTTATTTAGTTACATTATTGGTGCAATTCCTGGCATTATCGAGATTGTTCTTGGCTATTATCTTCTTAAAATTGCAGACGAAGCTAGCCAATTTGATTGGGAGACCTTGGAATTGAGTACGGAGAGCATCATGTTTTTGTTTATGAAATACCTCCGTTTAAAAGCTGTGTTGATGATAATTGGTATCTTTTTCTTTGCTCTTAGTTTCCTACTTCTATCTACTACATCGAATGACTATCTTCCCTTTCCATAGCAAAATAGAGGTTATTGAATGTCCAATCAAGAAATATGAATATACGAGTCATTGTTCACTAAACAATTCGATAGGGAGGGGAGTTATCATCTTGAAAACAATTCGTTGCAATCAGCAAATCATTTATGACTTTAACCACCAGCATCCACCCATCCTCCATGTTCCTTCTGGAACAACGGTAGAGATCGAGACCTATGATTGCTTTGAAAATCAGATTAAGCATCCTGATGAATTGCAGGGTGTAGACTGGAGTAGAGTGAACCCAGCTACTGGCCCCATCTATGTAGAGGGGGCAATGCCAGGCGATGTCTTAAAAGTCAAAATTGAAAAAATCGAAATCGGGAATCAAGGCGTGATGTGTGCAGGACCCAACCTTGGCGTCTTAGGCGACGAACTGACAGAACTAGTGGCTAAAATGATTCCTATCAGTGATAATAAAGCGATCTTTGATGATCTAGATCTACCCCTCAATCCCATGATTGGTGTTATTGGCGTGGCACCAGCAGGAGAAGGCATCTCCTGTGGAACGCCAGGCTCTCATGGGGGAAACATGGATAATACCATGATTGAGGAAGGCGCTACATTATACTTTCCCATTTTTGTTGAAGGAGCCCTCTTTGCCTTAGGTGACTTCCATGCAGCTATGGGGGATGGAGAAGTGGGTGTCACAGGCATTGAGATTCCAGGGAAAGCAACCGTCATTTTGGAAGTGCTAAAGGGCTGCTCCATCCCTCATCCCATGCTTGAGAATGATCAGGTCTGGACCACCATTGTTTCTGCACCTACGCTAGATGAAGCTGCGAAAGAATCAGTGAAGATGATGGCAGAGCTTCTCTCCATCCAAACAGGGCGCTCCCTAGCTGACATCGTGATGCTCCTAAGTGCTGTAGGGAATGTGGAGATCTGTCAGATTGTGGATCCCCTGATGACTGCCCGCTGTGTTGTTTCCAAAGAAATGTTGACCCAAATGAAGATCAAACACTTGGTTGGTTGATCGTAGATTACTAGAAAGCCTGCTCTCTTGATGAGAGTGGGCTTTTTCACTTTTATTTTGCAATATACACACTGTTATAACACATTTAATATCTAGAATGGGAATTCATAGGAATAAAAACAGGTTATGGAGGTGTTGCAGATGAGTTTTTTGGGAGTGCAGTGGTTGGCATCAGGACTTCACTTATTAACCCAAGGCTTGTTAATCCCTGTCTTTTTATTATTATTTTATGCTGTGATTGCGATCTTAGTGGATTTAGGGATTTTGTTTCGTGAAATGTATGTCCGCAAGCGTGATCCCTTATTAAGATTGGATGAATTATATGATGCAGCATCGAGTAAACAAATCATTCAAGGACAAGGAGGTGGGCTAGGGATTGCCCGTTATGTGTTTGCCAATCGACATGAGCTCACACAGCATAGTAAAGAAAAGCAGCAGATTTATGTGCGGAGAAGGCTAGAGAAGGCTGAGGAGAGAGCATTAAAGCAAGTGAGCAAAAGTGAGCGTTTCGCAAAACTAGGGCCCATGTTGGGATTAATGGGAACGATTATTCCCTTAGGTCCAGGTCTAGCGGCTCTAGGTGAAGGAGATCTGGCTATCCTCTCCAGTTCCTTAATGATCGCCTTCGATACAACGGTGGCTGGACTGGCAGTGGGTGGAATCGCTTATGTCATTGTCAAAGTACGAAAGCAATGGTATCTGGAGGAATTCCGCCAAGTAGAGGCTGTATTCGATCTTCTATGGGAAGGAGGGAACCATCATGTGGAAAAGAAGGAGTAATCCCTTTTTAACTACTGAGGATGGTGAAGGCGATCCCTTAAGTGGGATGGCCAATTTAATTGACGTGATGCTGGTCTTTGTTGCTGGGATTTTAGTAGCCCTTGTCCTCTCCTGGAACCTGGAAGACCAATTGATAAAGAAAGTAGTAGAAGTTGAACAAGGTGAAGAGCTGAGGGAACTACCTCTGATTCAAGAGAAGGGTGGAGGTGGCGATGGCTTTTCGGAGATGGGCAAAGTATATCGGGATCCAAAGACAGGTCAATTGATCTTAATACAGAGTGAGGATCTTCCTGAGGAATAATCATATTTATAACTTTGGTCATGGAGGAGGTTATAGCTAGATGCAATATCAAGCTTCGCTTAAAAAGTTTACAATGATCGGTCTCGCATTGGTCATGATATTATCCAATCTGCTTATTCATTTATCTACGGTGAAGGCGATTGCTGCTCCTGCTCAGAAGGAAGAGAAGCTAAATGCATTGGTTTTAATCCAGCAAAATGGGTATGAGGAGGTTTTGCAAGAGGCTGCTAAACAAAGTGCTATTCCTATCTCATTAACCTTCTACGCTTCAAGTGAAATAACAGTGGACGAGCTTCAGCAGCAGCTAAGCACTCATCAGCTCATGCTAATTTCTACCCATGGACAATCCACTGAGAGTATAGAACCCTACTATACCGCAATCGAAGCATTTAAAAAGCAGGGCGGTACTGTACTTTTTATCAGTCATTCCCAAGAGAATCGTTTCTCTTCTTCTCCCATGAAGGGGCATCCTCAATTATTTGAATATTGGGCCCATGGTGGCAAGGTCAATTATAAACGGATGTTTAATTATATTCTTCATCATTTTTACGATTATGAGCAGGTTGTGGTAGAGCCAGTGGATGAAATCCCCCTTATTGGAATCTATCATCCGAAATCGGAGGAGATCTTTGCCACCCTTGAGGCATATTTTGAATGGTATCAAAATCATGGTTATGACCCAAATAAGCCTTTGTTCGGCATGAAATTCTATAAAGCATGGTATGTAAAAGATGAGCTACGCCCGGTGAATGCAATTATTGAAAGTTTAGAAGCCAGGGGAGCCAATGTCATCCCTGTTTATCTTATGGATAGCCAAAAGCGTCAACCAGCCAATATCTACCCTGAATTAAATTTCTTCAAGGAGGGGGGAACAGAAGACGGGGAAGTCATCATTGATGCACTCGTCAATTTCATCTATTTCAGCGGCCCATCTCCCCATGAGGAACGGGTAAAGCACTTGGCCTTATTAAATGTGCCTCTGCTTCATGCTGCAACCACCACTTATCTTGTGGATGAATGGAAGGAGAGCACAGAGGGAATTCCTCAGAGTTCCTTGCATTCGATGTTCGTACAAACTGAGCTGAGGGGCTCCATTGACCCCGTGGTAGTCATGGCAAGGGAGAAGAATCGCAGCGGTGACCTCATTTATACGCCCTTGCCTGAGCAAGTGGATCTGTTTAGCAATAAGGTGATGAATTGGGCGAACTTGCAGCGAACCACTGCTGCTGATAAAAAAATCGCCATCATTTATTATAATAATCCACCTGGAAAGCATGATATTGCCACAGCAAGTAATCTTAATGTTCATGAGAGCTTGGTTCAAACTTTAAAAGCGCTTACCGAACAGGGCTTTGATACATCAGCACTTCGCATTGAGCAGTTGGAGCCCGTTTTACGAAAGGTCGGGCGAAATGTAGGGTCATGGGAAGGAGAGATGGCATTAAAAGAGCTTGTGGATCAGGGCTATGCCACCCTTCTCCCTGTGGAAGTATATGAGGAATGGTTTGCCCAATTGCCAAAGGAACGACAGGAAGAAGTGATTGCGGCGTATGGTCCACCACCTGGCGAATGGATGGTCTACCAATACCAAGGGAAACAATACATTGTCTTACCCGTCATTCAAATAGGTCAAGTGCTCCTAGCACCTCAACCCAATCGTAGTGCAGGAACAGAAGAGATGAATCAACAGCATAGTCGATTGACACCTCCTAGCCATCAATACATCGCCTTCTATTTCTGGCTGAAGAAAGAGTACAAAGCAGATGCCCTCATTCATTTTGGTACACATGGAACACAAGAACTGTTGCCTGGAAAAGAAAGAGGTCTTTCTGCAGACGATTGGCCCATGCTATTGGTACAGGATCTACCAGTACTCTATCCATACATTATGGACAATATCGCTGAAGCCACCATTGCCAAGCGGCGAGGCAGTGCTACTATAGTAACCCATATGATCCCTCCGATGATTGCTGGTGAGCTCTATGGTGACTTAGCAGAATTGCACCAATTGTATCATGGCTATCAAGATAGTCATGAATTGGAGACGCTGCAACAAGGCTATCAAGATAAAATTCTAGCTAAAGTGAAAGAACTGGGATTGATGGAGGACCTAGAGCTAATGGGTATTTCAGCGGAGCCATTTCCACAATTTCTTGAAGGTCTACACGACTATTTAGAAGATTTGGCTGTACAGAATGTTCCTTATGGCTTACACACCTTTGGTGAAGGGATGGAATCAGCATTAGCTCTTGGGATGGCTCAAGCGATGTTAGGTAAAACGTATCAGAAGAAGGTTGAAGAGCTACTCCAAGCCTTATGGCAGCGTGAGCCCCAGCGCATGCCATCAGCTAGTGGAGAACGGGAGCACGCCATTATTACAGCGGAAAAAGCGGTACTCGAAGCACATCTCCTCAAGGAGCTCTCACCTGAAATCATTATGGAACAGTGGTTTGGACAACAAGATGAAGAATTGAAAAAGCAATTAGAATTGGCTAAGGAATTCTATTCAATGCTTATTATCAATCAAGAGATGGACACGTTAATGCAGGGCTTAGCTGGTCACTTTGTTATCCCACGGGTAGGTGGCGATCCCCTTCGTTCACCAACAATTTTGCCCACAGGACATAATATGATCTCAGTAGACCCTACAACCATTCCTACACCTGTAGCCTGGGAGGTAGGAAAAAAGCTAACCGATCAATTCTTAGAACAGTACGTTGAAGAACATGGCCATTATCCTGAGAAGGTGGCGATTACACTCTGGGGCGTAGAAACCATGCGCCAGCATGGGGTAGCAGAAGCGCAGGTCCTCTATTTAATGGGGCTTCAACCACAATGGCGAGATGAACGGGGAGGGAGTGTGACTGGCGTTGTTCCTATTCCTCAAGAGGAACTGGGGCGACCACGGATCGATGTGGCGATTTCAGCTACAGGGATTTTCCGAGATCTCTTTCCTAATCTTCTAACCCTACTTCATCAAGGTGTGCAGCTAGCATCAGAGCAAGATGAGCCCGACAATTATGTCCGAGCAGGAACAGAAAAATTAAGAACATACCTACAGAGTCAGGGAATAAACGATGAAGAACGTCTGCATTTACTAGCGACGAGTCGCATCTTCTCCATGGAGAGTGGTGGTTATGGAACGGGGCTCGATGATTTAACCATCGCGAGTCACAAATGGGAAGATGAGAGTGACTTAACATCTGTCTATTTTCAAAATCATGGCTATCTTTATGGTGAAGAAATCTGGTCAGAACATCATGTTGATCTTTTTAAAGAGGTTCTCCGTGGTACGGATGCTGCAATTCTTGCTCGCTCTAGTAATCTTCGCGGCGTACTTAGTACGAGTCATCCTTTTGAATATCTTGGTGGATTAGCCATTGCTATTCGTGAACTAGATGGCAAGTCACCTGAGCTATGGATTACCAACATTCGTGATCCGCGCCAAGCAAAAATGCAGAAGGCGGATAGCTTTTTCCGTCAGGAATTACGATCACGACAGTTTAACCCGAAATGGATTGAAGGGCAGATGGAGGAGGGATATTCTGGCGCTAGCGAAATGACGGAAGCACTGCAATACTTCTGGGGCTGGCAGGTGATGGAGCCAACCATGGTATCCGAAACACTCTGGGAGGAATATCGTGACATTTACCTTGAGGACAAGTATGAGCTAGGAATTAAGCAATGGTTTGAAGAACAAAATCCTTACGCTTATCAGGTCATGATGGAGCATATGCTTGAAGCAGTTCGTAAGGGATATTGGAATGCCAATGATGAAGTGTCCAAGGATATTGCTGATCGTTATAACAAACTCATTGAACGTGTTGGATCATCAGGAACTTCACTGGCACATAGCCAAGTCTTTACCGACCATCTCAAGAAATATGCTCCAGCTCCCCAAGCAGCGCTGGTGATGCCTCAACCGGTGACAATGAAAGGAACAACAGAAGAACAAATAACGAAGGATCCCGTTGCTCCAGAGGAGAAAGAAGACAAGATCCCAGAAAATCGTGTAGAACCAGTGGAAGTAAAGAAAGAGGCCGAACAGCGCAAGGCTTTTTCCATAGCAGAGAAGGAGAAGTCCAATTTAATCGATTCTATGTCTTGGTTCGCCTTCGCTACCTTAATCTCTTTTGTTCTCATCGTCGTATTCATGGGATATCGTAAGAAAAAACGTGAAGAGATCGATGTAAAGCATTGATTCAAAAAAAGGTCGAGCAATCTCGACCTTTTCCTTTTACAGTATGATAGATTGAGAACCCTGACGATCCATGGTCAGGACACGGGCAACGCCATGCTCCAAGGCTTGATTCATCTCCTTACAGCAGGCTTCGCCTTTTCCTTGAGGTAGGAAGGCGAGAGTTGTTGGACCTGCTCCACTGATAGCACAGCCAAATGCATCATACTCTTTTGCAATGCCTTCAAACGCTGTGAAGTGTGGTAACAGTGGCTTCCGATAGGGATGATGATAGAGGTCACGCTCCATCATCTCACCTACAACCTCCCAATCTCCATTCATTAAGGCAGCGGAGAGTACATTTCCATAGGAGCTAGCCTTCACGGCAACACTATAGGTTAGGCAGGGAGGAAGCACAGCACGGGCATCTGCGGTTTTTAATTCATAATCTGGGATAAATACGACAATATCTACGTCAGATATCATCCCTTGTTGATAATAAATTTGACCATCTCCTGTTGCGGTAATGATAACACCGCCAAAGATGGCAGGGGCAAGATTATCCGGATGATTCTCCCAATGTAATGATGCACTGAGGATTTCACGCTTACTTAAGTGTAAATTACCCAGCTGATTGGCTAGCTCTACACCTGCAACAATGGCAGCTGCACTACTCCCTAATCCCCGTGCAAGGGGAATTTCACTCTGAACGCGAAGATGAGCAGGAGATATTTTAACGCCATACTTCTTGGCCACATCACAGGCAATCTGCACAATCCAATGGGTCTCGTCATTGGGATAGATGCTCAATGCTGGTGTCAATGCTTCCACATACCAATGATCCGCCTTATTGACCTCCAATGTCAGATAGAGGGAGAGGGCCATCCCAACAGAGTCAAAGCCAGGACCGAGATTAGCAGTACTAGCAGGAACTTTGATCATGAATGGGGGTGGATCGATGAGATGATCTGCATCCTTGACCATATCTATAACACTCCTTCTAAGAAGGCACGTACTGCTTTAAGATCACTAGGTAATTGATGAGGGACGACAGAGGCCACATCGATGGCGGTATTGGGATCCTTTAAGCCATTTCCAGTTAAAACAGCAACCACAGTAGCGCCTTCCTTGATCTCGCCTGATTGCAATTGTTTCCGTACACCTGCAACACTGGCAGCGGAAGCAGGCTCAGCAAAGATCCCTTCACTTCGAGCTAATAGGGTATAGGCGGCGAGAATCTCATCATCGGTCACTTCATCAATCTTCCCCTTGGACTCCGAGGCAGCCTCTACAGCGTACTTCCAGCTTGCAGGGTTTCCGATGCGGATGGCGGTGGCAATGGTTTCTGGTTCTTCAAAGACACGGTTATGGGTAATTGCGGCAGCACCTGCCGCTTCAAATCCTCGCATCTCTGGTAGGGTAAAGCCTTTCCGCTCATGATACTCCTTAAAGCCCTTCCAGTAAGCGGTGATATTACCTGCATTACCTACAGGGATGGCGAGGATATCAGGGGCTTGTCCCAATTGATCGCAGATTTCGAAGGCCGCGGTCTTTTGTCCCTCGATTCGGAAGGGGTTGACGGAATTGACCAATGTAACAGGCTCTTGTTCGCTAAGGATCCGAACAATCTTCAACGCTTCATCAAAGTTACCATCGATGGCAATGATCTCAGCACCATACATCGCAGCTTGGGCTAGCTTACCCAGAGCGATTTTGCCATCAGGAATTACAATAAAGGCGCGCATACCTGCACGTGCTGCGTAGGCCGCTGCAGCGGCAGAGGTATTACCCGTTGATGCACAGATCACCGCATTACTCCCAGCCTCTTTCGCCTTGGCAACTGCGAGAACCATTCCTCGGTCCTTAAAGGAGCCTGTGGGATTTGCACCTTCATACTTCACATATAATTGGATACCCCATTGTTTCGAGATATTTTCTAGGTAAATCAGTGGTGTATTCCCTTCGTTCAAGGTTAAGAGCGGTGTCTCCTTCGTCAGCGGAAGATAATCTCCATATTCAGCAAGCAACCCATTCCAACGTCTACTCATTATTCATCCTCTCCTTCGATACGATAGATGCTTTTAATGGTTTGAATCGTTCCAAGGCTTTCTAAGCGGTGGAATACCTTTTCAAAGTTCGCAAGGCTAGACCGATGTGTGGTAACTACGATCTCTGCTGTCTCTCGCGGATGAATAGGGTGTTGAAGTATGCGCTTTAAGCTGATACCATGATTGGCAAACTCCGTTGCGATTTGTGCAAAGGAACCTACCTCATCCTTTATCAGTAAACGAATGAAGTAACGGAGAATAATCTCCTCATCTCGCTTCAAACACTTTTCATATTGCGGGGAGAAAAGATGGGTACCATTCACACCTAGCCGCATATTTTTCATCACTGCAACAAGATCACTGACCACAGAAGTGGCCGTTGGCAGACTACCTGCACCTGGACCGAAGAACATGGTCTTACCAACCGCTTCACCATAAACAAAGACAGCGTTGTATTCATCATTTACAGAGGATAGCGGGTGGGAGAGAGGTAGCAGGACAGGTTCTACACTCACTTCTATTTTTTCATTTTTTCGATCGGCGATACCAATCAGTTTAATGGTATAGCCAAATTGCTTGGCATATTCAATATCAGATTCTGTAACCGAAGTAATACCCTTCACCTTCACATCGGCAAGTTCGATCTGCGTGGAAAAGCCAAGTCCAGCTAGAATAGCCATCTTTCGGGCTGCGTCCAAACCTTCCACATCTGCAGTGGGGTCAGCTTCAGCGAAGCCTTTCGCTTGTGCCTCCTGTAAGGCTACCTCATAGCTGGTACCTCCCTTACTCATTTTGGTGAGAATATAGTTGGTGGTACCATTCACAATACCCATCATGCGGGTAATTCGGTCCGAAGCTAGCCCTTCAGCTAGGGTTCGTAGCAAAGGAATACCACCAGCAACACTAGCCTCATAGAAGAGGTCGCAGCCATTAGCTTTGGCGATCTTAAGCAACTCTGGGCCATGCAATGCGAGTAAATCCTTATTGGCAGTAACAATATGCTTTTTGTTACGCAAGGCTTGGATGAGCCACTCCTTGGTAGGCTCCACACCACCGATCACTTCAATAACCACATCGATCTCTGGGTTGTTAATAATATCATTGGGATCTGTTGTAAGAACAGAAGGGTCGATCTTAATGGCCCGCTCTTTATGTACATTCTGTACTAGGACCTTTTTGACAATAATCGGACAACCAATTTGATGACTAAGCTGTTCTTGATGATTTTCAATGATCCGGATGACGCCAGTCCCAACGGTGCCTAGTCCTAATAATCCAACAGAAATGCAATCCAAGATAAGCACTCCTTTCATAATAATATGAATATTTATATATATTATAGAAAGTATAGTGATTTAAAGGTACTCATGCAACGATTAAAAGTGACAAGTTTTCTAAAAAATGCAAAGTTCAATTGGTTTATGGTCTTCAAGTTTTCTTTTTCCATAAGCATTAGGTATAATGTCTACGAAATGAATGTGATCAATTCAAGATTCATAGATTAGCAAATCTGATCTCAAAATAGATAGAACTAGTTTAAAGAAGTAGGTGATGATGTAAATGTCTAAAGAGCATTGGAATCAACGATTTGGTGAAGAAGAATTTGTCTATGGTAAAGAGCCGAATCATTTTATTCAAGAGATAGCCCCTCAACTGCAAGCTGGTAAAGTTCTAGCCATCGCTGAAGGCGAGGGAAGAAATGCGGTTTATCTAGCCACATTAGGTCATGAAGTCACCATGTGGGATTATTCTGAGGAAGGACTTAAGAAAGCAGAACGATTGGCAGTAGAGAAGGGTGTCCACGTATCCACCTCCTGTGTTGATCTTGCACATGCTCCCTGGGAAGAAAAGTCCTATGACCATGTGGTCTGTGTATTTGGTCATTTTGAACCGGCTCTCCGCTTGAAAACATTACTCTCCATAGAGCAAGCGGTTAAGCCAGGAGGAAGCTTTCTCTGTGAAGTCTATTCGGTGGACCAGTTAAAATATAAAACTGGTGGACCACCTGTTGAACAGATGCTCTACCGTCCTGAAGATTTTATTAGTGTCTTCCGAACATGGAATATCAAACATTTCTTTATGGGTGAGGTGGAACGAGCAGAAGGCAAACTACATCAAGGAACCTCCCATGTGATCCAATTCTACGGCGTTAAATAGGAGGGTAACAGGTTGAAAAGATTGTTTGAAGTTTTCTGGGTGTCGCTTAAATTAGGACTCACCTCTTTTGGCGGACCTGTTGCTCATCTCGGGTATTTTCATCATGAATATGTACGAAGGCGAAAATGGTTAGATGATCAGAGCTATGCGGACCTTGTAGCTCTTTGTCAGTTTTTGCCTGGACCAGCCAGCAGTCAGGTGGGGATCGGCATTGGCACAATGCGCGCTGGGTTAGTAGGTGGTGTAGTAGCCTGGATCGGCTTTACACTTCCTTCTGTACTCGCCCTTATCCTTTTTGCCCTGTTTTTACAAGGCGATGCCCTTGGTGATGTTGGTTGGATTCATGGATTAAAGCTTGTGGCAGTAGCTATTGTTGCCCATGCCATTATCGGAATGGGGCAGAAGTTGGCACCTGATCGAGGTCGAGCAACCATTGTCATCCTCGCCCTTGCAGTAGCCTTACTCTGGCCCTCATCAATTACTCAGATCAGTATCATCATCGTAGCAGGGCTCATCGGTCTTCTTCTATTTAAGAAAGAGCAAGCTGAGATGAAGCATGAGTCTGCTGTGATCCCTACTCCCATTCATCCCACCATAGCTATCATCTCCTTATTGCTCTTCTTTAGCCTGCTCCTCATCCTTCCTTGGCTTCGTGATCTCCATCAGGGGATTGCCCTTTTTGATAGCTTTTATCGTGCAGGTGCACTGGTTTTTGGTGGGGGACATGTGGTTCTACCACTCTTACAGGCGGAGATAGTTCCCACAGGCTGGGTCAGTGAGGAAACTTTTCTGGCTGGCTATGCTGCAACGCAAGCTGTTCCTGGCCCATTATTTACATTTGCTGCTTATCTTGGAACGATTATCAATGGATGGGGAGGAGCCTTACTAGCTACAGTAGCCATCTTTTTACCAGCCTTTCTATTGGTAATTGGGATGCTACCATTTTGGGATCAATTACGTAAACGAGCCCCTGTCCGCTGTGCATTAATGGGGATTAATGCGGCTGTGATTGGGATTCTAATCGCTGCATTCTATCATCCGATCTGGACCAGCGCCATTTTTTCCCCATGGGATTTTGTAATCGTGACGATCCTCTATGGAATGCTAGCATTCTGGAAGCTGCCACCTTGGACCATTGTGGTAACAGGAGCTTTGGCCGGAACCATATTGATTTAGATTGTCTGGATAGATAAAAGGCTTATTCACTGCGGTATGGCAGGGAATAAGCCTTTTTTTCTAGAAAGATGGAAGCTGTAACCGTAGCATATCAGTCTAGCTATTTTATTTTTTTAATAAGTATTAAACATCCGTTGAATTTCTTTGATGTCATCGGTTTTTGTTAAAGCTAATTGTAGTAGAATGCGAGCTTTTTGTGGATTGAGATTATCGCTGGTAATGAATGGCTCATCACCATAGATAGATTCCGTAACGACTCCATTAGGAACACGGGCAGAACGAACGATTACGACACCTTCTTTTGCAGCGTCACGTAATCCTTCTAGGGTTTCAGGATAGATACTACCATTACCTGAGCCAGCATGGACAATTCCTTTTGCCCCAGCCTTCACGGCAGCATCAGGGAAGAGGCGACTATCGTTCACATGGCTATAGACGATTTCAACACGGGGTAGCTCCGTTAGATTGGAAACATCAAATTCGGTATCTTTCGTATGTTTTTTAAGAGGTGCTTTATAGTAGTAGACCTTACCGTTTTGGATATAGCCTAATGCCCCTAACTCTGGTGACTTGAAGGTGCTTACATTGGCAGTGTTGGTCTTCGTCACATCACGAGCACTGTTAATTGTATCATTCATACAGATCATGACACCCATGCCCTTGGATTGGGGATCGGATGCTACTTTTACAGCATTATAAATATTCATTGGCCCATCGGCACTCATTGCAGTAGCAGGGCGCATCGCACCAACGAGGATAACAGGTTTATCACTTTTCACAACAAGATTGAGGAAGTAGGCCGTTTCTTCTAATGTATCTGTTCCGTGCGTAATGACGACACCATCTACATCAGGTTGAGCTAGCACTTCATTAACACGCTTTGCTAGCTCGAGCCAGATTTCATCGTTCATGGAAGGACTTGCAATCTTACATACTTGTTCGCCAGTAATATTGGCGATTTCCTTCATTTGTGGCACTGCATCGATGAGGATATCAATTCCTAGTGCACCGGCTTTATAGCCCGATGTTTGCGTAGCTGATGATGCAGTTCCAGCAATGGTTCCACCAGTCGCCAAAATCACAATGTTTGGCTTCACATCCTTGGCAACCGTTGCTTTTGTCGCTTGGTCAGAAGCAGCATTGGCTACGGTAGAAGCAATACCTGTACCTTGTAGGGCAAAAATCAACATACATACCAACATGATCATCACGACCGAATAACGTATACGGCGTTGCATGTGCTTAACCCCCTTGGATGACTGAATATGCTACCCTTTTATTGTAACAAGGAATTGTGATCGCAACCTTTTCTTTAATGTGAATATAATCACATTATGACGTGATGTTTTCAGACTAGTTTTAATAACAGATTTAACCTTTACTGGCAATAAGCTTTGCGTTGAAAATAGAAGAGAACTAGCCCTAGTGAGAAAAAATAGCATTGTTAAAAGATGATGAAGAGCCTGTTTATTCAACCAACGTTCAAGTTTTAATTAAGAGCTTGATGTGGACGGCATTTTCACTCTATTTAGAAAAAACAGTTGACTTTTTTGAAAAGCATGTATAAAATACACATTAACTTCACTATATTAAAGTGTTAAAGTATCGGTAAAGGATCTGATAAGATTGTGGAAAAGCAAAATTCCCGAAGGTACTGTAGACCTTGATATGGATTCCTTTGAAAAAAAGGAGCAGGCTTGTATGCTGCTCAAGCAACTCTATCAAGGGGCTGGCTATCGCCAGGTACAAACACCCACTTTCGAATATTACGAGCTTTTTATCAATACAAAGGGGACACTTCAAGCCAATCAGATGGTGAAGCTCATCGATAGCGATGGTCGTATCTTAGTGCTTCGACCGGATGCAACACTTCCCATTGCCCGTATGGCTGCCGCAGCCTTTTCCAAGGGAATTACGGTGAACAAATATTCCTATATCACCTCAATCTTTCGCTTTAATAAGGACCAGCAGCAAGCCCTTCACCAGCGTGAGTTTACGCAGGCTGGGGTTGAATTTTTCGGAAGAGCTGATCTTGATGCCGATCTGGAAGTGATCAAACTAGCCATTCAAACCATTGAAGAGTCTGGTTTTAGTAATTTTACCATCGACTTGGGGCAAGCCAATTTTTTTAAAGCCTTAATTGAAACAACCACACTAGACGACGAAGATCAGGAATTCATCAAACAGTGTATTGAGGAGAAAAACTTTAGTGAATTACAACGCTTCGTTGCTGAGCTTGATTTGTCTGAGGATTATCAGAGAGCAATTCGTAGTATCCCATCTTTATATGGGAAGCCAGAGCAAGTTCTAGAGAAAGCAGAGACACTCGTCCAAAATCCGCGAATGAAAGATGCCTTAAATCAGCTGGCCACAGTCTATCACCACCTCGTAGGAATGGGCTATGGCGCCAATATCACCTTCGATCTCGGCCTTATTAATCATCTCAACTACTATACAGGAGTCATCTTCCAAGGGTATGTAGCCAATTATGGCAAGCCCCTCCTCCTTGGGGGACGATATGATGATTTGACAAAACAGTTTGGTATACAGATTCCAGCCACAGGCTTTGGGGTAAACATCGATGATCTCGTCGAGGCAAAGGAGGCTGTAGGATGGATGAAATAACCATTGCGCTGGCGAAGGGACGACTAGCCCAAGAAACCATTGATCTCCTCAATAAAATCGGGATCCGTTTTTCAGAATATCGAAAGGGAAGTCGTAAATTAATCTTTGAGGATGAGGAAGCAAAAATTAGAATCATCCTTGTAAAGGCACCTGATGTCCCTATTTATGTGGAGAAGGGTGCAGCAGACCTTGGGATTGTTGGCAAGGATACCTTGATGGAAGCTGAAGCAGATGTTTTTGAAGTGATGGATTTAGGCTTTGGTCGTTGTAAATTCGCGGTGGCAACCATACCTAGCAACAGTAAGCTGGAAAGACAAAAATTAATCGTCGCTACGAAATATCCGAAGGTGGCAAAAGCCTTCTATGCTCAAAAGGGGTATAACGTAGAGATCGTTCAATTAAATGGCTCCGTAGAATTGGCTCCACTGGCAGGTCTCGCTGATGTCATCGTCGATATTGTGGAGACGGGTCAGACGCTAAAGGAGAATGGTCTCGAAGTGGTAGAGGAGATTTCTCAACTTAGTGCTCGCCTCATTGTAAATAAGGCGAGCTTTAAAACCAAGTCGCAACGAATTCATCACTTCATCAGCAATTTACAAGCAAAGCTGTAGGGTGAAAGGGGGAGGAGATTGGATGAAACGGATTCAAGTTGAGGAGCAGGATCTTCAAGTCCTTACCAGGGAGAAGCAAGGGAATAACCAAACCGCCTATGCGAAGATTGACCATGTGGTAGCGAAAATTATTTTGGATCTCCAAGAACAGGGAGACGAAGCGCTCCGAAGCTATACCGCCCAGTTTGACCAAGTTGAAATCAATGACATCAGGGTATCGGAGGCAGAGTTTACACAAGCGTGGAATGAAGTTGATCCTGCCTTCATTGAAGCGCTTATCGCGGCGAAAAAGAATATTGTTCAATTTCACGAACGGCAGCTCGAGCAATCTTGGCTCCTGGATCGTGGTGAAGGGATCCTCTTAGGTCAGCTCGTTCGTCCTATTGAAAAGATTGGGGTCTATGTACCAGGAGGAAAGGCAGTTTATCCCTCCACTGTCTTGATGGATACCATTCCTGCCAAGGTAGCAGGTTGTAAGCGAATCGTCATGGTGACACCACCAAGCAAGGATGGCAAGGTAAACCCATATACACTGGCTGCTGCCAAACTGGTTGGGGTTGATGAGGTATATAAGGTGGGAGGTGCTCAGGCCATTGCAGCTCTCGCATATGGTACTGAAACTATTCAACCAGTGGATAAGATCGTAGGTCCAGGTAATATCTATGTAGCACGTGCAAAGAAAATGGTATTTGGCGCAGTAGATATTGATATGATTGCTGGTCCCAGTGAAGTTTGTATTATAGCCGATGATGGTGCCAATCCTGCCTATATCGCAGCGGACCTCTTAGCGCAAGCGGAACATGATGAAATGGCAGTGACCACGTTAATCACCACTTCTACCACGATAGCAGAATGGGTAGAGCAAGAGTTAGCAGAGCAGATGGTGCAATTAGAACGTGTTGAGATCATCAAACAATCATTGCAGGATCATGGAAGGATCTATGTTGTGAAGGATCTTGCAAGCGGTTTTGCGCTGATGAATGAAATCGCACCAGAACATCTTGAATTGATGATACAGGATCCTTTTCAATGGATCCCGAAGGTGCATAATGCAGGGGCCGTCTTTGTTGGATCGTATTCACCGGAGCCTCTCGGCGATTACTACGCTGGTCCTAACCATACTTTACCCACTGGTGGTACAGCAAGGTTCTCCTCACCCTTAGGTGTCTATGATTTTATCAAGAAGTCCAGTGTAATCTACTATAACGAGCAAGAACTAGCTCAAGCGAAGGAGCATATTATTCGCATTGCTGAACAAGAGGGCTTAACGGCTCATGCCAATGCCATACGGATTCGTTTCTGATTCTAAAACATTGCTAATCATACTATTTTAAGGGAGGAAGGGGAATGAGAAGAGCCCAAATTGAGCGGCAGACAGCAGAAACATCCATCAGCTTAAACTTCGTATTAGATGAAGGAAGTCAACAACCACAGATCGAGACGGGCATTGGATTTTTGGATCATATGCTAACATTGATGATTTATCATGGACAGATGGATTTGCAATTAACCTGTCAAGGCGATCTTCATGTGGATGCCCATCACACCGTAGAGGATCTTGGGATTGTGCTCGGGCAAGCTTTTCGAGAAGCTCTCGGTGATAAGAAAGGGATTCAGCGCTATGCAACCACTTATACACCCATGGATGAAACACTCTCCATGCTCTCCATTGATATTAGTGGCCGACCCTATTTACATTATGATGTGAGCATTCCTGTTGAGAAGGTAGGAACCTTTGATACACAGCTAGTCGAAGAGTTCTTTCGCGCCTTTGTCAACCATGCCCAGGTGACGCTGCACATCAATCTCTTATATGGAAAGAATGGTCATCATATTATCGAATCGATTTTTAAGGGCTTTGGCCGTGCACTCTTTCAAGCAACCAGAATTATACCCGGTCGAAAGAGCCTACCATCTTCCAAAGGTCTCATCTAAATTGACAAGGAGCTGAAGAAATGATCGTATTCCCAGCTATTGATATTCGTAATGGAAAATGTGTTCGCCTTGTCCAAGGTGATTACAGTCAAGAGGATGTCTATGGAAACCCTGTGCAAATGGCTATGAAATGGCAAGAAGAAGGCGCAAAGGCATTGCATTTGGTCGATTTAGATGGCGCTTTGTACGGAACCGCCAAAAATATCTTTGTGATCAAAGAAATACTCCAATTATCCATCATCCCTGTACAGATCGGTGGTGGGATTCGCAGTCTGACCCAAATCGAACGGTTGCTCCATATGGGGACAGCACGGGTGATTCTCGGCACAAAAGCACTACTTGATCCTACTTTTGTCAAAGAGGCCGTTCAGGAATTTGGTGAATCCATCGCAGTTTCCATCGATGCAAAGGAAGGCTATGTTGCAACAAATGGCTGGACGAAGACGAGTACCATTCTCGCCCTTGATTTTGCAAAGCAATTGGAGGATGTAGGAGTAGCCACCATCATCTATACGGATATCGCCAAGGATGGCATGCTAGCAGGACCCAACCTTCAGGGCTTAAAGCAGATCGACGAGGTAGTACAAATGGATGTGATCGCCTCTGGTGGGATCACCAGCTTTCATGATGTTTATGAACTGAAACGAATGGGACTTTATGGTGCCATTGTGGGTAAGGCACTCTATACTGGCAAGCTTACATTATCCGATGTAATTGAATGATCTTGAAATAAGGAAGTGGACTGAATGAGCAACCAAGAAAGAAAACGAATTATTCCATGTCTTGATGTGAAAGAGGGCCGTGTTGTAAAAGGAAAGCAATTTAAACGGATCGTTGATGTGGCTGATCCACTTCAGTTAACCCAAGAATATTGTGATGCTGGTGCTGATGAATTGGTCTTATATGATATTACAGCAACCGTAGATAATCGAGGGATCTTCATCGATCTAGTGGAAGCAGTAGCAGAACAGGTGACGGTTCCCTTTACCGTAGGGGGTGGTATCCGTACCCTCGAAGATGTACAGAGAGTATTGAATGCTGGTGCAGATAAGGTTTCCATTAATAGCGCAGCTGTGAAAAATCCTGCATTGATAAGCGAAATCGTGAATCAATATGGTTCAGAGGTGATGGTGCTCGCCATTGATGCTATTAAAGATGAAACCGATCATTGGTGCGTAACGATCAATGGTGGTCGGTTCAATACAGGAAAAGATGTTGTGGAATGGGCGAAGGAGGCAGAAGCGCTCGGTGCAGGGGAGATCGTGCTCAATGTGATCAATACCGATGGTGAGGAGTCGGGATACGATCTTGAGATTACGAAGCAGGTAGCAGATGCGGTATCGATTCCGGTAATCGCTTCAGGAGGAGCAGGGAAGCCTGAAGACTTTCTCGCAGTACTACAAGAGAGTAAGGCGAGTGCAGCCCTTGCCGCCTCTGTTTTTCATTACGGTAAAATCAGAATTGATAAGCTGAAAACCTATTTAAAGGAGCAAGGAGTGGGGGTGAAGATGAATTGAAGTTAGACGATGTTGGAGTAGATCTGCAATTTGATAAGCAAGGTTTAATTCCTGCCATTGTTCAAGACTGGGAATCGGGACAGGTCTTAATGCTTGCCTATATGAATCAAGAATCGCTGAGGAAGACGCTTGAAACCAAGCAAACATGGTTTTTTAGCCGCTCCCGCCAAGGGCTCTGGCATAAGGGAGCTACCTCTGGCAACGTACAGCTTGTCCAGCGAATCAGTGCAGATTGTGATGGAGATACGCTTTTGATTGAAGTGGATCAGCATGGAAATGCTTGTCATACCGGTAAATACAGTTGTTTTTTTAATCTTCTTGATACGGACCCAGCCGAAATTGATTATGAACGGGACATTGTTCAACAACTCTTTGCATTTATTCAAGAGCGTAAGGCTCATCCTGTGGAAGGCTCCTATACCAACTATCTCTTCCGAGAAGGTGTGGATAAGATTTGTAAGAAGATTGGGGAGGAATCTAGCGAGGTTATTATCGGAGCTAAGAATCATAGTCGATCAGAACTGACCTATGAGATTTCCGATCTGATCTATCATACTCTCGTCTTAATGGTAGAAGAAGGGGTCTCCATCCCTGATTTAAAACGTGAATTAACCAAACGACATTATGAAAAGAAGCGGGAATAGACCAAGTAACTCGTTGACGGTACACAGATGTTATATTAAGATAAAAATAGGCATTACATCACTCAATTGCTGAAATGAATAGATATGGTTTAAGCTTCATTTAGATGAGACGAGAATGTTACAGTGAGGTCATTGTAACCTTATTTTAGAAGAGATAAGAAGAGAAGAGTAGAGCTGAGACGAGATGAGCGAAAACCTGTGCCATCGAAGAACCAGGGCTTCCTCTGCCATGGTTTTTTATTTTTTTCTTTGCTCCAGGTACCCCGAATTGAGATACAATAGCTTCTCCTCGTGATAATTTTCACCTTCAAACTCTCTCTGAATTTACATTACTTTACTGCAATATTCTCCTTCGTCAACAAATCGAATTTCACGGAGGGAGAACTATGAGAACCAATCAATTGCAAGCACCTGATCAATATGGACGTTATGGAGAATTTGGTGGCCAATATGTTCCTGAAGCACTAAAACATGCCTTATCTGAATTAGCAGAAGCCTACACTTTATACAGCCAAGACGCAATATTTCAAGCAGAACTAAGCCAATTACTCCATCATTATTCTGGACGACCCACCCCCCTATACTATGCAAAGCATCTCTCCTCCTATCTTGGAGGAGCACCGATCTTCTTAAAACGAGAGGATCTAAATCATACGGGGGCTCATAAGATCAACAACGCCTTAGGGCAAGGACTGCTCGCTAAGCGGATGGGGAAGAACAAAATCATCGCAGAGACAGGAGCAGGCCAGCATGGTGTTGCAGCTGCAACAGTAGCAGCATTATTAGGCTTATCCTGTAAAGTCTTCATGGGTGAAGAGGATATGGAACGGCAGCAGCTCAATGTGTTTCGAATGCAGCTCCTTGGTGCTGAAGTGGTACCAGCAACTACTGGCACCAAAACACTGAAGGATGCTACCAATGAAGCATTCCAGTACTGGGTGACCCATGTAGAAGATACCTTCTACATGATCGGATCCGTTGTTGGGCCCCATCCCTATCCCTTGATGGTACGTAATTTTCAAAGGATCATTGGTGATGAAGCACGTCAACAGATTTTGGAACAAACAGGCGCCCTACCAGCTAAGGTGATCGCCTGTGTCGGTGGTGGGAGCAATGCCATGGGGATCTTCTATCCTTTTCTTCAAGATAATGTGGAATTAATCGGGGTAGAAGCAGCTGGGAAGGGCATTGCCACAACGGAGCATGCTGCAGGCCTCTCGAAAGGACGACCTGGCGTGATTCATGGCGCTTTTACCTACTTATTGCAGGATGATGAAGGGCAGATCCAACCTGCTTACTCCATTTCTGCAGGCTTGGACTATCCTGGTGTAGGACCAGAACATGCTTACTTAAAGGAGGAGGGACGTGCAAGCTATGTTGCTGTTACCGATGAAGAAGCATTGAAGGCTTTACACTTATGTAATCGATTGGAAGGAATTTTACCTGCACTGGAGAGTGCCCATGCCCTTGCCTATGCTTTTACAATTGCTCGTACTGAAAAGAAGCCCCTCATCGTCAATCTTTCAGGGCGGGGCGATAAGGATATTCTTACCATCAAGGATCGTATGTAAACAAAAGGTATTTACCATAAGTTCGTTCAAAATGATATTTATGACTGGTCATTTGTAGATGAATAGATTATAATAACTATTAGGTAGTAAATAATTCTTTTTAGGAGGAATGTTCCATGTCTAACAAACTTCAAGGTACAAAAACTTTGGATAACTTAAAAGCTGCCTTCGCTGGCGAATCTCAAGCCAATCGTCGTTATCAATATTTCGCAAAACAAGCAGATACGGAAGGACTTGCAGAGGTTTCTGCCGTATTCGAACGCATTAGTAAAGGTGAAACAGCTCACGCATTTGGTCACTTCGATCAATTATTAAAACACGGAGCAGGCGACCCTGTTACTGATCTTCCAGTAGGTACAACAGAGAACAACTTAAAATCAGCCATCGCTGGCGAAGAATATGAATTCTCCGAAATGTATCCTGGCTTTGCAAAAATCGCTCGCGAAGAGGGCTTTGAAGAGATCGCTGAATGGTTTGAAGTGATGGCTAAGTCTGAAAAGGCCCATGCTAGTCAATTCAAGAAAATCTTAGATTCTCTTGCATAATAATTTCAATCCAATTGATCATCAATGAGGCTGCTCTGCAGCCTTTTTTCATCTCAAGTATAAGACCAGTATGAAGGAGGCGATGATGTGAAAAAAATATCACGTGAAGATTTAATCCCAGTAGCTGAGTATGATAAGCTTGCCGATCGGTTCTTAAAAGAAGTGATCCACGAGAAAAGAATCCGGAGAACCAAGCTCAATGATCGAATGACGGGCCTTTTCGAAACGAAGCTCACCATCTGGTACCAGATCATGGAGATGATCCGGGCAGAACGGATTGAAGATGAAACATATTTAGAAGAGATGCTTGATGTGTATAATGAATTGATTCCTGAAGATCATGAATTTAGTATGACCTTGTTTATTGAAATTCCGAATCAACAGGAATTACGGGAATTTAACAAGACCATCGTCGGCATTGAAAACCATGTTGAGCTAGCCTTTGGGGAGCATACGATCCGATCCTATGAACCCGGTGCAGACGAGGATGACGAAGATCATTATACTCAATCGGTACACTATCTCCGGTTTCCATTCACACCAGATCAGAAGGATGCCTTTCTTCATGAACAAGGAAATGTCTTTATTAAAGTAACGCATCCCAACTTTCAATCCGAGTATCCATTGAATAAAGAGCTCGTACTCAGTTTACAGAAAGAGCTCCAAGCGTAGTAGGATGAATACCACTCCAGATAAAAAATAAACACCTTAGGAACATTAAATGAAGAAGAACCACAGGATCTTTTTATTCCTGTGGTTCTTCTATCTAATGAGGGATTATTCCTATGTCAAGACAAATGACAAAACGTTATAGTAAAAGTAGGTAGAAATAGCTTATGCAGATATTGATTCCAACTACTACGGTGGGGTGGTGACTAGCTTGAGAACGATCCGCGCAAAATTGGGAGTTGCTTTTCTTGTCGTAAACTTATTAGCTCTACTAATAGCAGGAACTGGGATATTCGGGCTTGCTGATGTGTCAAGTAGTATACTTTCCTTTCAAGATCGGGCAGCAGATATGGCATCCATCCGCGGTGTAATCACCTCGGTGGAGAAAATGCATAATGCTGAGCTTCAATTGATTTACCAGAATAATCAAAGGGCTATTTCCCGCTTTACAGAGGCATCTGAGCTTGCCCGAGCGGACATGGAGCAGATTGAACGTGCTGGTAAAACAAATACTGAGCAAGTATTGCTCTATTTATTGGAGAAGGAATTATCAGCCTATGACCAGATGTTTCAAGTGGAGATGGTACCGACCTGGCAAAGCTATCAAGCCTCCATCCAATCTACAACTGTCACGTCATTAAATAACGCATCTATAGACGATGAACAGTTTGCCAATCATCTTTACCTCTATGAATCTCAGATCCAACACTTGGAGGGTCAAATGGCCACTGTTCAATCGCGGATTGATAAAGTGGTCTTCCACCTGATACAACTATTTGAAGTGGATAATTCACGCGTCTCGGATAATTTACACCAAGTTGTCTCCCTCACACGAACAACCATGATTGTTGCAACAACTACAGCCATTCTCTTAGGCTTATTGATCTCCTTTTTCTACAGTCGTCATCTCACACAGCCCATCGCGGAATTGGTGCAGCTTGCTGGCGAGGCTTCCCGGGGAAATTTACTGGTACGATCAAAAATTCAGCGTTCAGATGAATTAGGGACCTTAAGCAAGGGCTTTAATCATATGGTGGAGGAGATGAAAAACCTTGCTGGTCAAGTAAAACTATCCACTGGTACCGTTGATCAATCCTTACATACCTTGCAAGAGAATACACGAGACCTACAGAATGCTTCCACCCATATCGTTCTTGCCATTAAGCAGGTAACTGCAGGTGATGAGCAAGCTACCGATCGCCTCGTTCAGATTAATCAGAACCTCAGTGATATCGTCGAAAATATCAATGGGGTAACTACCGAGGTGGTTGAGGTATCCACAATTACCAATCACTCCAATGACATCGCAAAATCGGGTCTTACTTCGATGACCGAACTAAACCAACAGATGCAGAAGGTACAAGAGGTATTCCAACTCACCGTAGAAAAGATGCAGGCCTTTACCCAACGCAATCAAGAGATCAATACCATTCTTCGTTTGATCCGTGAAATTGTTGAGCAGACCAATCTGCTTTCCCTAAACGCTTCCATTGAAGCTGCTCGTGCTGGCGAGCATGGACGAGGCTTTGCTGTGGTGGCAGAGGAGATCCGTAAGCTTTCTAGCCAGTCTGAAACAGCAACGCAAGAGATCGCAACGATTCTGCAGACCATTCAAGTAGAGACAGAGACCATCTCAAAACTGATGCAAAAGGGCAAGATCGAGGTTGAACAAGGCACCAACCAAGCCAGTCACTTCTCCCTCAATATGCAAGAGATGGCTGATCAATTTTCAGATCTTGATGATAATATGAAGAACATCTCCACAAAAACCGAGATGGTTCGGGGACAAAGTAATGACATTCTCCAAACAGTCACCACGATTGTTAAGATGGTCGAGGAGAATATGGCAGCTACCGAGGAGATTCGTGCAAATACCGAGGAACAATTACAGCTTTCAGACCAAACGGTCAAAGTTTTTAGCCAATTGGATCAAAACTTTGAGGAATTAAAAGCAGCCATTGCATCATTTAAAACAGCTGAGGAGGGAGAACATGAAAACTAAAGGATTTCCACTTATATTGGTCATTATCCTACTTGGGATGATCACCCTAGGTTGTAATACTACGGTGGAGAATAGGGAACTTACCGAAGAGGAGATGGAGGCGATCTTATCGGAGGTAACTGGGGGAGAAGAGGCATTGATGGCCGCTGCCCAGCGATATTTTGATGGACTCAATTCAGAAAACCGTAATCTAATATCACCTCAAGACCTCGATAAGTTGGTGAAGGATAGTGGCGAATCCATTTACATCCTCGATATTCGTCAAGCAGAGGATTTTGCCAAGGGGCATATTGAAGGCGCTCACAATGTCTGGTGGTTCGATGTTGGTCAACACTTAGACCAACTACCTAAGGATAAGCAAATTATTGTGACCTGTTATACTGGTCAAAGTGCAGGACAGGTGATTGGCGTGCTCCGTACTGTTGGTTTTAATGCCATCTCCTTATTAGGTGGGATGAATAATGGTTGGTATCAGAGTGATTTACCTGTCGTTCAATAATTATTCACAGCCAAACATCTAGCCGTTTTCTTGACACTTCCGCTGTTATTGAATATAATTTATAATTAACAATAGAACACTTTAATACTGTGATAGGGAATAGTAATCTTTTCAAGTGCTCAGAGAGCAAAGCCCGTGGGCTGTAAGGCTTTGCCACCGCTGGAGAAATGAACCCACCCTGGAGTAGTTCAGGATCAACCGAACCGTTTTCCCACGATATGGGAGCCAAGGGGGCAGAGCCAATATTATCTTGTTCTGCCAATGAAGGTGGTACCGCGGATTTAAAGATTCTTCCGTCCTTTTAGAAGGATGGAGGGATCTTTTTTGATCATCACGACAATTTTCGCAGAGAGGGATGCTTATGAGCAAACAACGAATCGTCGTAAAAATTGGTAGTAGCTCTTTAACCAATAGCAACGGTGGCTTGTGCATGGAAAAGCTAACTGAGCATGTGGCTGCCTTAGCCAAGTTAAAGGAAGCTGGTCATGAAGTGATTTTGATCTCATCTGGAGCAGTCGCCGCAGGCTTTACACAGCTCGGTTATCCCTCACGACCGGTAACACTTGCAGGAAAACAAGCGGCAGCCGCAGTGGGGCAAGGCTTACTCATGCAGGGATATGCCGAGACCTTTCGTAAACATCATCGGATCGTTGCTCAGCTCCTGCTCACCCGCGATAATTTTGTGAATCAAGAGCAATACCAAAATGCTTATTCCACCTTGATGGAGCTATTGAAGCGGGATGTGATTCCCATCATCAATGAAAATGACTCCGTCGCAGTGGAAGAGCTCACCTTTGGCGATAATGATATGCTCTCGAGCTTAGTAAGTGGGCTTGTCCATGCAGATCTGTTAATGATCTTAACTGATATAAATGGAATCTATGACGATAACCCCAACAAAAATCCTGATGCTAAGAAGTATTCCTTCTTACCTGAGGTAACGGAAGAACTGTTTGCCGTTGCCGGCGGAAGTGGTTCACAGGTCGGTACAGGTGGCATGCGCTCGAAAATTACTGCAGCAAAGCGAGCACTCTCCCTCGGTGTCAATGTGTTTATTGGCACCGGAGTAGGTGATGATAAACTAATGGATATTCTCGATGGGAAGGGCGATGGTACTTATCTAGGATTTTCCGAGCATGCACCAGTCAAAAATAAAAAGCAATGGATTGGCCTTTATTCTGAGAGCAAAGGTGTAGTCTGTGTAGATGCTGGTGCTGAAGGAGCCTTGCTCCATCATGGGAAGAGTCTACTGCCAGCCGGGATTATTCATGTAGAAGGGCAATTTCTCCCTAGTGATGTAGTGGAAGTGGTTAATGAAAAAGGACAGCGGATTGGTCGAGGTCAGATCAATTTTTCCTCACAAGAGCTTGAGGTAATCAAAGGCTTATCAAGCACAGAAGCAAAAACCATCACCCATAAAGGCATTACCGTGGTGATTCATCGAGATAATTGGGTAGCCATTCGAAAGGAGCAAATGATCCCATGAGTGATTTAATTGACAAAGCAAAGAAGGTGAAGGAAGCTGCACCAAAGCTTGCCTTCGCCACCACAGATGAGAAAAATCAAGCCTTAGCCTTAATGGCAGAGCAATTAATCTTAGAAACGCCTTTCATTCTTGAAGCCAATCAACAGGACCTTCAAACGGGACGAAACAATCTAATCTCTGAAAGTATGCTGGATCGCCTGGCTTTAACACCCGCGCGAATTCAGGCCATGTCCGCTGGGTTAAAAGAATTGATTCAATTACCTGATCCAATTGGTGACATTCTCGAACGAAACCAACGACCCAATGGTTTAATAATTGAAAAGGTTCGCGTACCACTTGGCGTAATCGGAATGATCTATGAAGCTCGCCCTAATGTGACAGTGGATGCAGCAGGTCTCTGTCTCAAAGCAGGAAACACTGTTTTATTACGAGGTTCATCCTCTGCCATTCATTCTAATCAAGCCCTGATTAAGGTCCTCCATCATGGATTGGAAAAAAGTGCGATTCCCATGGAGGCAATTCAATTATTGGAGGATACCAGCCTAAAAGCTGCAACTTGCATGCAGAAGCTGAATCAATACCTGGATGTCTTAATCCCCCGTGGTGGTCCTGTCTTGATTCAGTCCGTGGTTAACCATGCTACCGTGCCTGTTATCCAAACAGGTGTTGGTAATTGTCACCTCTATATTGATGCATCAGCTGATCCCAGCATGGCCTGTGCAATCTCCCTCAACGCAAAGGTACAACGTCCTTCTGTTTGTAACGCAGCTGAAACAATTCTTGTTCATGAGGAATGGGCAACGTCCCATCTGATGGAATTGATCACTACACTACGTGAGCATGGGGTTACGATCTATGCCGACGAAGGGACTCGTCAAATCGATCCTAACCTGTATCCTGCCTCTGAAAAGGATTGGCAAGATGAATATTTAGACATGGCTGTTGCCTTGAAGGTGGTCCCTAATCTTCAGACTGCGATGAAGCATATCCATACCTATGGGACAAAGCATTCGGAAGCGATTATTACCGAGAATTTAGAGAACGCATCTACCTTTTTGAGTCAAGTAGATGCAGCAGCCGTCTATCATAATGCCTCTACACGCTTCACCGATGGTACTCAGTTTGGTTATGGTGCTGAGATGGGCATTAGTACACAGAAGCTACATGTACGAGGGCCTATTGGTCTAGCAGGTCTGACATCAACGAAATATATCATCCATGGCACAGGTCAAATTCGAGGATAGGTGAGAGGAATGACAAAAATAGTATCTAACATCGCTGATCAAACCATCGCTTTTATCGGAGCAGGTTCCATGGCTGAATCGATCATTGCTGGATTGATCGCCGATCGGATTGTGGCACCATCACAGCTCATTGCCACCAATCGTCAAGATGAAGATCGTTTGAAATGGCTGGAGCAGCATTATGGGATCAAAACCACTGTGAATAAAGAGGAAGCAGTGGCTCATGCAAATCTCATCGTCTTGGCGATGAAGCCGAAAGATATTGAGAGTGCGATGAAGGCGATCCGCTCCTATACTTCAGAAAAACAGCTCTTCATCTCCGTTTTGGCGGGAATCTCCACTTCATATATTACTGAATTATTAGGGCATCACGCTCCCGTCATCCGTACCATGCCCAATACCTCTGCCAAGGTAGGGGAATCTGCAACGGCGATCAGTGCAGGCGCCTATGCAACGGAGCGGGAGATCCAACTGGCCTGTGCATTGTTCTCTGCTATCGGAACGGTAACCGTGGTACCTGAGGAGCAATTGGATGCGGTGACAGGTTTAGCTGGAAGCGGGCCTGCCTACATCTATTACCTGGTAGAAGCTATGGAGAAAGCGGCCACAGAGATTGGGTTAGATGAAGAGGTTGGTAAAGAATTAGTGATCCAGACCTTAATTGGAGCAGCTAAGCGCTTAAGCACTACCTCAAAAACAGCGGAGGAACTCTATACGCAAGTTATGAGCCCTGGAGGTACAACGGAAGCGGGCTTACAGGTCTTAGCAGAAAATCATTTTCAAGATGCCATTGTCGCATGCATTAAGCGAGCCACAGAACGCTCGAAGGAACTAGGTGCACAAACGAAGAACTAATTTAAAGCGCTAATAATTAGAGTCTATGACACCAATCATTGTATGGTTGGTGTCATTTTTAATCATGTCGTAACTGGCAATTGTTGAGACTATTAAACTATGTTAAGATCATATAGTAAATTATGGTGATATAAGGTAGGGATTGTCATGACAATGATCGGTATTGATTTAGGAACGACCCATAGCTTGGTTGCTGCTTGGACAGAGCATGGTCCAACGATTATCCCCAATGCACTAGGCAGTCATTTAACCCCTTCTGTAGTAAGCGTGGATGAACAAGGGCAGATCCTGATTGGGGAAGTAGCAAAGGAACGCTTGATTACCCATCCTCATTTAACAGCATCTGTGTTTAAACGCTATATGGGCACAGCCAAAACCTTTCAGCTAGGGAACTATCAATTTTTACCGGAAGAGTTATCCAGCCTCGTAATTCGCTCCTTAAAGCAGGATGCTGAGGCTTATTTAGGTGAAGAAGTGACGGAGGCAGTGATCAGCGTCCCTGCTTACTTTAATGATATTCAACGTAAGGCAACACAACGTGCTGGCGAATTGGCAGGATTAAAAGTGGAGCGACTACTCAATGAACCTACTGCTGCAGCTATCGCCTATGGATTACATGAGCAAAAACCAGAAACCCAATTCCTCATTTTTGATATGGGAGGGGGAACCTTTGATGTCTCCATCCTTGAGCTCTTCGACCAAGTGATGGAGGTAAAATCTGTTGCTGGTGATAATTTTCTCGGTGGTGAGGATTTTACCGATCTATTATTGACAGAATTCCTCCAGTATCATCAAATTGAACTGGAATCCCTAGATACGAAGACATTAAGCGCTCTTCGTAAGCAGGCTGAACGATGCAAGCACCAGCTTGGCGAGGAACGCTCCGGTACCATGAGCTATCTATTAAATGGACGCTCCCTTGAGTGGACCGTGGATCGTAATCGTTTCGAAGTGTTAGCGAAGCCTCTCCTAAATCGGCTCTTAAAACCGATGGAACGAGCACTAAAGGATGCTTCCTTAAGCGCTAAAGATCTGGATGCGGTTGTCCTGGTTGGTGGAGCCACCCGTATGCCCTTGATCTATTCCTTTGTTGGAAAGATGTTCGGTCGTCTTCCATCTCATCATCTCAATCCCGATGAAGTAGTAGCACTAGGTACAGCGATTCAAGCTGCTATGAAGGAGCGGCATGCAGCCATTCAAGATGTGGTACTTACCGATGTATGTCCCTACACGTTGGGGACAAAGGTTGCTGTTGAGACAGATTCAGGGGAGTATGAATCTGGCCATTTCCTACCTATTATTGAGCGGAATACCATCATTCCTGTAAGTAAGGTAGAGCGACTCTATACCATTCGTGACAATCAGACGGAACTAAGAGTGGAAGTCTATCAAGGCGAGAGTCGCTTAACCAAGAATAATATTTTCTTAGGAAAGTTAGAGATTCCTATTCCTGCTGCACCAGCAGGTGAACAAGCCATCGACGTACGTTATACATATGATATTAATAGCATCCTAGAGGTAGAAGTCATAGCAGTAGAAACAGGGATCAAAAAGCAGCTGATCATTCAAGAGAAGCCAGGTCAAATGTCGAAGGAGGAGATCGAGGAACGATTTCGGCAGTTAGAGAATCTGAAGATTCATCCTCGTGATCGCCTAGAAAATCGCTTGCTCCTTGCCCGTGGTGATCGACTATATGAAGAGTCCCTTGCTGAATTGCGTATGGTCATCGCCTCTGCCCTTCAACGCTTCGAGCAGGCCTTACGAAGTCAAGATGATCAGCTGATCAAACATGAAGCAAAGCGTTTAAAAGCGTTCTTAGATCAAGTAGAAAGGTGATAGAAAGAAGAAATGACGAGGATGACCAGTTGGGAAGTACTTGGAATCGAGCCAACAGATGACGTCAAGCAAATCAAAAGTGCCTATGCAAGGAAGCTTAAAATCTATCATCCAGAGGAAGACCCGGAGGGGTTTCAGCATCTGCGTCTTGCCTACGAAGAAGCGCTAGAATCTGCAAAGAATGAGCAAGAATCACAAGAGATCGTATTCTTCCAAGAAGAGCCTGTTGCTAAAGAGAGCATTGAATATGATGAAGCAGAAGAAGGGCTTGAAGAGGGGGGTGCCTCCCCATTCATCGCTACCACTGTTACACAAGATGATACGTCCACTGCTGGTGAGCTAGCCAACCAATTTATGGACCAGGTTGCAGCCATCTATGAGGACTTCTTTGCCCGTATTCAGCTTGAGCATTGGAAGCAGTTACTAGAGCGGGAGGAATATTGGAACCTCGATGTTAAACAGATCATTAATGAACGTATCCTTGACTTTTTCATGGGACATTTTCATATGCCACAGGCAGTCTGGCGCGTGCTCAATGAGCATTTTTATTGGACGGAGCAGCAGGAGGATCTCTATGCTCAATATCCCGAAAGCTTTGTGCGCTATCTAATCCGCCAAATTGAACAGCCTGGTCTGTTACGCTACGATTGCTTTAATCCTGATATAGAGATGGATTATGACGCGTATCTTGAGCACCGAGAAGAGGCCTATTATGCTTTAATCCGTAATGATTTAGATTCTGCAGGTGAGGCATTATCTGCTGCCTCCCAAATCTACACGGCGGATCCTGATCTACTCCGTTTAATCGGTCAATATTATCTACGATTCGATGATACATACGAAGCTTTTAAAGCCTTCGATCGCCTTGTTGAAGCCTTTCCAGAGGAGATTGATGGTTATAAGCATCGTGGTCGCCTCTTTTTGAAGATGGGAGAGACCAAGAAGGCGCTCCTTGATTTTAACCATGTACTAAATGTTGTTCATACAGATCCCGATGCAAAAGCAGGGATCGCTCAATGCTATTTCGCCTCAGGTCAGTTCGAGGAAGCAAAGGCTCTTTACAGTGAGAATACTGTCATTTTCCCCTATGCTCTTGAGCCACATGTTCGTTTGTTAGAAATCAATCAAATCTTGGTGGAGAAATTACAGAAGCAGCTTGAACTATCACCGAAGGAGTATTCACTTTACTATCCCTTGGCTCAACTCTATTTTGAGATGGGCCAATATGAAGAATGTTCCGAAACCCTCGATGATCTAGACTTGGAGATGAATCTTACCTCAGAGATGCACTTCCTATGGGGTCAGGCCTTGATTAAACAAAATCAAGTAAATAAAGGGATCAAACGCTTTGATCAAGCTTTGGAGTTGGCAAGGAAAGAAGGGAAAGACCGTGTCCCTATCCTATTCCAACGAGGGCTTGTTATGCTAGAGATCAAGGAAGATTATGAAGCTGCCATTCATGATCTATCCGAGGCTGAGAAGCTCAATCCTCAGAATGCTGAAGTTTTGCATCATCTTGCCGAGGCATATCGCTACCATGGAGAGCATGAGAAGGGTATTCAATATTCTGATCGAGCCATTGCCATTGATTCCTCCCGTTGGATCTACTATTCAACAAGAGGGCTCTGCCACTATGCCTTAAAAAACTATGCCGAGGCACGTGATGACCATGCTGTAGTGGTAGAAAACGATTACCAGTTCACTGATGCATGGATCCGGAAGGGGAATTGCCATCTCAGTTTGGGGGAATTTGAAGAAGCCATTGAATGCTTCCAAACCGTGATGGGGTGGAGTGATGTTAGCATCACCCATTTCAATATTTCCCTAGCCCAGTTCAAAATGAATAATATCACTGGGGCATTGGAATCCATTCAGCACTATATCTCCCTGGAGCCAGAAGATGCAGATGGCCATCTAGTTCTTGGGGATATCTACCGTGTCATGGGAGATATGGAGAAAGCATGTGTAGAATATTGTCACGGATCTGACTTAAACCCACAAGATGATATCATAGCCCTCGCTGCTGCTCAATCCCTCTATACGGAGAAAAAACATGAACGAATCCTGATCTATCTAGAGCGTATACCCTTATCCAATCCGAACTTTCTATGGGTTCTGCTCACCAGAGTATGGGTTCATCTGGAACGACGAGAGTGGCTCCAAGCTTTGAAGCTTTTAAATCTGTATGTGAAGCACGCACCTATCGATGAGGATGATCCCTATGCTTCGATATATGGTGGGGTGATCACATATTACATGGGTAAGCCCAAGTTAGCATTAGAGACATTGACTCCTGTCTATGAAGCTGGTATACGTGGGGACGCTTGTAGTGTATTGAGCATGATCTATTTTGATATGGGACAGATGGATCTGGCATTGCGTTATGCCCGAGAAGCCCTCAATTCTAATCCCGAACATCCCGACTATCTCACACGGTATGAAGGCATCTTAACGTACCAAGGGCAGAAACCTAAGCGCTTTACTCTCTTTCAACAGAACAAGCAATCTTCAAGAAAACGCTGGCCCATGACTGTTTCCATTGATCAACATCGTGGCCTGGATCTACCTAAGTTTCACTTCTTACAAGGGGTAGGTGAAGAAGATGAGTAAAAATCGAATGGATGAGTTAATACAAGGACAATTGTATTCCATCGCCTTAGCTGCACCTTTATTGGAGCTGAACGACCTTACACCAGAAACAGCCTATACGTGGGAACCAACGGATGAGAATGTGAAGCGATGCAAGCATATGCTAAAGTCAGGTTGGAGCATTGAAGATACAGCTACGCTCAAGGAAAGATTGGAATGGCTCTTGAAGGAGGGTCACAGTAGCTCTTTCATGGAGATTCGTTCCTTCCTCTCCACTTTGTCTGAAGCGGGGCAAGCGGCTTATATCGAGGCACTTCCGAAGAATACATCGCAACATATTGAATATGAAATCGTTCGAGCATACAATAATAGAATACCCTATGCTGGGATTGCCGCCTGGGATTTTGGACGATACTCCTACCTGTGTCAAGCAGGGATGCTGGCAGGTTATCTCTCAGAGGGTGAAGGCTGGGACCTCATGAAGAAAGTAGCCATTCTTGCGCAAAAATGTTATTCTAGTTGGGTTGACTATGGACTCGCCTATTTTGTTGGCCGTTTATTTTGGCTAGAAGAGCTCCATACCGACCACACCAATCGTCATTACACCATGATCCAAAGCTTATTAATCAATCCCCATAGCTTATGGAGAAGATTAGATTGGAATTTGGTGTTAGAATAAGAGATGAGAATACTTAATTTCAACTAAAGAGGAGCGAAACAATTCGATGTCAAACAAAGTATTAGTTCTCGGTCACAAAAATCCAGATACCGATTCCATCTGCTCTACCATCGCCTATGCAGCTTTAAAGCAAAAGCTCGGTATGGATGCAGAGCCCGTTCGTCTTGGTGAGATCAGTAATGAAACACAATTTATCTTGGACTACTTCAAGGTTCCGCTGCCACGCCTTGTTGAGACTGTCAGCAATGAAGTGAAGCAGGTTATTCTTGTTGATCATAATGAACGACAACAGAGTGTGGACGACTTGGAGCAAGTACAGATCCTTGAAGTGGTGGATCATCACCGGATCGCCAATTTCGCTACCGCAGAGCCCTTATACTATCGTGCAGAGCCTGTAGGCTGTTCATCAACCATCGTGAACAAGCTGTATAAGGAGAAGCAAGTCCAAATCGATCCAGCCGTGGCAGGACTCATGCTCTCTGCGATTATTTCTGACACACTGTTATTCAAATCTCCAACATGCACACCTGAAGATGAAGCAGCTGCTCGTGAGCTTGCTGCCATTGCCGGTGTAGATCTAGAGAGCTATGGCTTAGCCATGCTTAAAGCAGGGGCCAATGTAAGCAATAAGACCATTGAGGAATTAATCAGTCTAGATTCCAAGGAATTCCCCATGGGAAATGCCAAGGTGGTCATCGCTCAAGTGAACACCGTTGACCCTGAAGAGCTTTTTGCTCGCCAAGGAGAGTTCGAAGCAGCTATTCAACAAGTGATCGCTGATCGCCAATTGGATCTGTTCGTCTATGTTGTAACGGATATTCTGAATAATGACTCCGTTGTTTTAGTACTGGGCGCAGCTGCTCAGAAAGTGGAAGTTGCATTCGGCGTTCAATTAGATAATCATAAGGCGGTCCTCAAAGGCGTTGTATCACGAAAAAAACAAATTGTCCCCAATTTAACCCATGCGTTTACAGATAAATAAGGAGTGGGGCCAGCTTACTTATGTTAAGACATATCACACTACCCAATGCCCTGACCATTCAATATGAAGTCATCTTTCGGCGGCGTAAAACAGCAGAAATTCGCATTCAACCAGGAGGTACGGTGATGATCACCGTACCTCTACATACATCTGAAGCCGCCATTACAGAGTTATTCGTTAAGAAGCAACGCTGGATTACAGAAAGACTTGAAGCAATGAAGCAAAGAAGGGAAGCCATGAGCACTCACCAATTTATGAGCGGCGAACCCTTTCTTTATCTTGGACAGGTCCTTACTCTTCAGGTTAACATTGATCCCGCTCATAAGCGGAAGAAACCCTATATCACGTTCACCGCTGATCACCTTGTCAATGGTCAGTTTATTGTAACCCTTGGGGAAGAAGACCCCATTGCTATCCGTACAGCCTTAGAGCAATGGTATCGCAAGCAGACATTCGACATTGTGAATGAACGGATACAACACTATCAGCCCTTGATCCAACGTCAGCCCAGCCATGTACAAGTGAAGGAGCAGAAGCGGCGTTGGGGAAGCTGTTCCTCGGCAGGAAAACTGATGTTCAACTGGCGGATCAGCATGGCTCCTCTAGAAATTCTGGACTATATTGTGGTCCATGAAATGTGTCATCTCATCCATATGAACCATTCCCACTACTTCTGGCAGCTTGTCGAGAGCATATTACCTGATTATCACCAACAGAATGACTGGTTGAAGGAGCAGGGATGGAGGTTGGATTTGGAGCAGTACTTCATAATTTTTCGTGGAAGTAGTTCAATGATATACTAGATCATATAGAATCTTACAAGTTCATATACATATGAAGCAGAGGAGTAGAAGATGAATAGTATAAAACTAGTCTCATGGAATGTAAACGGAATTCGAGCCTGTGTGAAGAAAGGTTTTTTAGATTATTTTCAGGAAGTCAATGCAGATATCTTCTGCATCCAAGAATCAAAACTACAAGCTGGGCAAATTGAGTTAGATTTGCAAGGCTATCATCAATATTGGAACTATGCGATTAAGAAGGGGTACTCTGGCACAGCTGTATTTACAAAGCATGAGCCGTTATCTGTTTCTTATGGAGTGGGAGAGGCTAATGAAGAACCTGAGGGTAGAATTATCACCCTAGAATTTGATCAGTTTTATCTTGTAAATGTTTATACGCCCAACTCACAACGGGATCTAGCCCGATTAAACTATCGTTTAGTATGGGAGGATAAACTACGAAGCTATCTTCAAGATCTAGATAACATAAAGCCCGTAATCTATTGTGGCGATCTCAATGTGGCCCATCAAGAAATTGATATCAAAAATGCCAAGGCCAATATTGGTAACTCCGGCTTTACCTATGAAGAGCGGGAAAAAATGACCACATTGCTTAATTCAGGATTTGTTGATACCTTTCGTACCCTTTATCCTGAACGGACCGATGCCTATTCGTGGTGGTCCTATATGAATAAAGCAAGAGACCGGAATATCGGCTGGCGCATCGACTACTTCATTGTTTCACAGCGATTGAAAGAAAAAATCGACGAAGCAGAGATTCACGCCCATGTCCAAGGCAGTGACCATTGTCCAGTTCAACTAGAAATTGCATTATCATAGGTGGTGAATATATATGATCAATCGTTGGAGAAGAGAGTTGAAACAAAAGGGAATGTAAATGAGTGTCTCTTCTCTTACAAACGTTAGATAGCTTCATGTTGGAAAAACAAATCTACCCTTTTACATAGGGCGGATTTGTTTTTTTTATTTCCCAAACTACTTTTTCCATAGCTCGTGAAAGACGATATTATGCTTAATCATCATCGTATATCCAATGATCAAAATTAGAATTGAATGGGGTTGGATGGGTTGTTCATCCATCCATTAACCCAAAGGGAATTTTTCTATCAAAAGAATCCAACAATAGAGATGATACGGATTGCATTTGATTACGCGAACTTTGGATAGGGGAGAAGGGCATGGATACATTAAGGTCTTGGCTAGATCAATATGATTATTTCATATTGTTTTTCACCTTGATGACGGAGCTAATCATACTGACATTGCCTGGTGAATTACTAATGAGCTATGCAGGATTTCTTGTCTCAGAAGGGAAGCTAAATTGGTTAGTGAGTATTCTTGTAGCCGGACTGGGCAGTTCCATTGGAATAACTTTTACATACCTCATTGGATTTCACTATGGAGCTCCTTTTTTAAAGAAGCATGGACAGCGAGTTCATTTGGGTCCAGATAAGTTTGAGAAAGCATCACAATGGTTTGAAAAGCAGGGCAATAAAGTCTTACTCATCACTTATTTTATTCCTGGCGTTCGACATATCAGCGGATACTTTTCTGGAATAACCAAAATTCCATATCGCATTTTTGCAATCTATGCATATACTGGAGCGCTAATCTGGACATCTACCTTTATCACAATAGGAAAGTTCTTAGGCCCGAAGTGGGAGGAGTTTCATGCTTCCGTCAAGAAATATCTACTCATCGGTGGTATCATAATAGCTATCATTATGACAGTAATTTACCTCATTAGAACTCAAAAAGAGAAAATCCATAATCGATGATTTTACACGCTTTGATTAAAATATCATGTCATTGGATGGCGATCTTAAATGAAAATCTCAAAAACAACATTTAATAAGACCAGCTCATGGCTGAAAAGAAATGCTCGCTCATTGGAAGTGGCAAGATGGGAGTATATGTGCGAAGGCGCTTCTCGTGACAGAGTAATTCATTATCTCTCTGCTTTTCAAAACAAGGATGGGGGATTTGGGCATGGTATCGAACCTGATTATTGGCTACCAGAATCATCGGCAATTGCCACGTGGACAGCAGGGAAGATCTTGCTGGAAATCGAGGCTGAAACCGACCGCATGCCCCATGGTGGCATTGGAGCGAAGAAGTTCAGGAGAACTGGATGTTTAATCCAGGTGTAGAGTTAGCAGCCTACCTTGTTCATTGGTCACCAGTTCATAGCGAAGCATCCCAACTCGGATGGAAAGCGATTGAAAAAGCAATTGATCATCTTATGAGTCAAAGTGAAATGGGTCAGCATGAAATCAATAATTATCAGCAGATGGTTAAGCTAATGAAATTACGTGAAAGTGAATTTAATCATCAGATCCAGTATTCCTTAAATCAAGTTTTAGAAAAAGTCATTCTACTTGCAGAGCAATGTGTTGATCGAGATGTTTCATCATGGTCAACAGGGTATAAAGCTTTACCTTTAGACTTTGTTGATAGCCCTGAAGACCCTCTTTGTAACCAATTCGGTCATCTAGTTGAACAAAACTTAGATTTCTATATTCATCAATTATCTCAAGAAGGAACTTGGGACATTTCATGGAGCTGGGACAGCTATCCAGAGGAATTTGCAGTAGCCAGAAGAGACTGGAAGGGGATACTTGCAGTAAGACGGTATAAAATACTCAAATCATTTGGTTATTTAGAATATTGAACCACTATACTATCAATTATCGATTATTGTACATAATGTTTATTATGGTGTAATATGGTTTCTAGGTATAGTATAAAGGAGAAGTAGAGAGCATTATAGATGCGAAAGGTGGCGTATATATGCCGATACTTTTGATTGGATTAAGCTTTATGGGCTTATTTGTTTTATCGATAGTGATTTATCTTATAAAAACATGGAAAGTAGCAGGTCATCCAAATAGAGGCCTTAACATCGTTATTTTTGCTTTTAGCTTAATAGCTCTGATAATCTCTTTGAAGCTGTTTTGGAATATGGGTGTGTATGCAGATGAATATAATGCATCACTAATTCATGTGTCTGGTGGAATGTTTTGGCTTTATATGAATTGGCTTAGATTAGGTTTGCTTTTTATTATCTTTGTATTTTCAGGCGTACAATTAGTTAGCCGTTCAAGATAGCAATTGTTGTAGGAAACTTAGCGATACAGAGGTTACATTATACCAATTATCAAGGGGAAAGTCGTAAGTTTGTGTAATTTGTAGGGTACCTGTCACGTTCAGTTCTATCTTGCTAAATGATTCTATTGGTTTACATTATAAAGGTCAATTTTTATATATCTACCAAAGATAATGGTAGACAACGAAAAAGTGCCCGACAGGGCTAATTTGTAATTTGCGAAGGAGTATGATTTAAATGAAAAATGAAATATTACTATTACTCACAGACAAATGGTGCGATTGGGAAGCAAGCTATGCTGTTGCTGTTGCTAATGCCTTTTCTGATTATATGGTAAAAACAATTTCAGTTGATACGAATCCTAAAATTTCAATGGGAAACCTATGTACAAGTGTTGATTATAGCATTACCAATTTTGATAATTATTCTAATGTTGCAATGGTTATTTTGCCGGGTGGACTTTCTTGGGAAGAAAATGATTATGACGAAATTGCAGAGTTTATAAAGAATATTACACAAAATCATATTCCTGTTGCCGCCATTTGCGGTGCAACTACATTTTTATGTAAACACGGCTTTTTAGATACCGTTAAACATACAGGGGATAGCTTGGAATTATTCCAAAGTCAAAAAGGATATAATGGACAGTCTCTGTATATTCCAGCCCAAGTTGTTGTTGATGGCGGCTTTATTACTGCCAACGAAACTGCTGCTGTGGAATTTGCGTATGAAATTTTCAAAATTTTAAAATTGGATAGTGAAGATGAATTAGCACAGTGGTATGATAATTTTAACAATGGTGCAATACGGAGATTATGAGCATTCGCTTGATATGAGCCTTTGCAAGGAGGTTAGAAATTTCTCGAAACACAGTGTATAAGTTCTTGGGAAGGCGCAGGAAGCTTGATCGATACCAAGAAGATCACCACATTGTCTATTGGTTAAGGGAACATCCTCGTATGTACAGTGCAACAGATAAGCTTTCCATGGGACAGCAAGCCCAAGTCGATTGGAATGAAGAATAAATACATGAATTAGTTTAAAGTCCGTTCTCATTCGAGGGCGGACATTTTCGCAATAGAGAATGAATGGGGACCGCATCGATTCTTTTTCTTTTTCTAGTATACATAATATATATTATCGGACGTTATGGGAAAAATGCATGCGTAAGCTATACTTACGCAAAATATCTCAATTGGCGAGATTACTTTATGTTTTGAGACAGAAGAAAAAATCAATAATTTTCACATGATTACACGATCGGTTATTATTTATTAATTATATCATACTTTCTTTTCGGTTTCGAACTCATTATTTATCCTGGAGTTTCTTTTCCCATTCGCTTTTTATACGCCTATAATATTTTTTACCCTGAGTCTCTTGAATATAATTTTGTTTTTTTATCTACATACCATTTACATACATGTAAAACCAGATTATAACTTTTTGCTATTTTTGATTGTAAAAACGGCCTGTTAAAATCACTTGTGTTGAATTTATGGATAATCCCTAATGCAATTTATCGTGTTCGTATATAAAATCGCTTAGAGATGATTTTGGAGCTTCTCAATTGAAATGGCGATTTTTACTATTATTTTGGGGTTGCACTAGCATCTTGACCTGTTTATTCTGATTGGGGTCCTACCAACAAAAAGCGCAAAACATACGCTAAGCAAATTTCGACACAAAGAATGTCGATGTTTCCTACGTTAAGGAAGTATCGGCTTTTATTGTTATTTGAAATATAATGTTTGATCATTGCTGTGATCCTTATGCCATAAAAGCACCCTTTTATTTAATAAAGTATCGAAGTATCGTCTGCCCCCCGAATCATGTCCGTAATGACAACATAAATATTTGGTGGATATTCAGCTATCCTATGGGTGAGATATAAGTACCATTCCACCCCATAGGTGAGATAAACCCGGACTGGTAGTCCGTCATTTTTGAGTTGTTTACAAAGTTCAGGACGAATACCATATAACATTTCTGCTTCCACATATGGATTTTGCAAATAACCACGCTCAATAATTTGTTTATAGATAGCGTAATCATGGGAAGCAACTGAAACTTGGTGCCCAGCACTAACACATAGGGCTACTAATTCAAGATAACGTTGGTCCAATTCCTCCGAACGAGGAATACAAATATCCGATGGTTCTTGGTATGCTCCCTTAACAATTCGGATTGCTCCAGGATAGCTAAGTAATTCCTTAATGTCTTCGATTGTTCGATGTAGATGGGCTTGAAGCGTAATCCCTACATTGGAATATTCCGAAGCAACTTTTTTGTATACGGTAAGTATTTGATCCGTTTTAGCTGATTCCTCCATACTAATCATGAGAGAAAGGTCATATGATTCAGCCTCTTTCGCCATTTCTAATAAGTTTTGATAAGCAAGATCCGGCTCAACAGATAAACCAATATGAGATAAATCAAAGGAAATACGAGAACTAATTTCATGTTTCTTACATTCTTTTATCAACGCTATAAATTCATCTTTGGCTCGAATACACTCCTCTATATTGGTTGTATTTTCTCCGATGAATTCCAAAGAAACACGATATCCCTTATGTATAAGTTGATCACCGAGGGATACCCCATTTTCCTTCGATTCACCAGTTACAAACCGTTTAGCTGCACTTTGAAATAACGGATAAAGTTCAGGTGACTTTTGAACGTACTCCTTTATTTCTAGATTTCGAGCAATGGATTTCAATGCGTCTGCGAATTGTTTTTCAACCGATGGATTATTCACTCTTTTCCTCACCCCACTGAATTTACTGAAATTTTTAAATTCCCCTGTTTTCATTCTATCTAACTTTCAAACTTATTGCCCAACAATCGTGCCCGTTTGCGGTATATTCAACTTTCTACGCATGAGTTGCTTATAGAAAAGGACGGTAAACCAGAAAATAGCCCATTAAGGATATTACAATAATAGTTGCTGAATAAATCAGTCTATTATTTGCCTTTCACCACTATTCCTGAATGTTTTCTTTTAAAGCCCTCATATCTCCCTGTTAACTCTTTAAAATAATTTGAATCAAATAATAAAACGTCTTTTTAGCTGGATGAAAGCAAACATCATAAAAGCATATAAAATGCTAAGTACATTTAATCGGATGAAATACTTCATATGTAAAGCTCCTATCAATTCAATTTTAGTGACATGTACACGAGAATTGCTCTATTTGGTTACTTTTCATATCTTAGTTAACATAATTATATTATGGTATAGTAAAAATCAACTCTTCGACTATGACACCTTCTTGGAACAAGCAACAACCACAATTAAGATAACTCCAAAGACTTTTTATAACCAACTCGACCCTTTTCAAGGAAAATGAACAAACCACCTAGAAAAATCTCGATGCTCCCTCCTACGATGATAACCAGACGTGGTGACCATAGATCTGCCAAGATACTTGCAGTTGCATAACCTAAAGGCAAGAGCACGAATGAAGCGATCATATCGAGACTAAAGATTCGTCCAAGATAATCTAAAGAAACCCTCGTCTGAATAAGTGTTTGCTTTAATGTGAAGGTGCACGCCCCTAAGCCCACAAAGAAGCCTCCCAGGACAAATAAGTACAATGGCTGAGAAAGCCCCATGAGTAATGCACCTAAGCCAAAGCTGATAGATAAGGAAAAAATGAATTTCATGGATATTTTTCTCGCTGGTATGCGAAGAATTGCAGAATTTGAAAGAACCGTGCCAATCCCTTGCATGGCCATCACACCGCCGATTATGGCTGGAGATAATTCCTCCATTCCAACGATGACAGGTATTAAGATTGTAATTGGTCCTAAAACCAGTACATTGATGGCAGAAGAAATAAGGAATAAATCCCGTAACCATGGTGTTTGAAAAGCTAATCGTAACCCGTTCATCACATCAGATAAGAGCTTCTTCTCTTGATGTTTTCTTCTAGTTTGGGTAACACGTATCGGTGTAAAGATCATCGCCACGACTGCAATCCAAAATGAAAGCGCATTGAAGAGAAATGCGCCCATTGCGCCCAACCAGGTTAGTAAACCTGCTCCGATTGAAGGACCGATCACCCTTGTAATACTATTGGTTATACTGATTAATCCATTGGCTGCTGTGATGTCATGTTCATGAAGTGCCTCTGGTATAATGGCCCGATAAGCTGGTAAATGGAAAGCACTCACGATACCTAACACAATACTAATGAGATACATCATCTCAATGGATAACTGCTCCACCATCAAAGCAACAACAAGTAGCATTGTTACAAGTCCTGCGATGATATCGGTTATCAGAATAATGTTTTTCCGTGAGAATCGATCAACTACCGCCCCACCAAACACTAGTGTAAGCAATTGTGCGATAGTGAAACAGCTCAAGACTGTACCCACACTGAGTGGCGAACCGGTGATGAGATAGACGGTATATCCTAGAGCTACATCATAGACCAGATTTCCTAGCCTTGATACGGTTTGCCCTAACCAAAGCAGGATGAATGCACGATTATGGATGATTGATTGATTTTTCTGTTTTCGCATAAAACACCTTCGTTACTTATGATCAATATATTTTTTAGAAAGAAATTGTGTAGTTTACATAATATTTTTATGGTAATCTTTGTTGTATCAGTAAGGATAGAAATTTCTGTTTATTAATTCTCAAATTTTAATAAGTAGTCTGTTTAGTCTCTTACGCTTATTTAAATTTTACTGGTCCACCAAATTCCTCTATGACAACGGCTTTCATTTCGCATCATTTCTTCTCAATCTCGCCATTATTCATTGTCTCAATTTTGTTTTGAGGTGCTGGGTAAAGCTTCAGATGTTTTAGAAGGATGTTAAGCTTATGATTGATGGTTAATAACAATGCTAGTGCAAGTACTGGAGCAACATAAATTATCGCTACGCTAGAATCCGTGATACCTGATATTAAGACTGCGATGGCGATAACAATAACCGCATATAAGAAGACCATAGGTTCATCACTCCCTCTTGTAACTATCTAAACATCAATAGAACATTCAGCTTATGATTGATCAAAAACATCAATCACAATCAAATTCCATGTAATAACATCATAACATAAATACCATTTTATTCTATAATATATAGGTTTTACTCATTATCGTTTATTTCCTGACTTAGACAAATCTTCGTTCTCTAGCTCAGGCATCTGCGCTGCATATATGATCAATAATTCTTTATAAAGCTCTGTTGGATGCTCCATTACCCTTCTTCTCAATTGGCCTGGCGATATTAAATACGCAATAATCATTACCAATTGAATCACTGTAAGTATGGCTAATATGCTTGGTGTAAGCTTGTCCGCTAAGAAGAACACCAGCTGCGAAAGAAATGCGATAAATAGGATAAGAAGATAATTTTGCCGTTTTCGATTTAGTAAGAGATGGTATATGATCATCTCCATTAACTCCTCCTTTTGAGTTAGTAGCATTGTAAGATTTTCCTTCTTCACCATTACTCCTCCTATTCCATCGACGCATTATTATCATTAAGAACATCCTTCTAGAAGTTGACGTTTTTCATATTAAGACGCATGCTTAAGCTAGTGCCTATCATGATTAGCAAGGGGGAATCACCAATGAAAAAAGTAGTGAGCACTAACATCTTGCTTTTCTTAGCCATTATCGGTTCTAAGTTATGGTACTTCATGGAGTTAAGAAAATGGAGTAACATTTTCTCTGAACATGGGGGTGGTAAGGTAGAATCCGTACTGAATCATCTCTATCTTTACCAGCATGAGGACGTGATAATTGCTGTTACTGATTATACTATCTATATCATTATTCTAGGACTTCTTATCAATCTACTCTTTCTCTTTCAGGCAAGTAAAAAAGCAACAGGAGCCATCTAGGTTCCTGTTGCTTCTCTTATATCTATAAAGTATTCAACAAGCAGGATTAGTATTCCGCTGATTGAGGTATGGAATGCTCCTCCTCCCCTGCCATCTGCTTATCATAGAGATTAAACATGATTGCATAAAGCAATGCACCGATGATCCCCGTTACAAAAAAGCTAGTAAACATCCAGAACGGTGAGACAATCCCACTTAGGGTGAGGGATAATGGAGCAATCATTTGACCGATGGAAAACTGAAGTGATGATGCTCCGAGATATTGCCCCCGTTGGTCTTCTGGAGAAATCTTCGTGATAAAGTTCTGTAAAACAGGTGTTCGCATCATCTCTGCGATGGTGAATATGGCAATACAGAATAAGAGATACCATGGATTCAGAGAAAATGCCATTAAGAAATAGCTAAAGCCAAAGAGTAACGCTGAAATGGTAAAAGCACGCTTATCAGACCAGTTTCGAATGGCGCGGGTTATCGCTACGCTGAGGAGTACCACCATGATTCCATTGAGACTCACTAGCATCCCGTACAGCTGTGCTCCATCCACAGTGATGAGGTGATCCCGCAATCGCATCAAGGGAGCATCGTGCACTTGGTCATACACGTAGATGCTCAAATAAAAGTCCATCTGCAAAAATGTCTGATGGATTATCACACCAGCCATCACATAGAGAAAGAACAGTTTATCTTTAAAGATAACCATAAAGTTCTTCAGTTGCCCTAAAGTGCTACTTTTCTTTGATTGTTCGATGGTATGGGCTGGTACTGTTTCATGAACATATTTGTTTAACAGTATGAAAAATATAACTGCTGCAATAGCACATCCCAAGATGAGTTCCGTGCGATATGTAAAGAAGAGTACCGAACCGATCATCGGCCCTAGAACAACGCCGATGTTCCGATTCATATAAAATACTGCAAAGACATCACGGCGTTCATGAACAGGAACCAGGTCAGCCACCATGGCTAAGCTAGCAGGTTGATAAATAATACTAGCTACTGTAAGACAATTAAAGATAAGAAAATCGAGCCATGCGCTTGGCGAAAATGCGAAGATAAACATGGAAATGGCCTCAATAAAGATGGCGATTTGCATCATCCGCTTGCGGCCATACCGATCTGCCCAGGTGCCACCAAAGAGATTAGCAAGAATGCCCGCGATGGGTGGAATCACCATTAAGAATCCAGCAAGGGCCTCTCCAAACTCTTCTTTAAAATAAATCGCCATAAACGGAACAAACATCCAAAACAACACATTCATTAACAGCTCGCCAAATAAGCGTACCTTCAAGTTAATATCCCATTCTAAGAGTTTCATATATTTTAACCTCAACTGTTGGACTTATCTATTTGCTCAAAGGAAAAGAACAGGTTAGCGACCTGTTCAAACACCAAAGGGTTTTAAATAGCCCGTTCTCCCTCCACTCTGACATCATGGAGATCAAACATCCGTGCATAGAGTATTGAGCTGATAATCCCCAGTACGAAGAACAGCGTGAACATTCCAAATGGCGAGATAAATTCTGCGAGCGTAATGGCTAATGGTGCAATAGCACGCCCAATGGAAAATTGTAACGATGATGCACCGAGATACTGTCCCCGCTGGTCCTCTGGTGAGATCTTTGTAATAAAGTTTTGCATAACAGGAGTTCGGATCAACTCTGCCAGCGTAAAGACCACCATACAGAACAAGAGATACCAAGGATTAATAGAGAAAGCCATCATAAAGAAGCTAAATCCAAAAAGAAAGGATGAGATCACCAACGCTTTCTTATCGCTCCAGCGCTGAATGGCACGGGTAACAGCAACAGTAAATAGCACCACCATCGCCCCATTGACAGCGATCATCCAGCCATATAACCCTTTGCCATCAATGGTGATAAGATGATCTCCCCATTGGAGAAAGGGCTGCTGAACTACATGCTCATTGACGAAGATGGCCATGTAGAGGTCCATCTGCATGAAGATCTGCGAAATCGTAATCCCAGCAATAATATACATGAAGAAAAGCTTATCCTTAAATATTATCGCATAATCCTTTAACTGATCCGTGAGACTAGTATTTTCTAATTTATCCTTTGCATTGGCTGGCAGGGTTTCATGGACATACTTATTCAATACAAAGAGAAAGATCGTAGATAGAATAGCCGATCCTAAGATTAGCTCATGACGATAAGTAAAGAATAGGATGGAACCAATAATTGGCCCAAGTACAACACCAATATTGTTGGCCATATAGAAGACAGAGAAGACTGCCCGTCGTTCATGTACGGGCACCAGGTCCGCGACCATCGCCATGCTAGCAGGCTGATACAGCGTACCTACACTAGCCAGCAGCACAAAGATGACGAAATCAAGCCAGGGACTTGGTGAAATTGCAAAGATATAGAGACCAATCGCTTCGAGGACGACGGAAATCATCATCATCCGCTTCCGTCCAAAGCGATCTGCCCACGCACCACCATATAGGTTGGAAATCACGCCTGCTACTGGAGGAAGGATCATTAACCAACCGGTTAGTGCCTTGCCAAACTCATCGGCAAAGTAGATGGCCATAAAAGGAAAGTACATCCAAAACAAAACATTCATTAACAGCTCGCCAATTAAACGAACCTTTAAATTAATATCCCATTCACGTATTTTCATGTGTAGTCACCTCAACAGTTGAACAAGTCTTCTTGAAAAAATAAAAACGAACAGAAGTAAGGAAACTACCTGTTCGTATGGCATCATTGAATTATTTGTTCAACCTTATCGATCCCATTACCTAACGTTATCCTCTGTGTAACCAGACGTACTTAGTTGATATCGCTGTTTACATAGATGGAATCGGATAATAAGAAGCATCACAGGATAAATGGAAGTGATCCTAATCGGATCAACATAAATACTCCCTTCCAAATTCCTGATGAGCAAGATGAACAACATGACGCTCGAACCTGTAGTTACCGAACATAGACGATCACCAAGATTAACCAATATAACAACTAATTATTGATGCATGTATGAACATGTGAACTAGTTGTTCTTGGCTAAATCAATCAGTTCACGTTAGTTCGCACCCACCACGGTCTGAGCAATTAACATGTGTCCATCTTCCTTTCTTCGTGACTCGAAATATTACAGTATGAAATTATTCTACATGATCCTAAAAAGATGCGCAAGCACTTTCAAGTAAAAATTACCGTCTTTTGAAAGATGCTTGCGCATAGATCACATTATTGTAAAGGCTTTTTCTTACTTGTTGGCTTCCGTTCGTTCAACACGTTACCTTCATCATCTACTTCCATAATGGTGATGGATTCCAGTTGTGAGCGAAAAGATTGACGGAGGGATTGTAAATATTCCTGGCGAAGCGTTTGTTGTTCACTTCGTTCTTCTGCTGTCAGCCCTTCGACCTTCGCTTTCCTGGCTAACTCATTGATGCGATTAATTTTATTGGCTGGTAACAAGTGGTACCCTCCTAGTTAAATTACGATATTGATCAAACGATTCGGCACGACGATAAACTTACGAATCTCCTTGCCTTCTAATGCTTCCTGAACGGCTGCATCAGCTAAGGCTAAACGTTGTAATTCCTCTTCACTACTATCCTTCGCTACCGTTAAGCGTGCTTTGATCTTTCCTCTAATTTGTACCACCATTTCAACTTCTTGATCAACGGTCCATGCCTCATTATAGGTAGGCCAAGGTACATAAGTAATGCTGCCTTCATGACCTAAACGGTCCCAAAGCTCCTCCGCAATATGAGGTACATAGGGAGCAAGCAATTGAGCAAAGTCACTCAACGCTTCCTGCGGGATGGTTGTTTGTTTATACGCTTCATTTACAAAGATCATCATTTGACTAATGGCAGTATTGAAACGGAAGTTCTCTGTATCATGGGTGACCACTTTAATGGTCCGATGCCATACCTTACGGAAATCCTCATCTGGTGTCACATCAGACTGGATATTCTCATTGAGCATGCCTGTATCTTCGTTAATGTAGAGACGCCAAATCCGATTGAGGAAGCGGCGGATCCCTTCAACACCTTGTGTGCTCCAAGGTTTCGATGCTTCCAATGGTCCCATGAACATTTCGTATAGACGGAGTGTGTCAGCGCCGTATTTTTCCACAATCTCATCAGGATTGATTACATTGCCTCGAGATTTACTCATCTTTTCATGGTTATCACCAAGAATCATCCCTTGATTGATCAGCTTTTGGAATGGCTCCTTCGTATCCACTACACCAATATCGTAGAGGAATTTATGCCAGAAGCGTGCATAGAGTAGGTGAAGCACTGCATGCTCAGCCCCGCCGATATAGAGATCCACAGGCAACCATTTCTGTTGCTTCTCTTTGGAACAGATCTCTTTCGTATTATGAGGGTCGATATACCGCAGATGATACCAGCTACTCCCTGCCCATTGTGGCATGGTATTGGTTTCTCTTCGTGCCTTCATGCCTGTCTCAGGATCAATGGTATTCACCCAGTCTGTGACAGCAGCCAGTGGTGATTCTCCTGTCCCAGAAGGCTTAATTTGTTCAACCTCTGGTAAGCGCAATGGCAATTGATCTTCCGGTACAGCCTTCGTGGTACCATCCTCTAAGTGCAAGATAGGAATGGGTTCACCCCAGTAGCGTTGGCGGCTAAAGAGCCAGTCGCGTAAACGGTAGCTTACCTTTCTTTCTCCCACATGATGCTCTTCTAACCAATCGATCATGGTACGGATCGCTTCTTCATTATTCATCCCATCGATGAATTGGGAGTTGATATGCACCCCATCGCCTGTATAAGGTGCTTCTGTAACATCGCCACCTTCAATAACAGGTTGAATCGGTAGAGAGAACTTCGTGGCAAATTCCCAGTCACGATCATCATGAGCTGGCACAGCCATAATCGCACCTGTTCCATAGGTGATCAAGACATAATCGGCTACCCAGATCGGAATAGGTTGCTTGGTCACAGGATGGATGGCGTATGCACCAGTGAAGACACCTGTTTTATCCTTAGCTAAGTCAGTCCGTTCTAGATCACTCTTCTTCGCTGTTTCTGCTAAATAGGCTTCCACTGCATCCTTTTGCTCAGGCGTTGTGATTTCACGAACCAATGGATGCTCAGGGGCAATCACACAATAGGTAACACCAAATAAAGTATCGGGACGTGTGGTAAATACCTCGAGAACTTGGTCATGACCGTCAATAGGGAACTTCACTTCAGTCCCTTCTGATTTACCGATCCAGTTACGTTGCATCTCTTTAATGTTTTCAGCCCAATCTAACTCTTCAAGATCCTCAAGTAATCGTTCTGCATATGCGGTAATCTTCAGCATCCATTGACGCATTGGCCTACGAATAACTGGATGTCCACCGCGCTCACTCTTCCCGTCAATTACTTCTTCATTGGCCAATACAGTTCCTAATGCAGGGCACCAGTTTACCGGTACTTCTGCAATATAGGCTAAGCCTCGTTTGTATAATTGGAGAAAGATCCATTGGGTCCATTTATAATACTCTGGATCAGTGGTGTTGATCTCACGATCCCAATCATAGGAGAAGCCGAGTGACTTGATTTGGCGTCGATAATTATTCGTATTTTGCTTCGTGATTTCACGAGGATGAATCCCTGTTTTGAATGCATACTGCTCAGCAGGTAAGCCAAAGGCATCCCAGCCCATAGGATGGAGTACCTCATATCCTCTTGTTCGCTTGTAACGTGAGATAATATCTGTTGCTGTATAACCTTCAGGATGTCCAACATGTAAGCCAGCTGCTGAAGGATAAGGAAACATATCTAGTACATAAAATTTGGGTTTATCGGATTCATCATTGGTCTTAAATGTCCAATTTTCATCCCAATATTGTTGCCATCTCTGCTCAATGGCACGATGATCATAGGTCTTGATTTGGTTCGTAGCCATTTTTTCATCAACCTCTTTTCGCGTTTTTTCCATTAAAAAAATCCCCCATCCCTACAAGAAACTTGTAAGGGACGAGAGATTGACTTCCCGTGGTACCACCCTTGTTAATAACCAGATGAAAAGCTGGTTACTCACTTCATTACCTTAACGCGGTTAACGACCAGAGTTACTAAGCTTCGCTCTGATAGCTCCAAGGCGAGTTCTGCCATCTTCATGTTAACTTGCACCAACCGTTAACTCTCTAGAATGAAGAATCTGCATACTGCTCCTTTTCATGGCTTTACTATATTGAACTTAATTATAGACAATTGAAGAATTGAAGTCAATATCTCCTCCTTAGTCTATCCACCTTTTCCTATCGAATTCGCCTAAGGGATATGATAGAATAAGGAAGTTGTATGTAGCTCAGTATATGATGGATACACTTATCTTGATAAGTGGTTTTGTATATTCTGTTTGGTAAAATTACTAGAAAGGAGGGTATTCATTTGAATAAACCAGCTTCAACATTCCTACCAGAGATTAATCTTATCCGTGGAATGGCCTGTGTATCTGTTGTGGTTATGCACTCTGTCACAAGCCAAAATTACGCCATGGGTCTTCCAGCTGTGCAGAAGCTCTTCCTATTTGCTACACCGGTATTTCTCTTTATCTCTGCTTTCTTAATGTTCTATCGCTATCCTGATACGATTCCCTCCTATTTTATGAAGCGAAGAGTTCAATATATTTTGATACCCTATTTGATCTGGAGTATCACCTATAGCTATTTGATTACCTGGACCTATCAGCATCGTCTTCCAACTGCTTGGGAAGTGACAAAAAATGCGTTAACGGGTCAATACCATATCTACTTTATTTTGATCATCTTTCAGTATTTCCTACTATTTATGCTCCTACACAAGCTGAAGTGGCAATATGCCATGGGTAAGCACTGGGTGCTCATCGTCACCTTTATTTTTAATCTCTTGTATCTTGCCTTTTTCACATTTATTGAGCCAGATACCTTCGCTCGCTTATGGACTGAATACTTTGGAACGCAGCTTTCTACTCCATTGTTATATTCCATGTGGGGACGTTACTACTTTATCCTCTTCCCTGCTTGGATCTTCTATTTTGTCTTGGCTGGTTATCTTGCGTATAACTATGATCGTTGGAAAGCCTTTGTTCTGAAGTATAAATGGTGGATTTTCCTACTCTTGGTCATAGCAGGTTACCTAGTAGTAGTAAGTATCCAACATGGACGGATCACTTCCAAGCGTCCAGAGGTTTATCTCTACACGATGGTGGTTTTGGCTGCCATGTTCATCATCTCTAATTGGATACAGAATAATTGGATTGGTCGATCCTTCCATTGGATCGCTCGCTACTCCTTTGGGATCTACCTAGCTCATCCCATGTTATACACCATCTTCCATTTTTACTATAAGGGAGTTCACCCATATCTCTATTTCACCTATAGTTTTGTCATTCAACTTGGTGGTGCATTACTGCTAACCCTCGTTTTATCAAAGCTTCCATTTGGTAAGTTTATCGTCGGTAAGCTACAAAAGAAGCTTCCTAAGCACGCGAATACATCAACCAACGCTGCCCAGATGTGATTGTATTGTGAATTATTGGGAATAAGCATTGTAAATGTCATTCTATATGGTAAAATGTATTTTGTGTATTCGACAATTATGTCGAATCGGTATAGGTGCAGAATAGAAGGAGCGGATTTTGGTGGCTACACAGATGGGAGTAACCCTTTCTGATGATTCAATTAATCATTGGGATTCCATCATCCTAGATAGTCTGATTGAACAGTACAGGCGTACTTTGTATATGATGTTTACAGAAGGTAAAACACTGACACATCCTGAGATGATCAGGAAAAGTCAGCAGCTTGATCGGTTGATCGTAGCTCGACAGAGAATTCTTCATAACTAGGATCATTCAAAAACCAATGAGCCCCTTGCGGGGTCCATTGGTTTTTTTATTTGCTTTATGCTATATGGTTTATTTAATTCTACCTTAACGCAATTTCATCGCCCTACCAATATCCTTCAAACTTGGTCGTTTCCCATACATGAGGACACCTCCACGGTAAACCTTTCCACCGATCCAGGCAAATAGGATGATGGATAGGATGAGGAGCACGATTGAAATGATAACCTCCACACTAGTAGGTGCTCCCATTCCAATCCGGAGAAACATTAGCATCGGTGAGAAGAATGGGATATAGGACATTACTTGGACAATGGTACTCTCTGGACTTTGTAAGCCATACATGGCAACGATAAAGCCTGCAACGAAGAGCATGGTTATCGGCGTCATTAGCTGTGCAGTGTCTTCGGTTCTGCTCACCAATGAGCCTACCATGGCTAATAAGGTGGCATAAAGCAAATAGCCGAGAACATAAAAGATCAATGCATAAATAATGAGGGAAATCTTGATATCCGCAAAGGAGAATTGAAGATTACCCAATTCAAAATCCTGTCCGCTCACCTTGATGGCGGTGACTCCTACAGCAACAAAAATGGCAACCTGAAAGATCCCTAAGGTTGCAATACCTAGAATCTTAGCAAATAGTTGCTTTACGGGAGAGACACTGGAGATTAAAATCTCCATGACACGGGAGGTTTTTTCTGCAGCCACCTCCATGGCTACCATCTGTCCATACATTAAGACCGAGAAGTAGATGGCAAATAATAAGATGTAGACAAGAAAGAAGGACTGGATGTACTCCTCTTTAGTCATGGCATTATCTGCTACAGAAACGAATTCAAACGGCATGGGCTCAAAAAGCACTGCCGCCTGTTCCGGCGTAAGGTTCAGCTCTGCTGTAGATAATTGGAACTGCACCGCATTTAAGGCTTGTTGTAATGAATTGACATGATCCCCAGGTGTAGTGCCATCATCCTTATAGTAAGCCTGCATTGAGCCGACCTGCTCTTCAATTAGCATATACCCATCAATGACTTCATCCTTCACCCGTTGGGTTCCAGTACGATCGGCCTCCTCTAGTGTCTTAGACTTCTCCTGATCGTTGAGGCTTAATGGTTTCAGTGTGAACTCACCAGGATACATGACATCAAGCTGCTGACTTAACAATGGTAGTACCTGTTCACTGGGATCATAGACCTCAATAATCCTCGAGGTCTCATCTTCTTCAAAGAATTGAATAATGGTTTGGATATTAACGAGTAGTAAAATTGCAGCAGAGATAAGCAAGGTGGTCCAGAAAAATGCTTTACTCTTCAGCTTTGTAATAAAGGTATGGCGAAAGACGATGAAAAATTTATTCACCATGACCACCCACTTTCTCAATAAATATCTCATTCAAGGATGGCTCTTCAAGGGCAAATTTCGTAATAAAGCCTTTTCCACTTACATGAGCAAGAATCTCCTGTGAAACCTCTTCATTGACGATCTGAATTTCATAGCCTTCTGCCGTGGTTTTTACCTTGCTTACACCGGCGATACTTTCCAATTCGAGATCACTTGCAGTGGTATGAAGTACGATACTTCTTTTACCAAATGAGCGTTTAATTTCTTTAAGATTCCCATGTAGCACCATCTCCCCGTGATGGAGGATACAGAGTTCCTTGCATAACTCCTCCACATGCTCCATTCGATGGCTACTAAAGATGATAGTGGTTCCATTCTGATGAAGATGAACAAGGGATTCCTTCAACAATTCTACATTTACTGGATCAAGCCCACTGAAGGGCTCATCGAGAAAGAGTAAGCTAGGACGATGCAGGATAGATGAGATGAATTGAATCTTCTGTTGATTCCCCTTGGAGAGCTCCTCTACCTTTTTCTTTGCAAACTCCGGAACCTGCAAGCGTTCAAGCCAGCGATTGGCCTCATCCTTCGCTTCGGACCGTTTCATCCCTTTGAGCTCGCCGAGATAAGCCAACTGTTCAACCACATTCAGCTTAGGATAGAGTCCCCGTTCCTCAGGCAAATAGCCGATCTGATCTGTGATGGAGTAATTGATTTTCTTCCCTTTCCAAAGTATCTTCCCGGAAGTTGGTGCTAAAAGACCAAGGATCATCCGAATGGTTGTGGTTTTCCCTGCACCGTTTGCACCAAGAAGTCCAAACATCTCTCCTTGTGCAATAGACAGATTAAAATCCTTAACAGCAACAAACTTGCCAAACTCTTTCCGTACATGCTCAAGCTGTAATGTCACACATACCCCTCCTTTATACCCTGATAGATACAGAAATAGGATATATTTGCTATACTAATAGACCAACTATATATACGTAGTTCTTGAAAAAAATGTTTCAAAAAATTAAATTAAAAAATCTCCGGTGCAAATATATTCTGCAGGACCTGTCATCAGTAATTCATCTTCCCTTGTCCATTCGATTTGCAGATCCCCACCTTCCAAATGGACCGTAACGGGCTCATACTTTGCTACTTTATCATTTAAAATGCCTGCGATCACAGAAGCGGTAGCCCCTGTACCACATGCCATCGTAATCCCCGATCCCCGCTCCCAGACACGAAATAGGATCTCATTGGGCTTAATGATCTGAATAAACTCCACATTGACTCGATCAGGGAAAGCAGGATGTCGTTCGAGAATCGGTCCCCATATGCTCATCGGAATCGCTTTCACATCATCGACAATGAAGACCGCATGGGCACTACCTAGAGATACGGTTGTTACAGGAAGGGTATAAGGAACACCATTAACTTGGAAAATAAAAGGTTCAGCAATCGTATACGATTCTGGATCTCCAAGCATGGGAATCTCCTTTTTCTTCAGATGTGCTTTCCCTAGATTGACTGTGATTCCTTCTACAGCATCGCCATGAACATGGAGAGTGGCCTTCATCATTCCTCCACCAGTCTCAATGGTCATATTACGTTGTTGAACAATGCCATGATCATAGACATAACGAGCAACACAGCGCAAACCATTACCACAATTTTTGCCTTCGGAGCCATCAGCATTAAAAATGCGCATCCGTATATCTGCCCGCTGAGAAGGTCCAATTAAGATCATCCCATCGGATCCGATCCCAAAATGCAGATCAGCCATGCTTTTTGCCAAGGAGGATAGCTCCCCTTCCTTGAGTACAACCTCAAATTGATTAATATAGATGTAGCAGTTTCCAAGACCATGCATTTTACAAAATGGGATCTTTCTCATGATGGACTCCCCCTCATTTACAGATATGAAAAGTCACTTTCATTATACCAAGCGTTTCATACGCTGAACAATCAATCCTGATTTATGAGCTTATGAATAGTAAAAAGAAACCATGAGCATCAGAAAAGTTCCTTATGCTCATGGTTTCTTCGATTTGTGGCCTTTACCTACAGCTTTTTCAACTATTCCTCATGGATTGATTTAAACCGCTTTCGATCACTTTTAAATTCATTTTCTAGCGCTTTTTTATACTCTTTATATTCTTCTGATGATACGATTTTATCTTTACTTGTTTCATTTAGGGCTAAGCTTGAATTGGGACCAGATACAAGCAACGAGCCATCTGGTTGAGCATAAGCGGCCATGATGTAGTACTTACCGGTTTGAAATAATTGATCCTCTTCATACAGAACAATAGATTTGTGATCTTCACTGATTCCTCCGGCTTTGAGAATTTCAAATTCCGTATTTTTCTTGATATTCCCTTTGATATTGTCAACTACCGTAATTTTATATTTCGTATAGGGATCACTAACCTCTTTGGGACCTTGGCTTGTTTCTATGGTGACTGTATCTTTGTAAAGTGTTTCAACCTCATCCAGTACTTTTGCAACAAAGACATAGTCAGCATCACCTACAATTTGCGTTAAATCATGGACATCAATACTAAACGAGCCTGCCATATTTAAGACCGGTAATTCACTGGTACTAACATCATTGTTACTAGAGCAGGCGCCTAAAATCAGCATTGTTAACAGCATTAGAACCATGAGAAATTTTTTCATGAATTTATGCACTTCCCTTCTTTTAATATGTTTTGTAAGCTTCATCGTAGGAGCGCTTATCAGTAGTAGACAAACTTGTAAGTGATAGTTTTCCTTGCTGCATAATATCATAGGTTCCATAAGTATGATCTAAGCCTAAAGCATGACCAAACTCATGTGTTGTTGTCTTAATTCTTTGATTGGTTGTCATCCCAGAGTAATGGTAATCATTGAATTTAATGGTGCCTGCTGAGCTTGTTACAGCCATTGTGCTACTAACCTGATAAAAATCACTTAGGTATACATCTTCGATAACCCATGCGCTGTCAGGTCTAATCACACCCGGTTTGTAACCCTCCCACAACTTCACAGCACTAGCTACGCTTGAAGTATATTTCGTATTTCCATCCCAATCCAGATGTTTTCCATCATCTACTAGGTCCCATCCGAGGAGTGCAGCGTTACTTACAATACTGAAGGTTAATGATAATACGACTACTACAGCGATAATTCCCATCCGCTTAATCATTTTGCTTAAAACCATATTCCTACCCTCTCCTTTCCCATATTGGCCTTTTCTCCATTCATAGCAACGTGTGTGCATAGATTTTGTTATATTATGGCAATTCAAATAACAGTTGTCAATATGTTTTTTACTTTAATGGTCCTTTTATCCATTTTAGACTTATCACATGTCTCTTTGTTTCGAAAAATAAAAAGAAGCACATCGTCAGGTTTCATTCATCTGACTCTGTGCCTCTTCTCTTAATGTTTCGTTCTTACTTCACAACGGTGATACATTTACGACGCTCAGTTGACTGAATATGGGGTTCGACTACGTCCATTTCACCAACGCCACGAATCAATTTCTTACCATAGACGCGCTCTGGTTGCAGAGCTTCAATGATGTGATCCACTGCGGCTTGTGGATCTACTGTTTCGCCACATGTATAACAATCGATTGCTGCAAATCCTTTTTCAGGATAGGTGTGAATCGAGATGTGGCTTTCAGATAGCATAACCAAGACCGTTGCACCTTGTGGCTCAAATTGCTTCTTCGTGACAGCAAGCACTGTGGCGCCACTCACTTCAGCAGCCTCCACCAGTAATTGTTCGAGCCCATCAGCATCATTTAACCAATTAAATTTGACACCCCAAGTATCAACAGCAACATGTCTCCCGAAAGTTGAGTATTCCATCTTTCGGCCCCCTTCCTAGCGTATTTTTTTCAAACTATGCTAGGACCTACGTCATTCACTACATTCGAGGGGGGGATGTTCATCATACCCCATATTTCGAGTGAATCCTGGTTCCTAAAAGAGTACTGACGGATATAAAATTATCATCTATTGATAATTAAATCAATACCTTTTTTATCTAAATGTCCATTTCCTACCTTAGTACTTACTGGAATTGTGGTAGTATTTACAAATTCACGGGAACCTAGGTGTTGGTAAACCACATGAGCATCATTAGGCTTTACTTCCACGATTTCAGCAATTTGCCCCTGCTCATAAACATACATCATGGCAAAGCCAGCATAAATTCGTTTTACCATGGCATTCCCATTAAACTGGGCGATAAGTGGTCGTAATAGTTGTTCCCATTGTGGTTCAATAGAGCCGATGACCTCATGATAGTGATAAGAGCCATTTACCTCTGTGAACGGAAACACTCTTCTTTTACCATTTAACGTAATTGTGATGATGACATGTCCTTCCATATCTTGCTGTAACGTGGACTGTACTTGGTTGCGACGAAAATACTCACGAAATTGACCCAGTTGAGAAAATGAAAGATTAAACTGCACATAATGATAAATGGTTGCTAATCTTTGAACCATACAAATCCCCTCATTATTATTTTTTGAAAGATAACTTGTAATGACAGCGAAGGGAAAGAACGCTATGGTTCATTCTCATGGAGTGAAAACGACTGAAGATCAAATGAATACGAAATGAAGAGAACCACCCTCTTATTAGACATTTCAACCACATTATACAATAGGAGTGGATTCATTGGCTATATCGTGATCACAAATTATTTTTGCTCAATTCTGAAAGTTTATTGATGAAACCAGCGATGCCAGAATAACAAGTATAAAGTTGGGGAGAGTAATGATGAATCCTTGTTGGGAGGAATAACCATGGAACCGAATTTTACATGGAGCGAACCACTCCCGCTCTTCGCGAACCTAACGAAGAACGATCAATATATTCATCATGCTCTGGCCATTGAAAAAAGCTTTGATCTCATATATCGTTCCCTTTTCTACGCAGGCACTAAATTCTCGCTCTATTTTGTGGATGGCTTTGCAAAGGATGACTTGATGGTACAGATTCTTCGTCATCTTTCTTCATTAGAGCCAGAAGACTTACATCCCAATGCTATTACCAGTCTACTTGTAACAGAACTCAGCTATATTGAGCTTGAAGCTACTGGAAACATGGAGAAAATCCTCAATGCCATCTTATCTGGGCCGCTAGTGCTACTGGTGGATGGTTGTACCGAAGCACTCATTATTGATGCTCGTACTTATCCCGCTCGTAATCCAGATGAACCCGATATTGAACGGGTTGTCAGAGGAGCCCGTGATGGCTTCACGGAGACGTTAATCTTTAACACTGCACTAACACGTCGACGTCTTCGAGATCGCTCGTTACGCATGGAGTATATGCAGATTGGCGCCCGTTCCAAGACCGACATCTGTATTAGCTATCTAGAGGATGTAGCGGATACTCAATTAGTCCAACATTTAAAGGCGAAGTTAGAGGGGATTGAAATCGATGGTTTACCCATGGCGGAGAAGACATTAGAAGAGTTTCTCTTTAAGCATAATTGGAACCCATTCCCCCTTGTGCGCTATACGGAGCGACCTGATGTGGCTGCCATTCACCTTTTAGAAGGACATATTTTAATCTATACGGATACCTCACCCAGCGTGATGATTACGCCCACTACCCTTTTTCATCATGTACAGCATGCTGAGGAGTACCGACAGAAGCCCATTGTAGGTGCCTATCTTCGCTGGATTCGTTTTATCGGGATCTTCGCCTCCGTTTACCTGCTCCCACTCTGGTTTTTGGTGGCATTGGAGCCCTCTCTTCTCCCGGAAGCGTGGCGTTTTATCGGGCCAGAAAAATCAGGTGAGGTACCCCTTCTTCTCCAATTTTTATTAGCTGAGGTAGGCATCGACCTACTCAGAATGGCAGCTGTTCATACTCCCTCTCCGCTCGCGACTGCTTTAGGCTTAGTTGCGGCCATTATGATAGGACAGGTCGCCGTTGAGGTCGGGCTCTTCACCAATGAAGTCATCCTCTATGTGGCAGCTGCTGTCATCGGAACATTTGCAACGCCTAGCTATGAGCTAGGTCTTGCCAATCGTTTAGTCCGACTTACCCTTCTCATAGCAGTGGGCTTCTTCCATCTTGCTGGTTTTATCGGAGGCATTCTGTTCTGGTTTATTCTCTTGGCTTCCATGCGTTCCATGCATACTCCCTATCTGTGGCCCTTGCTCCCCTTTAATGGCAAAGCGCTCCTCGATATTCTGGTGCGATCACCGATGCCAGAAAAAGAGAAGCGCCCCCGAGTTATTGCTAAAGAGGATCGTAGCCGCATGTAGAAATTACCACTACATTCCCCCGACCTCCCCCTTTATCATGAAAGGTAAAGGGGGAGGAATTATGAATTGGAGAAGAAAAAGAGAACAGATACATAAGATCTTGATCATCATAACAATCTGTATCACACTAACACCGCTATTCAGCACTCCACAATGGATTCATGCATCCACTGAAACTGCTGATATGGTAACGATGATCTATTTATATGGTGGAAGTACCCAGCAATATATCCAACAAATTGAAGCGACACAAGGTACTGTGAACCAAGTCTTACCCAATTATTTTTCCATCGAATCAGGAGGAAAGGTAGTTGCTACCATCGACCCTTCCTTTGTCACAATGATGCATCAACGAGGAATAAAGGTGATTCCGTATGTGAGCAATCATTGGAGCCAAGAGAATGGTAGATTCGCTTTTCAAAACTGGCAAGAGACTGCTAGAGTCATTGCTGATCATGTGCTTCAATATGATCTTGATGGGGTCAATATCGATATTGAGAATCTACGTAAAGAAGATGCACAGAATCAAAATCTCTTCTTAGCAGAACTATCCAAATTGCTAAAGCCTCATCATAAACAGCTCTCCATTGCAGTAGCGGCAGCAACCAAAGCCAATCCCACAGGATGGCAAGGCCAATATGACTATGCTACCATCGGTTCAATCGTCGACTATGTGGTGATCATGGCTTATGACTATCATTATGAAGGTGGTGCACCTGGACCGGTAGCACCACTTCCCTGGGTAAAGGATTCGATCCACTATCTCAGCTCACAGATTCCCCATGAGAAGCTCGTACTTTCTCTACCATTCTATGGACGGAAGTGGGTAGACTTACAAGGTGGTCGTGGTATTGGTAATCTCGCTGTACAATCCTTAATTAAAAGCAAAGGGCTCACCCCTTCCTGGGATGAGCAGGCTGCAACACCATTCCTCAACTACCAAGATGGGGAGCAACTTGTCCAGATCTGGTATGAGAATGAACAATCCCTACAAGCGAAGCTAGATGCGGTTATGGATGCAGACTTAGCAGGTATTGCAGCTTGGCGATTAGGGCTTGAGGACCCGACCTTCTGGACACAGCTTCAGCAATTTCAGGCTCAAGCTAACGGATTAGTTGATATCAATGGACATTGGGCTGAAGCTGGGATATCGTCGATTACAAAAGCAGAAATCATGGAAGGGTATCCTGATCATCGTTTTCAACCGGATCGACCTTTAACAAGAGCTGAAGCAGTTACTTTATTTCAACGCCTTACTCAACAGAATATCCAAGAGAGTACTAAAAACCTGGTCAGAACCAATTCCTATGGAACGTTTAAGGATCTCTCCACTTCACATTGGGCGTATGAGCAAGTAATGTGGGCGCTCGCAACAAACCTTGTAATTGGCTACGAGGATGGATCCTTCCAACCGGATCAAGCTTTGACTCGTGCAGAATTCGCTGCTCTATTTGCACGGTTTCAGGGGAAAGATGAAGATTCCTTATTGATACAGGATCTACCTTATGGAGACTGCTTTCAACATTGGGCTCTTCCCTTTCTTAGCTATACTCAAAGTTTAGGGCTTATCCATGGATTTCCTGATGGCAATTTTCATCCTGATCAACCGATTTCCCGTGCTGAAGTGGCGACGATTCTAACTCGCTATTACATTGAGAATCCTGCTTAAATTTACTCTCTCCATCGGCGAGTAGGATGTGAGCTACCTCTGGACGAGAAAAGGTTTGGGGTAGCTCCTTTTTTTCCTTTAGCAGTTGGCGAACAGCAGTTCCTGATAATATGTGATGATGGCGAGAGTCATGGGGACAGGTCTTTGAAGTGGCCATTTGCCCACAGCTTTGACAAAAGAAACTGGCTTCAAAGCAAAGAGGGATAATCCCCAGCTCTTTTTCATATTCTTGGAGCAAGCGATGGGCAGCATAGGGATCATAATAATCACCAACACCAGCATGGTCACGTCCTACAATCAAATGGGTGCAGCCATAGTTTTTTCGAGCTAGTGCGTGGAGCATCGCTTCACGGGGCCCTGCATAATGCATATTGGCAGGAAAGAGAGAGAGAATGATACGCTCCTGTGGAAAGTAGTGCTCCACCATGGTTTCATAGCATTTCATGCGAATGGAGGCAGGTAGATCATCCGCTTTCGTCTCTCCAACAAGGGGATGAAGAAGTAATCCATCCACTGATTCTAATGCTACCTTCATCAGATATTCATGAGCACGATGAATAGGATTACGTGTTTGGAAGGCAACCATCGTTCGCCAATTTCGTTCCGCTTTCATCTCCTGAATCTCTGAAGGTGTGAAGTGATAGCCTGAAAAAGCATGTAGCATAGGCCGCCTTAATAATATGATGGATCCACCAATGTACAGCTCTGGCTGCTGGAAAAGTCTTTTTACACCAGGATGCTTCACATCAGTAGTGCCGTAGACTCGTTCCGCCTCACGCATTTTATTGGGGCGGTATTTTTCTTCTAATTGAAGAATAGCATAGACCTTCCCATTTTCATCAGCAATGGCGATGGGCTCTCCCACTTCTAGCCATTCGCCTAGCTCTGTAGTAATAGGCAATGTGATCGGAATCGGCCAGAGCTGACCATCTGCTAAACGCAGTTCCTCCACAACGGATTCGTAATCTTGTTGGTTCAAAAACCCAGTTAAGGGAGAGAATACGCCGGTTGCAATACACTCTAGCTCAACGAGCGTCCACCGCTTGACACGAAGCATCTTAAGATATGGAACCTGTTGATACCAATGCCATTGCTCCTCCTTTGATGCAATCCAATTACTCAATAAGTGCTTACCTCCTTTCCTAACCATGACCGTGTAACCCACATTCCGTCTTCTCATAGCCTGACCAGCGCCCTGCACGCAGATCCTCTCCTGCCTTAACTGGCCTAGTACAAAAAGAACAACCGATGCTAGGATAACCTTGGTCATGTAGCTGATGATATGGTAGGTCATGTTCTTTAATGTAGTTCCATAGTTGTGTTGTACTCCAGTCTGCCAATGGGTTTAACTTTACAAGCTGGAAGTTAGCATCCCACTCGATCTTCTTCGCATGACGTCGCGTCGGCGCTTGCTCACGTCGAATCCCTGTTATCCATGCTTTTTGATCAGCCAAATAGTTGCGCAGGGGTATTACCTTCCGTAGTGTACAGCATAGATTGGGATCATGTTCCCATAAGCGCTCACCATACTGTAACGCCTGTTCCTCCAAAGAGAGGGTAGAGGATAGGGTGATTAAAGAACGCCCAAGTCTTTCTTCCCATGCTTTTTTTAACACATGTGTCTCTTGAAAATGTAAACCTGTATCGAGGAAGAATATCGGAATCGTGGCTTCTAGTTGTGCGAGCATATGTAGAATCACCACATCCTCAGCGCCGAGACTATTCGCGCAGACTAAACCATCCTTAAAATGCTCCAATCCCCATTGAATAACCTCTTCAGCGAGGAACTCTTCTACCCCCTTCTCGATGAGTTGATCAAACATAACCTCAGACATCATGAGACTCTCTCCTTTCATTCAATACACTCTATGCAAGCTAGGCACTTGTGGTCACCAGATTCCAGTTAACAGAAATAAGCAAAATAAAAAAGCTGCTTAAAGCAGCTTGTAAAATCAACTAAAAAATGCTTCATTGAATCAATTAAATCAGTTCAATGTCATTGAAACTCTCTCTTCTTCATGCTGATGGAATGCATAAGCAAGTGATCGAGGACGTACCACTGTTAAAGCATTGCTTATACACTGGATATGAACAGCCTTACCATGTTTCACTTCACCATCGAGATGAAATACTTGCTCTTCAACTGATCGAATGTTGATAAGCTTACCGCGTAGATGGGAGACATAGGCAGTCAACTCAGTATGGGTTCCTTTATACACCTTGGGAAAAAAGAAGAGTAATTTCCATCTGGGGAGATCATGAATGATACAGAGATCTAACTCCCCATCATTAACCCGTGCTTGCGGGTTGATCATCATGCCACCACCCATAAAGGGATGATTGGAGACCGAGATGAACCAAGCATTGTGAATACGCACCTTTCTACCATCGATCTCGATTTCATACTCTCCTGGATGATATTTATAAATCGCCTGAAAAACTGCGATCAAATAAGAAAAGCGCCGTAACCATTTCTTCCATGGGGCACGATTAGCACACTGAACCACATAAGCATCGAAGCCCATCCCAAGCATGGAAGCAAAATGTCCTTGATCAGATAGACCAATATCAATCTTCTCCTCAAATGGATCATGGAGTAGTCCATCGATTAACCGCAATGGTTGATGATTGACACCAAGACCACGGGCAAAATCATTCCCTGAGCCTGCGGGGATCACAGCGAGAGGAATCGTGTATCCTGCACTGGCGATGGTCTCTACCACCTCCTGAATCGTTCCATCTCCCCCTAGAATCACAAGTAACTGAGCCTGTTGGCTCACAGCCTCGTGAACCAACTCCACCGTATGCTTAGGATATTGGGAAATTCCGTAGGAATAGGGGATCTTCTCATCCTGCAAATAGTGCTCAAGCTCTTGCCATACTCGGATACCTCTACGTCCTCCTGAGATGGGATTGATGATAAAGTAGATCATCTTGGTGTACTCCTCTCGTTTGCACAGCCTCTGAATAAGCTCCAAGGGGAAAATTACCGCGTTTGAATGAAGGAATCATCCAATCCTTCAAATTCTTCATCCTCAATCAAACGAATTGAGGCACCTAACTGCTGAAAGGTTGGAATAATCTCTGCATATCCTCGTTCAATGTGCTCGACGCCGAAGATGCGAGATGTTCCCTCTGCCATACAGGCAGCGATCATAAAGAGCATGCCCCCTCGTAAATCATAGGCTGTCACATCCCCACCTGTGAGAGGATGCCCACCCTGAATATACGCAGTTCCATTACGATGTAATACCTTTGCTCCCATATTTTTCAATTCTGAGATATGGCGAAATCGCTTTGGAAATACAGTATCCGTAATCAGACTTTTACCGTCTGAACGTAATAATAGCGCTGTAATTGGTTGTTGTAGATCGGTAGCAAACTGAGGATACATCCCTGTTTTAATTTGGGTTGCATGGTAGACTGACTCTGATCGTACCGTGATCTCATCAGCATTGACCTCGATTCGAGCACCGATCTCCTTGAGCTTTCCAAGAAAGGAATCGAGATGAGCAGGAATCACATTCCTGACTGTTACTTCCCCTCCTGTAGCTGCGCCTGCCACTAAGAATGTACCAGCAACTAAACGATCAGGAATGGCACCATGCTTGCAGCCATGCAAATGCTCCACACCTTCGATCCGGATCGTATCTGTACCGGCACCTGTGATCCGTGCTCCCATCTGATTCAACATGTTAGCAAGGCCGACAATTTCCGGATCCCGTGCAGCGTTACGTAACCAAGTTGTTCCCTTGGCTTTCACAGCAGCAAGTAACACATTCATAGTGGCACCAGATGTGATCACGTCAAAATAGATGGTTGCCCCTGTTAAAGAGTCGGCTTCGATTACATAATAGCCCCCCTCGATCCGGACATGGGCACCTAATGCTTCAAATCCTTTCATATGCTGGTCAATGGGACGAGAGCCAAAGTCATCGCCACCAGGCAAGCCGATTCGGACACGGCCAGTACGTGATAGTAGTGCACCAATGAAATAGTAAGAAGCACGATATGCGGAGGCATTCTCTTTTTCGATGGTACAATGCTCTGCGATCTTATCTGCAGCAATGGTGATTTGTTCATCATTACGCTCCCACGAAACATGGAGATCATCGAAAATTGAAAGAATCACATCCACATCAGAAATGGTGGGTATTTGCTGCAACATCACCGGTTCATCGGTAAGTATTGCTGCAGGAAGTAAGGCTAGAACATTATTTTTAGCACCAGGTATGTCAACAGTCCCCGATAAGGGTACAGGTCCATCAATCTCAAAATATCTCATCTCACACCTCCGCACGACATCACATTTCGTTCTACTAACCTTTAGTATGACTCACATAGGCAAGATTATCCATATTATCACCTTGAATGGTTCCAATTGTAATAGTAATTTTGACCTATTTTATCCAAAATCTTTCCTGCTCTCTTCGTCTTGTCCATCCCTCACGATCCAACCATTCCAACAGAGGTACTAGGTATTTACGTGAATAGGGTAAAATTCCCTTAGCATCTTGGAGCGTAAAAGAGGTAGGAAATGCAGAATGAAGCTTAAGACGAGCAGCTTCTAAGGCTTCTTCACTCACAATTAGATCATCATTAAGCCGTTGAACCAATCGCTGATCCAACAAGAAATAGGTCACCTCATCAATCAGCTCTTGCTTCCAGTTAAATGGCTGCCAATAGAGTGACCATGGACTTACTTCGATTCCTTGATCTTTCAGGTGATTAAGTACCTCATCAATCTGTTTCTTCAGATCTGATGTCAATTGTGGTTCAAAATCCCTTAGCGAAATTTTGTCATCTTTGATTTTTACTACAAGTTTTTCACATAAAATCTGTAAAAAGCCATCAAAAAAAGAGGTAAATTGATTAGGCAGGTTCAATTTATCCTTCAATGTTGCCTTGGAAATTCCTTGTCGTAAAGGGTATAGACGATGAAACCCACCTAATTGCTCTTCCATCATTCGTTGTAGTCGATCGCCATAGCTTGCAGCAGTCAGCCAAGGATTCGTAGAGCTATTTTTGTTATCCACCTTAACTACTAATTCCTCTTCGATAAGTTGTGCCAGTTGGCTCTGATACTCTTCATCGGATAATTGGATCTGCTTCACCAGTTCTGTAGATAGAATTGGACTTAATTCTTCCAATTTTACGAAGAGAAGCTGACTTGGATCTGCTTCACGTTTTCTTTGGATCTCAATGATCGTAGCTTCACCAAAGCGATGCTTGTCGGCATGTGGCTCAATCACTTGCCCTCCTCCGATGGTCGTCATAGGGGTAGGACGGCGAATGATAAAGTGATCATCTTTTTTTACAACCACTGGCTCTTCAAGTAGCAGTTGACAGAGTACCTCATCACCTGGACTCGCTTCATTACGGTCAAAAAAGATAAGATGGCCTAAACACTCCTGTGTCCCAGTATGAAAACGAACAAGACTTCGTTGCTTACTGGAAAAATCCAGGGTAGACAGAACATGAAGGCTGACATCGATCCGCTGAGTAGGAGTAAAGGCTTCCACTTCAGCGATCACATCTCCACGCTTGATCTCTTCCTTCTCCATGCCTCCCAAATTACACGCGGTGCGTTGCCCGGCAAAAGAACGCTTCGTTGGTTGATAATAGGATTGGAGTTGTTTAATCCGAACCTGCTTGCCTTGTGGCAATACTTCATAATTCTTACCTTCATCGATATATCCTTCATAGATGGTACCGGTCACTACAGTACCAACCCCTTTTACAGTAAACACACGATCGATAGGCATTCGTACAGGGCTATGAATATCCCGTAGGGGAATATTAGCCAACTGATCTGCAATGGTGGTTTTCAACTGATCAACGCCAGCACCGGTGAGACTATTGATCCGTAGGATGGGCGCACCATCAAGGAAGGAGTGCTCACAGAATGAACGAACATCCTCTTCCACCATGTACAGCCAATCTTCATCTACTAAATCCACCTTTGAAAGGACAATAATTCCTTTTTTCATACCTAATAATTGAAGAATCTCTACATGCTCGATGGTCTGGGGCATTACCCCTTCATCAGCGGCAATCACTAAAACGACCAGATCAATGCCTGCAACACCGGCAATCATCTGGCGGATAAATCGTTCATGTCCAGGCACATCAATGACGCCTACTGTTTCACCATTGGAGAGCTTTAATGGAGCATAGCCAACCTCAATGGTGATCGCGCGGCGCTTCTCTTCTGGTAGACGATCTGTATCACGATGAGTTAAAGCACGTGTTAGACTTGTTTTTCCATGATCGATATGACCTGCAATACCAATGGTATATGTAAATGACATGTCTTCAGCTCCTAGTTACAGTTCACCTTGTGCATATCAGTACTATAATACCATATTCGGTATAAAAAAACTTCCTGTCTAAAAGGAAGTTCTTGAACTACCATTTTAGCAGGAAGTCTTGTAATAATGCTAGCCTAAATTTACTTTTGGCTGTGCTTTTATCTCTGAAGTCTCCTCATGAATCCCTTGCTGCAGGACATACATCTTATAGTAATAGCCCTGCTGCTCTAGTAAGCTTTGGTGCGTACCCTGTTCAACAATCTCACCTTGATGAAGAACGAGAATCTGATCGGCATCTTGAATGGTAGAAAGGCGATGGGCGATGGCGATGGTAGTACGTCCACGTCGCATTTTCTCCAGAGCTGCTTGAATCGCTTCCTCAGTCTCTGTATCTACACTGGCTGTAGCTTCGTCGAGTACGAGCACCTTCGGATCCATCACCATGGTTCTAGCAAAGGAGAGCAATTGCCGTTGACCACTAGAAAAAGTAGAACCGCGCTCAGCAACAGGATGCTCATAGCCCTTCTCGAGCTGTTCAATAAAATGATGTGCCTGCACAAAATGAGCAGCCTCCTTTACCTCTTCATCACTAATCTCCTTATGATGGAGGCGAATATTAAACTTCACATCTCCAACAAAGAGGAAGGGATCCTGTAACACCAAGCCGATTTTATTCCGAAGCTCCTCATCCTTGTAGTTCGTTAGTGGTACGCCATCAATGAGGATTTCCCCTTGCTCGATGGGATAAAAACGCATAAGCAGATTGATAATGGAGCTCTTTCCACTCCCTGTATGTCCTACGAGAGCAACAGTCTCTCCTGGCTTTGCTGTAAAGGAAATATTTTTTAGAACTGGTGTCACACCATCATAGGAGAAGGTGACATCCTTAAATTGGATCTCTCCTTTTGTAATGATGGGATTCGCCTCAGGGTCGCCTTCTTGCTGTGGTGCCATCTCTGTCTCATCCATGAGCCCAAATACCCGACTTCCGGCAACGAATGCTTGCTGAAATACAGATAAACGGAAGGCCATATTAATAATGGGCTCATATAAGCGATTAAGATAGTTAATAAAGACATAGAGAACACCGATCTCAAATGGTCCAAGCATCGCTCGCCATCCAAAGAATGAGAGTAAGAGAATCAGAGTAAGTAATTGAGCCAGTTCTACTGCGGGACGAAGTAATAAGGCATTGAGCCGAATAATTCGGATCATTGCACGGTAATGCTCATCATTGATGCCACCAAACTCCTGTTGCATCCGTTTCTCTTGCCTAAATGCCTGAATCATATACATCCCTTGTAGGGACTCGTTTAACTTCGCATTTAATTGACTCAACTTTTTTCTACTTTGATGATAGAGCTTCGTACTAATGCGTCGGTAAAACGCCATGATGGCAACGATAACCGGAATAAAGATGATGGTTACCAATGCTAAGCGAACATCGAGGTAAAACATGGCGAGGAAGGTCATGACGATAAAGATGAACCCCTGCACATAAACAGAGAGAACACTGACATAGAAGTCCTTAATCGCTTCGGTATCATTGGTAATCCGTGAAACAAGACTCCCTCCTGGCGTTTTATCAAAGAAACGCAATCCCAGATATTGAACCTTACCAAATACGTCATTTCGTAAACGATGAATAATCCACATGGCGATTTTCTGGAACGAGAATATTTGATAATAGAGAAGCGTTACTGAAATCAGGTGAAGCGCTAAAAATCCACTGGCCAAGAACACAAGCTCTTGCCACGGAAAGATTCTAGGCGTTAGATAATCATCGATAAAGATCTTGATTAGGATGGGACCTAACACATCGGCAGCTGTTCCCAAAAGAAGCGCAATGAAGGCCCATAGCAATTGTTTTTTATAAAGAACGGCATAGCCAAGAAGACGCTTCAATACCTGTGAGCTTGCTACCTTCTCTTCACCATACAGTTCCTCATCATCATAATTCATTGGCAGCCCTCCTCCCTTCTAGACTGGCTTCCATCTGTTGACTTCGGTACGTGATTGCATACCATCCATTGGCAGCCATTAACTGTTCATGAGTACCCCGTTCGATGATTCTTCCTTGATCTAGGACTAAAATTAGCTCTGCATGTTGTATGGCGCTTAAGCGATGAGCGGAGATCAAGGTGGTTTTTCCTTCACGATTATTGCGAAGCTCGCGCAAGATATGCTCCTCCGTCTTCGCATCAACAGCAGATAGAGAATCATCAAGAATTAAGATCTCAGGATTGAGTAAAACAGCCCGTGCAATGGAGATCCGTTGCTTTTGACCACCAGAGAGGGTGATTCCCCGTTCTCCAACCAACGTTTCGTAGCCTTGATGAAATTTACTAATTTCCTCATGAACAGCAGCGATTTTTGCTGCGTTAATAATCTCTTCCCGTGAAGCATCCACTTTTGCAAAAGCAATATTCTCCGCAATGGTTGCAGTGAAGAGAAAATGATCTTGCGGTACATAGCCGATGGATCCCCGTAATGCATCTAGCGTATATGCATCAATGGGGTGGTCACCAATGGAAATCTGCCCTTCCATCCCTTCAAATTCACGAAGTAATAAGCGGAGTAAGGTTGTTTTCCCACTTCCTGTTTTTCCTACAATACCTAGCGTAGCACCCTGCGATAATTGAAAGTGAATCTCTTCGAGAGTGGGACGGTTAGCCGTAGGGTACTGATAGTGTTGAATCTCGTAGCAAATATTCCCTGCAGGAGGCCGAGCGAATGCCCCTTCTTGATTCACAATATCTGCAGGTACTGCTAATAAGCTACTTACACGATCATAGGAAGCTCTACCACGTTCAAGAACATTAAAGAGATAGCCAAAGGCTAACATGGGCCAAATCAGCTGTCCCAGATACATGGTAAACTGTGTCAGCTCGCCAATGGTCATCTGGTCTTGGTAGACAAAATAACCACCAATAGCCACAGCAAGGAAAAAAGAAAAACCAACGATCAATAAGATGGATGGATCAAATAAGGCTTCGATTTTGGCAACACGGAGATTCTTCCTTACCACATCATCAGATTGCTGCTGGAATGTCTCCTTTTCCGCCTCTTCTTGACCAAAAGCTTTGATCACACGCATTCCGGAGATATTCTCTTGTACCTTATCATTTAATGCAGAAAAGGCTTCTTGAGCGTCGTGAAAACGTTCATGAAGGAGCTTCCCAAAATAGCGCTCCACCATGATTAAAAATGGCATCGGCAATAAAACCAGGAGTGTAAGCTTCCAGTTTAATACTGCCATCACACCGATCACTAAGCTTCCCAGTGTAATCGAATCAACTAAAGTCAAAATTCCATCGCCTGCTGCACCTTGAATCGCATAGATATCATTGGTGGAGTGAGCCATGAGGTCGCCGATCCTTCGCTCTTGGAAAAACTTCGGTGACATCTTGGTAAAATGCTGATAGAGACGATTTCGCAAGAGACGTCCTAAACGAATGGAAGATCCAAAAATATTCAACCGCCAAGAGAATTGAAAGAGATAGATGAATCCTCCAGTAAGAAGCATCAATCCGATCCATTTCCCAAGGATATGCCATGTCAATGTCTGATACTCAATATGATCGATGATCTGACGGACCACATAGGGCGGAAAGAGCTGAAGAATGGCCACAAGTACAAGGAAAAGGATTCCCAAGAGATAGGCTTTCTTCTCCATCCGGAAAAACCATAATAGCTGACGAAAAATTTGCATAAAATCACCTCATTGTTACGTCATAGACAGTAAAGTATTCATAATCCCCCGTAATATTTTCACATAATACCCCTCCATAACCCCCAAAAAAGGGAATAAAAAACCACAGGTGGAAAGACGCTCGTTGAACGACACCTGTGGAATGAAGTCTTATTGGACAAATAGACGAAGAACATTATTACGAAAACAAAAGAATAATGACCTTGTCCTCCAATAAACGCAGGTTGTGTTTCAACATGGATATTCGTTGAAATAATAGTGAATCATTCAACATTACATCACGCTTACTTACTCGAATCATGGCACACAACCCCCTTTCCGTTTCATTTATCATGATATACTTCGATATTATAGTATGGGAGCCACATTTTGTAAACCCATTATCCAAAATTTTTTGTCTTTTTACATTGGTTCAATTCTATTGTATACTAGTAGAGGTATAAGTGAATGGCACTACATGGGGGCGGATGGGGTTCTGGTGTCCCTCCTGGTCTTCAAAACCATGTGCGACGCCCGTGCGGCGTTGGGTGGGTTCGATTCCCACACGCTCCCGCCAGATTATCTGCCAATTTTCGTTTACTCGTCAACAAATCTAAATTATCATAAAAATATTACATAATTAGCCAGTATGGTATATTTTTTAATTACGATAAAAAGGTTCTCTTGCGTCTATGCAAGAGAACCTTTTTTAATTTTCCAACTATACATCACCTTACAATGTTGAACTATTTAATGGTTAATTTTAACTGTTTGTATTTTAATGGCAGGAAAAGGTATATTTAACATTTAATATATCTATTCGAGCGGCCGCTACTATTTTTTTTCAAGAGGTGATCGATTAATCAATAACCTTTACAGCTAGTTGGACATTAGAGCAGTTCTAAAAAAATACCTTATAAAGGAGATTCAATATGAAAATGAAAAAGTGGATTGCTGGTACAGCAATGGCTTTAGCCATTACTTTTGTTTTCCCCCTCTTTTCCAATGCCCAGGGCTTAAATGTTATGCCTCAAGGTCATCCTCAACATGATCAAGCTTTCTCCATGAAGGAAATGGAAGTGATTAAACAACGGTATATTCAAGATCTTGCGATCATCGAAGATGCTGAACTGCTCTACCTTCAAGATCAGCAAGAGCTTGCAGAGGCAATCAAAAATAATACAGCTACAAAAACATGGGCTAAGTTCGAAACCCTAAATAACATCGAAACATCAAGCTCTCGCCTTGGTACAGTAGGTGACATTCTTGTTGCCTATAACTATCGTTGGGGTAACCTCAATGTTGCTTTCGTTGGTCATGCTGCCATCGTAAGCAATAATAATGCGCGGACTGTAGAGTCCTTTCCAAAGACCGGTGTGCAATACTTCACCAATGACTGGAAAGCAAAATCCAAAGTTTACGGCCTTTGGGTAAAGGGCGCTACCACAACAAAATATAAAAATGCTGCATCCTATGCACAAAACCAAATCGGTAAAAAATACAACTGGAACTTCGTCAATAAATTCGCCACAGATAAATTCTATTGCTCACAATTAGTATGGCGTGCTTGGTACAATCAAGGAATTAATGTAGATTACATTAAGGTGGATACCATTGTAACGCCCATGGAGCTTGCGAAGTCGAATAATACGACGATCTTTTATCACCGCGGTTAAAGTAGCATCGGAAGGGAAGATGGGATCTTCCCTTCCTTCCATTTTTAAATATTGAAAAGGAGCTTGAGCGTATGATGAACTGGAAATCGTTCCTGATTAGCATCATTGGAATCGTAGCGATTATTACCACCATCTACATATATAAGCAACCAACCTCAGATTCAGATCAACAAACGAATTCATCCTTGTCATCATCAAAAACACATAACCTTGAACAGCTTCATTGGAAGGAAGCAAAATACCTGGTGGTTCATTCCAATATCCTCGATGAAGGCTTTACGATTGAAGCCTATGGGGATCATGGTAAACTGCTTGATGATATCTCAGTGGATCTTGGGCAAAAAATCGATCATCTTATTCAAATAAAAGATACTCTCTTTCTAGTCTCTGAAAGAAAAAATCTTCATTTTGAAATTAATCATGCTGGTGAAGTTAGCACATTTTCTGCAATGCCCGAAAAATATGAAAAGGATTCCACCTATGGTGCAACCCTTCTCAGGGAACGAGGTAATTATCTCTTCTATACCGTCAATGTGGGGATTGGAAATGAGCATTCTCCTAATTTGTATGGCAATGAGTTATTCTATAAACGGCTCGATGAGGATAATTTCAAACATCTAATGGTAGAAGGATATATCAACTGGGTTGATGTACAGGATCAGCTCGCATATGTAGGCTATGAAAACCCAGATCAACAAAAGATAGGAGTTTATCTCCTTGATCTCCAAAATAATCGTATTCTCCAAGAGAATATCATCGATAATATCATCGATAAAACCAATGAAGAGCTAGGCAATCGTTACTATCCAACAACCACAACCCTATACCAAGGATCCATTCTTATGACCATGGTCAATGGCTATGCTGATCCCAATATTCCTTCATATGTATATATCATTAATCCTAAGACTGGAGCTTTACTAGAAAAGCTCCCCCTACCTGACCGATTTTTTCCTATACAAGCGGAGATAAATCATGATAAGCTTTACATTTTTAGTTCAACAGGTGCGTTCCTCGTCATGAATGAAAGATACATCGTTGCAAATGAGCTCCGACTCGAATGGGATCAGCAATTTCAAAATGATTTTTATAATCAAGAAGGGGTAATCAGTAGTATCCAATTGACTGAAAATGAGATCTACGTACTCTATCAATTTATTAATCAATCTCCTGAAAATCAACGAAAAGAAATCCATATCTACGACTTAACAAATGGAAAGCGGAAGCAAACCCTACCCATCACCAACGATAATCATTATGAAATTTCTCGTCTTTTTCTCATTGATTAGAGCCTGTTAACTCTTCTTGAGCTGCTGTAGCTTCCAATTGAATTTGCTGAGTAAGTTGCTCCAGCCTTGCTTTTATAAAACGCTGATTTTCAATGATTCTTGCTAATGCAAAGAAAATGGTTGGAAAAATAAAAGCTGCGAGTAGTACAAACCAGGATGGTACAGAAAAGCCAACAATGACCCCACCGATTAAAAATATCAAGCCACTTGCGATTAAAACCTTTTCAAGAGCCTCTGGCTTTTCATGACGATTCATTATATCCTCTCCTTATTTCAGTATGATTGGACTGTGTCACTAAGATAACCTTATTATACCATTTGATGGTTTTATTTCTATCATTAAGAAAAGGGGCTGTCCAGAAGGTCAGTGCAAGCTGACTTTAGGACGCCCCGTTTCGTTGTAATTCGTATCCATTTTTAAAATTCTGTTTCAGCATGCTGTAGATGAGATTTTTCAACCTGAATCGTTGTATGCTGAATCTTACAATGTTCCTCAATTCGATGAATTGCTTCCTGCAGAACAACCTGCTCATCTACATCATCATCCACTAGCAGATGACAGCTTAATGAGTCCATTCCTGAGGTAATCGTCCAGCAATGGAGATCGTGAACATTATGCACACCAGGTATGGCTAAGAGTAATTGAACGACCTGCTCCATTTCAATTGATGATGGAGTCCCTTCCAGTAGAATATGGACGGTTTCATACACCAGTCCCCATGCACTGCGAAAGATAAGGACAGCAACGACAATACTAATAATGGGATCGGCCCAATACCATTGAAAGAGCATGATGGCTAAGCCAGCAAGGATTGCACCAACAGATCCAAGAGCATCACTCAGTACATGTAAATATGCACCACGAAGATTCACATTTTCCTTTACGTCACCCATACGATGCATCACAGTCGCACTAAGTAGGTTGGCCACCAGTCCGATCGCTGCAATGACCATCATCATCCCTCCTGCCACTTCAGGAGGTGCAAAGAGACGTTTCCATGCTTCCCAAATAATAATACCAGTAATTAAGAACAATGTTGCACCATTAAAAAGTGCAGCCAATATTTCAAAGCGATATAAACCATAGGTCTTATCAGGAGATGGTGGTCTCGTAGCAAGACGAAATGCAACGAGACTCAGGGCTAGCGATCCAGCATCAGAAAACATATGTCCTGCATCAGATAGAAGCGCTAAACTATTGGTCAACCAACCACCAATAACTTCAACAATGAGAATAAAAGATGTAATGCCTAAGGCGATCCGTAAGCTTTTCTGATTCATTGAGCGGTGATGAGCATGTCCATGATGATGGGAATGCCCATGCTGGTGTTCATGAACATGTTCATGCATATGATCGTGATCATGGGATCTATTCTCTATCTCATGATTATCATTCTGCATTGAAATCCCCCCCTTTCAGCTGAATGAACACTCAGCTTACTTCTGCTCAACTGCCTCAAGTAGAATTAAGGTGAGTATACTCGTACACTGCTGAGATAATTGTTTGGAATCAATGAGTTGAGATATCTTAATGCATACAAAGCTATTTTCGTGCGAGTCCCATTACCTCGTTTACTCGTTGCATGGTTTTCGCTGCCACCTCATGGGCTTTAATCGCACCGGCATCGAGAACTTCATCGATATAATTACTTTGAATATATTCATGATATTTCTCTTGTAAGGGACGTAATAATTCAACAACTGCTTCCCCTACATCTTGTTTAAATTGACCATAACCTTTTCCTTCATACTCTGCTTCAATCTTAGCAACATTTTTCCCAGTGCAGATAGAAAGAATGGAGATCAGGTTAGAGATACCTGGCTTATTTTCTTTGTCAAAGCGAATCTGCGTATCCGAATCAGTGGTAGCCCGTTTCATCTTCTTAATAATTTGATCAGGTTCATCCAAGACAAAAATTGTTGCATTCTGATTGGGATCCGATTTACTCATTTTCTTCGTAGGCTCTTGTAAGGACATGATTCGAGCACCCACTTGAGCAGCATGAATATCTGGGATGGTGAAAACTTCACCAAAACGATTATTGAATCGTTCTGCTAGATTACGCGTCAATTCAATATGTTGCTTTTGATCGTCTCCCACAGGTACATAATCTGCCTGATAGAGAAGAATATCTGCTGCCATCAAAGGTGGATAGGTCAATAATCCAGCAGGAATGGATTCGCCACGGCCTGCAATCTTATCCTTATACTGTGTCATACGTTCCAATTCACCGACATAGGAGATGGAGGTCATAACCCATCCTAGCAGTGCATGCTCTGGAACCTCCGATTGCACAAAGAGTGTCGCTTTGGCTGGATCAATGCCTGCTGCTAAGTAGAGTGCAGCAAGATTACGGGTGTTTTGTCGAAGTATAGCTGGATCTTGTGGTACAGTAATGGCATGCTGATTTACGATACAGTAGAAGCATTGATGTTCTTCTTGAAGTGGAACAAAGCGACGAATTGCACCAAGATAATTCCCGAGTGTAATGGTTCCACTTGGCTGAACTCCTGAAAAAATAACAGACATAATCTACTCCTCCTTCGATTAAAAACAATTACAGATTTCTAAAACAATACAAAAAGACCCATCGCCGCAAAAGGGACGATGGGACCGTGGTGCCACCCTTGTTATTCTGCTATGAATGTCGAACATACTTATCCAACATCAATAGCTAAGAATCACTTTTCCTGATCTAACGGGCAGGTCCGCTGAAGCCTACTGAGTTCACGTCGTTCTACGGTTCGGTTCAGAGCTCGAAAGTCCATTCCATGCTGTTCACCTGCTTGTTTTCACCAGACACAAGCTCTCTACAAGGTTGGCTGCATGTACTACTCTTTCTCATCGCAAACAAATTATAAGTATTATTTATTATATCCACATTATAGCGAGTTAACCTCGATGATACAAGTGGAGAAAAAATAAAGGATACTTGGTAATAATGAACCCCCACCTGAAAGGTGAGGGTTATGTATCGATACCAATAAATATATTTAGAATAATTTGGAGCGGATAGCGGGGTTCGAACCCGTACTTTTGGCTTGGGAAGCCAACGTGCTACCATTGACACCATATCCGCAATTGAACGGTTACATTATTCTATTTTAACCATTCTTTAAAAAGATGCAAGTCTTTTTTCTACAGTTTCTCTTGGGGGTAATTGCCAATCGATTTCTTGGATACCATGAGTTCTTAGAAATGCGTTGGTTTTTGAGAATGGTTTACTGCCAAAAAAGCCACGATGAGCAGCAAAAGGACTAGGATGAGCAGATTGAATTACATAATGGTGCTCCGTATTAATCAAGTTAATTTTTTCTTGCGCATTCCTACCCCATAAGATAAAAACAACAGGCTCATCTCTTTGGTTCAGACAGCGAATCACTTGATCGGTGAAAATCTCCCAGCCTTGACCATGATGTGAGTTTGCTTGTGACTGACGGACTGTTAGAACAGTATTTAACAATAATATCCCTTGTTCAGCCCAAGGTATTAAACAGCCATGATCAGGCATGGTACAATCGAGATCATCATGGAGTTCCTTAAAAATATTTTGTAAGGAAGGTGGCGCCTTCACCCCTGGTTGAACTGAGAAGCTTAATCCATGGGCTTGTCCTGGTCCATGATAAGGATCCTGTCCGATGATGACTACTTTCGTATCATGATATGAGGTTAGGTGTAAAGCAGCGAAAATATCGTACATATTGGGATACACAATATGTCCACGATACTCCTCAATGAGGAATTGACGTAAGCGTTGATAATATGGTTTTGTAAATTCTGCTTCTAATAATGGCGCCCAATCATTTTTAAGAATTGCTTTATTCATTTGGAGCTTCCCCTCCACTATCCATATATCTTTGTATCTATCGTACCACTTTTCGCTAACATCTCAAGTTGGTCACAAAACTTACCTAAATCATCAAACTTGCTTAGGCAGAAGTAATGGATGTAAACTATTGGCAGGTTTACTAAACAATAGACGATAGAGGAGGAGATGAATTGAAGCAAAAAAATAGCTGGACATGTGACGTGACTACTGGGGAATGTAGCACATCAGAACATGAAGTGGAAGTAATCAAGCTACAGGAAATGCCTTCTAAGATAAAGATTCTTTATTACACCGATCCCATTTGTTCGGCCTGCTGGGGACTAGAACCCTACCTTCGTCGTTTAGAGGTAGAATATGGGGGTTTTTTTGATATGGAATACCGAATGGGTGGCCTCTTACCTAGTTGGGAGGGGTTTATGGATGCTGCCAATGGCATTGGGAAACCAGCAGATGTAGCTACCCATTGGGAAGAGCTCGGTCAAGCAACGGGTATGCCCATCGACGGAGGCGTTTGGCTAGAGAATCCTCTCCACTCTTCCTTTCCCCCTTCCCTTGCCTATCTCGCTGCAAGGAATCAAAGTGTAGAATTAGCGCAACGCTATCTCCGACGGCTTCGGGAAATGGTCTTTCTGGAGAAACGAAATATCGCAGAGGAGGAAACCATTTACGAAGCAGCACGACAAATTGGCTTGAACATGGAACGATTTCAGCAAGACTTTCACCATCCAGATACCGCTGAGCGCTTTCAGACAGAACGTCGCGAAGGTGCACGCTTTGGCGTCCGTGGCTTCCCGTCGCTTCTCTTCTTCTCTGCAGCAGGAGATGGCTTAAAGGTAACTGGAATTCAGTCCTTTTCCACATATGTCAATGCACTTTCTCAGGTATTAGGAAGAGATGTAGAGCCAAAATTTGAGCAAGGACCCATTACCTACTGGCTTCAACACTATCCATTACTAGCTAGCAAAGAGATCGCTGAACTCCAGCATCGCTCTATCTCTGACGTGGAAGCAGAGCTTCATGCCCTTGCTGTTGAAGGGAAGGTCCAGGTCCATCCTGTGAATGAAGGATATTATTGGTCATTACAATAATGATACAGCAATTTGGATATTTGACTATCCAGAGTTGAAATAATAAAAACAATGGGAAGCATTAAAACAAAAGAGGAACCGGAAACGTATCTTCACATTTCTAGTTCCTCTTTCTCATTCATTTTCTTATTGGAATATCATGATTTATCTATCAATTTAAACCTACGGTAGCACCGTCACTTCCACCTGCTGCATACCAAAATTCATTAATTGTTGGTGGGAAGCTTCGATGTAAATATCCACCCGATTCCCTTTAATTGCACCACCACGATCACTGGCAATTCCATAAAAGCCAACCTTCGGTAGTAGTGGTGACACATACCCGCTGACAAAGACCCTGGAGCCCAAGGGAATCACATTGGGGTCCACGGCGATGATGCCTGAATGTAGGTTGGAGCCCATAGCATCCAGAGAACCCCAGGGACCATTACTTTCAGACGATGGGCCATAGGCTGTGGCCACCATCTGATAGGTGTGAGGTACCTTCTCTTGATTCGAAGACATCATATGATTTACAGTGCCATCTTGTGAATTTAATAACATTCGTTCAAACAAAGTTGCCATTTCTGCACGATCAATCTTCTCCTGCGGGATGAACAGGGTTGTATAAAGATTGGTCAACAGACCTTGATTCACAGCATACGCCACATAGGGGCGTGCCCACGAACTAATACTTCCTTGATCATCAAAGGCTTGTAATACAAAGTTAACTTGCTGTGGCGTTAAAGCCAGTGCTGCCGTCTCCTGCTGCTCAATTCGAACCAATAAGGTGATAAACTCTTCCCTCGTTAATGCACGGTAAGGGTAGAATAAGCCATCGCCATCCCCTTTCATGGTTCCAATTTTAGAGGCCTTCATAATAGGCGAATAAAACCATTGATTCTCCTGTACATCAAAATAATAGATTGGACCATTTTTATGGTATAATCCGGTAACCGGCTGCACCAACGATGTTATGCGATTACTCACCGTTGCAATTTCCGCACGTGATAATTGCTCATTGGGTTCAAAGATGCCTCCGCCCATCCCTACTAGTACGCCATCCTCTGTCAATTCCTGAATGCTATTGTAGGCCCAGTGTCGGGTATCCACATCTTGATATGTAGTTCCTGCAGCTAGAACTGGAAAAGATGTGTTTACCATGACGAAAATAAATGTCAGCAATCCTGCGGCATATTTTCGAATCATAGCAAAACTCCTTTCTTTGTATTCCTATTGTAACGGAAAATGTCAAAGAAAGGAGCATGCAATTAATGGTTATTCAACAACTGGGGAATCGTGACAAAACGGTACCCTTCTGCTTTTAAATCCAATATTAATGAGTCCAATGCAGATAGTAAGGCCTGTTGATTGAGGCCTCCATCATGGAAAAGAATGATATCACCAGGTTTTACCTTTCCTTGCACACTTTTTGCAATAACCTCAGCCGTGCGCTTTAATGACCAATCCTTGGGGTCTACAGACCAAAAGATCAGTAATTGTCCTTCTGCCTCAACTGCTTGCAGCACCTGGTGGGTAATCACACCATTGGGTGGTCGATAGTAGCGTACGGGCTTACCCGTAATACGTTGGATCACCTGGTTCGTGCGCTGTATCTCCCTTTGAATATGTTCCTTACTCAAATTCTCTAATTGAAGATGATGATAGCCATGATTTCCGATTTCATGCCCCTGTTGTTGAACCTCTCGAACAATGGCTGGATAGCGTTCTGCTTGGCTCCCTAACATAAAAAATGTAGCCGGCACTTGGTGAAACTGCAGTCGCTGTAAAATTTGGGGTGTATACGTAGGGTCTGGTCCATCATCAAAGGTGATAGCCACCACCTTTTGCTCCGTATTACTACGAAAAATCGGTTCATGGAGTGCATGGACCGATAGTGTAAGGAGCATCATAATAACAGTGGTGGAGATGAGTATCCAACGTATTCGATTAAACCCCGCTTGATTTGGATTCCACACTACCTCCCACCCCTTTCTAAAGGAGCATAGAGCGTGCTTCCAGCCAACGGAGCTAAATCTCCGTACAAATAGTATATAAAGAACAAAAAGCCCTGATACGAGGGAACTTAACCCAAGAAGAATTGGTAAAGAAGCACAGCACCACCAACAGCAACACAGTAATAGGTAAAGTAAGCAAGTTTGCCCCGTTCCAGAATTCCCATGAACCAGCGGATGGCGAAAATCGCTGAGACGAATGCAACAAGAAAAGCAAGTCCATAGTTCAAGACCATGGCACCAGTCATCTGCTCCATCACTTCATCTGCTTTCAAAATCATGGTGCCAAGACTCACAGGAATGGCGAGAAAGAAAGAGTAACGAATGGCGAGCCCTTTGTCTAAACGTCGATAGAGCGCAGCAAATAATGTGGACCCTGAGCGACTAATACCAGGGATTAAGGCAATCACCTGAAATAAGCCCACCCAAATTGCATCCCATACATTCAACTGGCGACGATGCCCATCAATTTTGGCGATTGCATACAGTGCTAATCCAGTAATAACCAAGGAAACAGCAACGGTAGTTAAACCTTTTAGATGAGTTTCAATCACATCTGCAAAGAGCAAGCCGAAGACAGCTGCAGGAATCGTCCCCAAGATAAGAAACCAACCAAAGAGAAACATTTCCCGATCCTCTGTATTACGTTTAACCAGATAGCGAAAAAATCCTATGATTAAATTAAGTAAGTCCCGCCAAAAGACAACTAAGAGCGCTAAGAAAGTAGCAAAGTTTAGAAAAACTTCAAAAGCAAGTCCAGGGATATGAATATCAAATAGCTTTTCCACAATCACGAGGTGTCCACTACTAGAGATGGGTAACCATTCTGTAATTCCTTGTACAAGTCCTAATAGAACATAAATCAGCCAATCCATAATTGCGTACCCCTTTTTTCTTTTTATCTAACGTTGAATATACTAGTCCATACCTATGTCCATTGCCATGCTTATAGACGTAAATAACCGAAAAATGTTACACAAGAAGTAGTCTCCCACTAATTTAGGACATAGTCAATACCTACTTCAGGCAATACTTCAATGATGCGGTGATTAATCAGGATGAAGGTGAGAAGAGTAAAGTAATAGCCCATGCGGAAGAGAAAATAATAGATAAGAAGATTTGGATTATAGATTTCCTCAAAAGTGAACATATCCAAGAAGAAAAGGCTGGGAAGATAGAACGCATATAGAAAGAAGAGCAAAGGACGAATTTTTGAACTTTCTGTAAGAATCATCTTCCTTCCTTGATAGCGATTTCGCTTACCTATACTACGAAAAACGATGGCGTAACCAATCAAATTAATCCCTGGAATCATAAGAAGTGCTGCAATAACAGGGTGTAGCTTGGATTCACCTTCTCTTCGATAAAAACGAAACAGCAAAAATGTCCAGACAATCAGTCCCACATGTAGGAAAGGAAACAGTCCTGAAGAAAAGAGGTACGCAAATGTATCCCATTGATAAATTGCATCGAGATAGAAATCTTCATCTGCAGTAAAAACCACCGTTGAAAGAAGCTGAACGATTTCCGCCAATAAGGTTGCCCCAATCATGATCTCACAGATATGACCAATTTGAATCACCCGACGTTTACGGGAATGGGAAGACACCTTATCTTGATTTTGCATCGCTGTTCTCACCTCGCAGATATTCCAAGAATTCTAGTGCCTCTTCTAAATTGGCAACAGGCACAAGCTCAACCTGCAACCCATACTCTTCTACAATGGCCTCTGCCTCTTCCTGATTACTGATTCCTTCATATAAATAATAATAGCTTCCTTTATCACGAGGAATGAAAAAATAATCCACACCACTTGCTTCTGCACTCCATATTTTTTGCCTCATCCCACCGATGGAACCTACCTCATGATTGTTTTCCATGGTACCGGTGCCTGCTATCTTATAACGACCACCTTGAGAAAAATCAAGTCCCTTCCACTCTTCAATGAGACCTAGGGCGACCATTAAACCTAAGGAATCACCATAATATTCTGCAGTACCATGTAGTAGCTCGTCATAGACAGCTTGGGCTTCATCGGGGATTGGCTGTGTTAGCTCTTGTGCAATGGAGAACGCATTCTCTAGCGTTGTAAGGCGTGAGAACTCCCCTTCCTCCATCATCACCATCTCTTCCTCTTCTGGAGTCATGGCTAATTCAAAAAAATCTACCTTTTCCTCACCATACTCTTCCAAGATATCCTCCGCATCGATCAACAGATAGGTATAGCCACTGTTTACATAGGTCATATAAAGAGAGCTATCTAGTCCAAATTCCTGTAGTGAGACAATCTCACCTGGCAACACATACTCTGAGTAATAGGGCTGTGAATAGTGATAAGCGTAGAACGTAGGAAGTATTAAAAGAAAAAGAGCCACTAGCCATTCACGACCCCAATGTCCTAGCTGTGGCGCTGTTTGCTTTCCTGTATGATGCATCATGTACGTTTCACCCCATTATCCTCTTCCGCAATCGCAACGATTTCTTGGTCTATTTTGGATCTATTTCGTGATGAGGAGATATATATCCTCCTCTTATTCAACCTGTTTCACTAAGAGCAAGGAGATGAACCAGTAACCACCACCTGTGAGCACTGCATACCAAGGTAAAATTGCTTTCATCTCCCCAGCCCCTAACATGAAGAAGAGCAACAATAGCGCCATCATTCTTCCCAGATTGGTATAGAGGTCACGTAATTGTAAGTATTCGATCCGCCATGGGCCTGCTTTGTTCGCAGTACCGATAATATCATAGGTAGAGGAACGATATGGGACGTCAATGAGAGGATAAGCAATTCCTATCAAGATCGCATATGCATACACCATCATGGGATTAGGGGAGAAAAATAACGCCACGATTCCGAGGTATGAAGTTAAACCGCCCCAAAATAGATATTTCCATCGATGTCCCTTCATCCATCCTCGTCCCCAAGCGAAATAGAGCACCAGTGAGAATAGAGATTGGAGAAGCATGAATAGCCCTACACTTCGCTCCCGCTGTAGAATGGTAAAAACCCATAAGATAATGAGAAAAAGAATACCACCTTCTCTCCAGCCTTGGGCAATATGTGCAGTGAGTACCCGTCGCAATGAGAGGTTTCTTTTTCTTTCCGTCCATACCTTATGAAGAGCATAAGGTGTAGTTTCCTTAGGTCTTCGATGTAAAAACCAACTGCAGAGGATGGCGAGTAAAAATAGGCCTAGAGAAACTAAGAATAATAAGAAATACCCCTTAGAAACAGACGTGACCTCAATGACCCACCCAGCTCCAAACGGTCCCACCAGATTGGCGAGGGAGCTAAATAATCCTGCCATGCCATTGAAATAATCGCGGGTGGTCGGTTCTGTAATTTCAAATGTAAGCAGATGATACGAAAGCCAATAGACACCATATCCACAGCCCAAGATGGCACCCAACAATATGGTATATGCACTTGCATTCTCCCGTAACCAAAGAATCACCACATAAAAGAGGGCGAGGATAACGATTCCCATGCGAAAAAGAAGGACACGATCTAGGCGCTTTGCCAAGATGCCTGCCAACCAATAAAAAAACATCTGAGAAAGGATAACAGCAAAATTATAGTTAAGAATCATATGTAGTTGTTTGGATTGTCTCCATAACAACAGGTTTACAAACAGGTTGGATATGGCTGTTGCCAATACATAGAAAGCTGTGATGAAGAGGAGTAATTGAAGATCACGATTCCCTTTTACTGTCCTTATGCGAGTCACGTATTCACACTCCATTAAATAGAAAAGCGGGAACAATGATTGTTCCCCGCTATCTATCTCCAGATGAATTTGTCGTTCTAATTCTTCATTAAAAAACTGTCTATTCTAATATCCGCAAGAATGGAGCATGTTATGCATCCGGATTATCTTTAATCCCTTGGAGGTGATACTTTTTAATCTTATATTGCAAGGTGGAACGTGGTATCTTCAGAACATTGGCAGTCTGCTGCAAATTCCCATCCCGTTCAATCAGCGTGTTTTTGATAATATTTCGCTCTAAAAACTCCAGCTTCTCAGCTAATGATTGCTCGTCATCCTCATCCATAATCAACGGCTCTGAAATATGGTGACATACTTCCACAGAGCTAGCATCCCGTAGATTAGGAAAATCCAATTTGGTCATGGTATCTGCCCATGGTTCTGTAAGAATCAAGCTACGCATAATTACATTCTCCAACATTCGTACATTTCCTGGCCATGCATGATGTAATAATTCTTCCATGACCTCCTGCGAGATGGTATTCACTTGTTTATTTAATTCTTTATTATATTTGTCCAGAAAGAACTTTGCGAGATAAGGAATATCATCACGTCGATCCCGTAATGGTAGGAGTTCAATATAGCCCGCATTGATCCGATAAAATAGGTCTTCGCGAAGATGACCCTTCGCAATGGCCTCCTGAGGACGTTCATTCATAGAAACGATAAAGCGAACATCCACCTGTGTAGGTATCGTGCTCCCAAGACTAATAAATTCGCCTTCTTGAAGGACACGGAGTAATTTTGCTTGAATACTGGTGGGCATGGAATTCATTTCATCAAGGAAAACAGTACCACCATTGGCGATTTCCAAGAGACCCTTACGCTCCACAGCACCCGTAAATGCACCTTTCTTTGTCCCGAATAACAGACCTTCTAAGAGTGATTCTGGGATAGCACAGCAGTTGATTGGAATAAAGGGTCGATCTGCACGGCGACTATGCATCGCCGCCCGACGAGCGAAGAGCTCCTTCCCTGTCCCCGTCTCACCATAGATCAAAACAGGACAATCGGTTTGGGCAATGATATCTAACTTTGCCAAAAGATTTTTCATCTTATAATTTTGTGTGATGATGGTTGGTTCACCATCTTTAGCATCAGTGCTCGCCTCTGGCTCCGTATATAATTGTTTGGATAGATCCAATACCAAATTAGCGAGGTTAGAATATTTCTTTAAGTCCCGACCAATTTCAATAGCTCCAATGATCTTATTATGCTCCCAGTTATAAATTGGCATGGTCGTATGAATATAGTCAACCATTCTTCCTGAAGTGGTCTGGTAGGTCTGACGTTGATTAAGGAAGCGTTCCCCATATTTAAGTGCCCGAAGCATGGTGCTTGTCTCTTCAGTAAGATTAGGATAAGAATCGAGAATATAACTACCAAGTGCTTCAGAGGCAGACGCATGATCGATTTCAGCATCATGTTGATTGTAATAAACAAAGCGCCCTTCCTCATCAATAATGGCTACAGGTTGCTCGAGGGAGACAAAAAATTCATCCATAAGGTTTACGATTACCTGAAGTTCTTCGCGCATTGTTTATTCTCCCTTTCCATGATGTTATTGTTGGAACCCATTATTGATCCTAATTTCACATCTTCTATTGTACCAAAAAAAAAGGACCTCCAAAGGATTGGAGGTCACTATTCACAAATTAGACGATATGTCATATTTCAAGCGAGTGATTATTCTTCTACGATTGGGTACTCCTCTGCACTCTTATTACTACTTAAGGGTTGATCGGTGGAAACATGCCCTAAGAGCGTCTCCACAACTTGACCCTCCACGAGAATCTGTACCTCATCATAGCCAAATTGCTTCAGGATCATGACAAGCTGATCTACAATAAAGAGCTCACCTGTTGAACCGAGATTGGCATTGGTTATCTCCTTGGAAAAGCTAACATAAGCGATGCCATCCTTCACTTCCATTGATTCAATGACCACATCGGTAGGAATAAGACTGTTAAGCTTCTCACTATTCGGTCCTGCAATCCAAGCTTCTAGCGCTGCTTTTGCAACATTCCCATCACTTGGCACTTCAATCTCTCTTGGTTCACGGTAGATTTCCATTAATTCTTGATCAGAAAAGTATAGATATACATTTTGTTTTTGAACTGGTTCTTCGTCCTTTGGTGGAACCTGCTGATCCTTACCTGGTTCAGTTGTATTCCCTGGTGTGGTAGTATCACCATTATTAGCTGGTGGTGTGGGCGAATCTGAGGAACATGCAACCACTACCAGAGCCATGAGGAGTAAACTGCAGCTGATCAAAAGTATTTTTTTGAATTTCATGGAATGACCTCCTTCATACCGCTAGGATACCATATTATCATATCCATTTACAGTAAAAAGGAAAAGGGCTTACTGTCCCATGACCATGGCCTCAGGCTGGATCACATCGATATGTGTAAAACGGTCCACATCGAATAATCCTCGGGTGGTTATCTTCAAATGGGGAATGACTGGCAAGGATAAGAAGGAAAGGAGCAGGAAGGGATTAATCCCTGGTGTAAATTGAACAGCTTGGAGCGCTTGATCGAGCTGCTCCCATTCTTTTAATACGTCTGCTACTCCTTGATCACTCATCAAGCCTGCAACTGGTAAAGCCAGTGTTGCCTCTACCTTCCCATCAATCACCACCGCCAAACCACCCTGGATTTGTTCAATCGCTTGGATGGCGGTAAGCATATCTGCGTCATTGGTACCTAAAATGATGAGATTATGCGAATCATGTCCTACGGTGGAAGCGATCGCCCCTTTCATCATCCCAAATCCCTTAACAATCCCCAATCCAAGATGGCCCGTACCTCGATGCCGTTCGAGTACAGCTAACTTCAGCTGATCCAATTGGGTTGAAGGATGGAAATATCCCTGCTCTACTTCCACCTCTTCCAAGAGATGATGTGTTAATAATTGGCCAGGAATCACTTCGATAACATGGGCATGGCTACCTTCAGTTGCGGGAATTTGGAGCATTTCCTCTTCCAGCTTGGCTAAACGAACACTATGAAGGATCTTAGCGGGGGGAGCAGATGGTTTTGGCATTATCGACTCAGCAAGCGAAGTAATCACCGCTTGCTTCTGCTCATGCTTATCCACGACAATTTTGCCGTCTTTAATAACCATGCTTATGGTAACCTCATCAAGGCTATCAAGCAAGAGGAGGTCTGCACGGTAGCCAGGAGCAATGGCTCCTCGATCATGCATGTTATAACACTCTGCTGCATTTAGACTAGCCATCTGGATTGCTAATAGCGGATCCATCCCTTCCTGAATGGCTAAACGTACATTATAATCCACACTTCCCTCTGTAACCAGATCATCGAGATGCTTATCATCGGTACAGAAGAGACAGCGGCGAGCATTGGCTGGAGTTACTGCCTGGATCAGCGAGCGAAGATTACGCGCGCCAGAGCCCTCGCGTATCATGAGGTAAAATCCTCGCTGTAATCGTAGTTTCGCATCTTCTACTGTAATGGCTTCATGATCCGTCTGAATCTGTACGGATCGATAAATATTCAATCCACGTCCATCTAAGCCAGCACCATGACCATCAATAGGATGATTGTCTTGGTAAGCAAGTGTCAGCTTCTCCATCATCCCTTCACTTCCCTTGGCAACTGCTGGGAAATCCATCACCTCCGCTAAGCCTAGTACCCGAGGATGTTGGAAGAAAGGAGCTAGATCTGCAGCGTCAAGGACTGCACCTGCCTCTTCCATTGGTGTTGATGGGACACAAGATGGAAGCATGAAATAGAGATCAACCGGTACATTTTCGCTAGCATCTAACATATATTGAATTCCTTCGACACCTGCCACATTAGCGATCTCATGAGGATCACAGACTGCAGCGGTCACCCCATGTTGTAGTAACACTTCTGCAAACAGTGGTGGTGTAACTGTAGATGATTCAATATGAACATGGCCATCCATAAATGCTGGGACCAAATAACGCCTCAACCCATCGATTACCTGTTTTCCTTCATATTTTCCGATCCCCACAACGGTTCCATCCACGATGGCTACATCTTCCTCAAACCATTCCAATTGAAATAGGTCCGCCACACGACAATTAGTGATGACCAAATCAGCAGGTTCTTCTCCTGCAGCAACTCGAATACGCCGTAGCATCTCTTCGTTTATTTTTTTCATTCTTTACCCTTCCTTTCTATGACAATGCCTTGCCACGTTTGAGGAAAGGGTCAATCGTTTATCTACCAGAGAAAGAACAAACTCCAGGGAAATACCTGGAGTTTGACAGCAAGGTATGAAAGCAGAGCATAGAAAAAAGCTTCTATGCTGATAGGCGCAATCAATACCCTCGTAGTCAAACTATTTACGGTAGTTTGGTAGAAACTTTTGGACCCTATTTCCAAAAATATACGAGTACACTCGATTATTATTGCCTATCATACCACATTATTTATGCCCGTCAATAGGTGAACTCTCCTTTGTGATCAAGCGTTTGTACCAGAGAGAATGACGTTCTGTCGCATACTCACGATCAATATAGCCTGTGAACATGCCTGGTAATAGATTACGATTCGCTTTCATGATAAAGGCACCCAAGTGAGCAATAATCCCGATAATCAATAGAAATGTTGCGATATTATGAATCTGGGCAATCCAGAATACGGTGGTTTCAGATAGTTTGATGAAATGAAGGTTCTTCGCCATTTTCATCAGTCCTGTCACCATAAGGAGGAAAACTTGAATGGCGATATATAGGTAGGCTAGCCGTTGCTCTGCAAGATATTTATCACTAGCTGGCTCCTTCCCTTTGGTTAGCATCGCTTTAATAATCAAGTAAGATTGCTTCAAGTCACCGCGTTTTGGCAGAATATCCAATTGACGCTGCGCTACATGATAGACCACATGATAGATGGTGATAAAGAGAAGCATGATCCCGCCGAGATAATGAACCGTCAAGGTAGAAAAATACTCTCCAAGCCATGCACCACCTGGTAGCTTATTCACATTATAGCGCCCATAGATTGGCATTTGCCCCAGCCCTGTAAGGATCAGCATAAAGATGGAAATCGCCGTCATCCAATGAATGACACGATTGGATCGAGGGTGCCGAAGAACTTTTTTATCGGTGATGATGGGCTTTTGATCTCGCTTACGCATCCTTCTGCTCCCCCTTCATCTTCCGATAGGCAGCAACACCGGCAGTAATCGCACCAGCAACTGGTGCAACCATGGCCGCCATGGCCATTCCCTGTAAGGTGTCCAGCTTATTCTCTACAGCCACAGGCATGGTAGGACGTCCTGGCTTCGTATCATTATTGCTTGTTTTGTCCTTACGAATGGCATCATCGATCATCTCAAACGGAACCTTCGATACATAAAAGGTGGCGGTTCCACCATTCTCTTTATCACCATAAACATATCCATCCATTGCCTTGGCACGTTCATACGCGAGCTGGCGCATCTCTTCCTTGGTTCCAAATAGGATGGCTCCCTTTGGACATGCTGTGGCACAAGCAGGCTCCTCTCCCTTTGCCACTAAGTCTGCACACATGTCGCATTTGTACATGACACCACCGCCAGCTAAATCTGGTGCTACCTTCAAATAGAGACCGACGCCTGCTTGCCGTTGAGGAATCTCCCACGGACAGACGGAGCGACACTTTGCTCCCCCCATACAGAAGCTGTCATCAATCCAAACCGCACCGCTCTCCTCCTTTTTAATCGTTCCAAAGGGACAGAGATTCATGCAGGTTGGGTTATCACAATGCATACAGCGCCGAGGAACAAAGATCTCCTGCTCCTCACCTGCATATTCCACCTTTACCTGATCAACAAAGGTCCAGTTATAAGGCGTTAATCTTGTAGTCAGATCACGTTTATCCGACCAATCCTCATGCTTCTTCTGTGGCCAATAGTCCTTGATTGGATGCTGTGGTTCGGGGAATCTCCCTTCATTTTTTGACCGACATGCTTGAACGCAAGCAGGAAACGCCTGTTCCTTACATCCATCGCATACCGTTAAATCAATCAATGTCCCCATGCTTTCTTCTTTCTCAGATGTTGCAAATACTTTCGTTTTTGATGTTGCAAGTGTTACAGCTCCAGCCGCACCTGCTGCTACCGTACGCTTTAAAAAGGCACGACGAGATAAATCCTTCACAAAAATATACCCCCTTAGGTAAAGTGATACGTTCATCATTATACCATGTGGGGTATTTTACTTTGACATTCAATTTTGAACACTTTTTGAATAAAAAAGCAGAGGGGTTTACCCCTCTGCTAAAGATAGTAGTTCGATTTTACACTTATTTTGTTACTAATTCTAGTTCAACGGGGATTTGGGCATCAACTGCTTCACCGTTGGCAACCTTTTGTGCAGTTTCGACGGCAATTTGGCCCATAAGGTCTGGTTTTTGTGCTACGGTTGCAGCCATCTTACCATCTTGAACTGCTTGAACAGCATCATCGGTAGCGTCAAAACCAACAACGATAATTCCTTCTAAACCAGCTGCTGCAATTGCTTCAACAGCGCCTAGAGCCATTTCGTCGTTATGAGCGAAGACAGCTTGAATATCAGAATTGGATTGAAGGATATTTTCCATTACACTCATACCTTTAGAACGGTCGAAGTCAGCTGGTTGACGGGAAACCACTTCGATCCCTGCAACATCTTGAATGGCTTGATTGAAGCCTTCACCACGATCACGTGCTGCAGAAGTACCTGCAATACCTTCTAATTCAACAACCTTACCTTGGTTATTCAATTGTTGAAGAATAAACTCACCGGCCATTTTACCACCTGCAACGTTGTCTGAGGCAATATGTGTTACCACGGTACCACCTTCTGCACCACGGTCAACGGTGATGACTGGAATATTAGCATTGTTTGCAGCTTCAATCCCTGCAACAACAGCTGCGCCATCAGTTGGATTCACAATGATCACATCAACGCCTTTTTGTACTAAGTCCTCAATATCAGCAACTTGCTTAGCTGGATCATCCTTTGCATCACGAACTTCTAATTTGATGCCTGCATTATCTGCTGCTGCTTGTGCACCATCTTGAAGAGTAACGAAGAATGGGTTGCTCAACGTGGAGATGGATAAACCAACAGTTAATTCTTCTGTAGCAGCTGGTTGATTGGTTGTGTCGGTTGTACCTTGATTCTCAGCAGGCTTTTCATCCTTCGCAGAGGAACACCCAACAGCAAAGGTAAACATCATGACAAATACAAGCCCAAGAACAAGTACTTGAAAACGATTTCCTTTCATAAATCTTTGCATTCAAAAAACCCCCTTAGTTTCTCTTGAATTTATATTAAAAAATCTACCTCTCGTGCTTTCTTCTATGTTGTACACAATGGTAGATTTTTTAATCGAAATTACACACTTTTACGACGGTCAAGCAGTACAGCCACAAGGATCACAAGACCCTTTACCACTTGCTGATAGTAGGATGTGACATCTAACTGATTCAAACCATTATTGAGAACACCAATGATTAATACACCAATCATGGTGCCAATAATCCAGCCACGACCACCTGCAAGACTAGTTCCACCTACTACAACAGCAGCAATAGCATCTAGTTCATAGGTCAACCCAGCATTGGGCTGTGCAGAATCCAGTCTTGAGGTTAAGATAATTCCAGCTAAAGCTGCAAGAAAGCCTGATAATGCATAGACTGCAACCTTGACCTTGGCTACCTTAATTCCAGCCAGCCTTGTCGCCTCTTCATTACCACCTACCGCATACACATAACGACCAAAGGTGGTTTTTTTCAAAACAAGATAGAGAATGATAAACATCAGCGTCATCCAGATAACAGGAAGTGGAATGTGAAAAAGATAACCTGCACCGATGGTTCGAAACCAATCACTACCAAGCCCAGAAATTGGACGTCCGCTAGTATATACCATGGTTAAACCCCGGAAGATGGTCATGGTAGCCAGTGTTGCAATAAATGGTGTCACCTTCCCTTTGGTGATAAAGAATCCATTCACCATTCCCATCAACGTACCAGCAATTAATCCAAACAACACTGCAAGAATGGGATCTAAACCACTTAACTTCATTATTCCTGCGGTCAAAGCACCGGATAGTGCAAGAATCGAGCCTACGGAGAGATCAATTCCTCCAGTAAGAATGACAAACGTCATTCCAAAAGCGATGAGTGCATTGATGGTTACCTGCCGAAGAACATTGAGTAAATTACCCGTAGTCAAAAAGGTTGGACTTAAAATGGATAGAATAAGGACCATAATCAATAAGCCAACTAATGGACCCATCCGCGTAATTCTCTGAGTGATCCCCTTCATGTTTATACTCATGCTCGTTCACCTCCTGTTGCAGCTAGCATAATCGACTCCTGAGTGGCCTCTTCACGGGAAAACAGACCTGTCAAATGTCCTTCATGCATAACGAGTACACGGTCACTCATCCCCAACACTTCTGGTAATTCTGAAGAAACCATAATAATGGATACACCTTTTTGCGTTAACTGATTCATGATGGTATAGATCTCTTTTTTAGCACCCACATCAACGCCACGAGTAGGCTCGTCTAGGATTAAAATTCGCGGCATGATACCGAGCCATTTACCAATGACGATCTTTTGCTGGTTACCACCACTAAGTGAGCGCACCTCTTGTTCAGGACTTGCCGCTTTGATATTTAAATCCTTGATCATCTTGGTAATAAAGGCTTCTTCTGTACTCTTCATCACAAAACTAGCGCGGGAAAGCTGTCCAAGATTAGGTAAGGAGAGATTTTCACGTACAGAGAGGGGAAGAACCAATCCTTCCATCTTCCGGTCCTCGGTGACTAATGCGATTCCATGGCGAATGGCATCCCGTGGTGATGTGATTTTAATCGCATTACCATCGAGATAGAGCGTGCCACCTGAGCTACGATCAGCACCAAAAATCGCGCGTACCAATTCAGTTCTTCCTGCTCCCATCAGCCCTGCGATTCCGAGAATTTCACCTTCATGTAATGTAAATGAGATGCCATGAATCCCCTTGATACTACTTAGATCCTCTACCTTGAGAATCTCTTTTCCGATGGTTGCTTCACGTTTTGGAAAACGTTCTCCTAATTCGCGACCTACCATCATTTTTACAAGTTCAGCAACATCGATTGCTCTGGTCTCTTTACAGCCAATAAATTGACCATCACGAAGAACCGTGATCCGATCACTGATCTGAAAGATCTCTTCAATCCGATGGGAGATATAGATAATACCAACACCATCTTGCTTTAACTGCTCAATGATCTTAAATAATCGTTCAATCTCCCGATCTGTTAGAGATGCAGTAGGTTCGTCCATGATTAAAATCTTCGCATCAAGAGAGAGTGCCTTTGCAATTTCAACCATTTGTTGCTGGCCGACAGAAAGCCGTTCTGCTGGAAGATTCGGATCAATTTCCAGACCTAAGCGGTTTAAAGATTCACGGGCTCTCTTTCTCATTTGTTCCTTACGGAGCCAGCCGCTTTTTCCCATGGTTAGCTCGCGACCGAGAAAGAGATTTTCCATCACTGTCAAGGAGGGGATCATATTCAACTCCTGATGGATGATACTGATCCCAGCCTTCATTGCTTCATCAGGTGTGAGAAACTCTCGCTCAACACCATCTAACACAATTGTTCCATGATCTTTACGATAGATACCGCCTAATATCTTCATCAACGTGGACTTGCCCGCACCATTTTCACCCATCAAAGCATGGACTTCTCCCTGACGAAGATCAAAATGCACATCACGAAGAATAGAAACACCTGAAAAGGACTTATCAATTCCATTCATCTCAAGTAAGGCGCTCATGGTTTCTACCCCCATCCATTAGAAACAGACCCCCGAAACTAATATAATATTGGAGTAGGGAGTTGCTTCTCCGGTTCGTATCACAGCCTTCGCCGCTTTTGTCAATTCTTTAAAATCCTCATGGGAACAATAATCGATTTCAGTTAAAGTGAATTTTGCTATGGTTTCTTGCCATTGGTCATGATTCTTCTCCATAATTTCATTGGCTAATACAATCTTTTCCACTTCCATCTCTGTCAATACAGAATCAAGAACATCTTGAAAGCTCGGGAGCCCCCAACGAATGGCTACATCAATTTTCGGTACACCAGCTGGAACAGGCAGACCACTATCACCGATAACAATCATATCCTTGTGACCCAATTGTGCTACGAGTGCTGCGATCTCACTATTGATAATCCCTTGTTTCTTCATCGCTAAAGCTCCCCCTCATTCATCATGCTGTTCTAAAAAGGCCTCTACTTGATCACGCGTTGGCATCCCTGCCTGTGCACCAAATTTTTGCACCTTCAATGCAGCAGCAGCAGAAGCAAAACGAATACTCTTCTCCATACTCATCCCCTCAGCAATGGCAACGGCAAAGGCACCATTAAACGCATCACCTGCTCCAGTTGTATCCACAACTGCAACAGGAAAGGCTGGATGATGCTGAAGCTGAGGGTTTGCTTGAGAAGCGTAAAATACCCCCTCTGCTCCCACAGTCATCAATAGGTGAGGAACCTTCTGTTCAAGCAGAAGAGCAAAGCCTTCCTTTTCTTGAATGACAACATCTTGATCAAGTCCATCTTGAACTCTTAATGAACGTATAAGATAAGCCAGCTCCGTCTCATTAGGTGTAAGGTATGCGATCTGATGATAAAGCTCAGCTGGTAGCGCTTGGGCAGGTGCAGGATTAAGCACCACAGGTACATCGTATTGATTAGCCAGTTCTACAGCTCGTATCACGGTGTTAAGGGGAACTTCAAGCTGCAATACAACAATATCCGCCTGTTGAAACAGGCTTTGATGCTGATCCACCCATTCAGGGGTGCAAGCAAGATTAGCACCAGGAACGACAATGATGCGATTATCCCCTTGGGCAAGGGTAATCTGGGCGATACCAGATGGTCGATCCGCTACCTTACGAATGGCATTGGTCTTAATCCCTTCTTGCGCCATCGTACGGATTAAGTGATCACCGAGGTCGTCATTCCCCACAGCACCGATCATGATTACTTCTGCACCCAGACGCGCTGCAGCAACCGCTTGATTGGCTCCCTTACCGCCTGGTAATTGGCGAAAATCGCTCCCCATGATGGTCTCACCTACTTGAGGTGCTCGTTCGGTTTCTGTTACCAAGTCCATATTTAAGCTACCGATCACTAACACTTGAACTGGCTGATTCATCTTCATCCCCCCATCTATTATTTTTTCCTCGTAGAAGTTCGTTGTAATAGTTGAACATCCAGTTCATAGATTTGTTCTAGGACAGGTTTTTGCTCAATTAACTGAAGTAGTAATCTCGTTGCTAGCTCACCCATCTCATAGATAGGCTGAACAATGGTAGAGATCTCAGGTACAACTGTCTCTGTAAGAGGAATTCCATCAAAACCGATGAGAGCAATATCCTCTGGCACACGATACCCAGCATGAAGCAATGCTTTCAGAGCGCCAACAGCCATAAGATCATTCCCTGCAAAGATTCCATCGATATCTGGCTGACGTTGCAATAAACGGAGGACAGCTGTTTTCGCTAATTCCATGTCGAAATTGGCAACCTCCACATAATTATCAGAAAACCATGGCTGAGTTTGGACGGCATCTATATAACCTCGATACCTTTCATCAGCAGTGCTCGCATCGAATGGACCACGGAGATGGCCGATTCGTTTACAGCCAATCTCGAAGAGATGATTCACAGCAAGCCGTGCACCTGAACGATTCTTAACACAGACAGCGGGGATATCCTCAGCCCCAATCCGGTCAAATACAACCACTGGAATCCGTTCATGGAGATCCTCCCGTGAGAAGGAGCTGGAAACAACCAGAACTCCATCGATATATTTTTGCTCCAAAATCTTGATATAATGCAGCTCTTTCTCAGGTTGATCATCAGAATTACAGAGGACAAGACTATAACCAAATTCCTGTGCTACATCCTCAACAGCACGTGCCAATTGAGGGAAGAAAGGATTGGTGATATCGGGAAGTAATAATCCCAATGTTTTTGTTCGCTTCTTATTAAGCCCTCGGGCAAGCACATTGGGGTGATAATCCAGCTCTTTAATGGCTCGTAGAACCCGTTCCCGCGTTTCATTATTTACATATCCATTATTGTTCATCACACGTGAGACTGTGGCCACCGATACTTCAGCGAGCTGTGCTACATCACGAATGGTTGCCAAAGGATCACCTCCCCATTTATCATCACACATTCATGTGATCTGTAACCGTTTACACATTCTACGTTCAGAATAAACAGCACATCATAATCTGTCAATAGGTTTGATTAACTTCTCCATAATTCGTCAAATTGTATCACCTAATTGGCGAATAGCTGAACCTATTTTATCTGTGTGATCTATTCATGTGCTATCTTCACGTTTTATCCTACTTCCATTTAACAGTCTGTACTTAAACGCATGGTAAATATCACAAAAATAGGATGAATATTTTACAATATTTTGGTATGCTATTGGGTGAAGGAGGAAGATTTGGTGGAAAAGAAACGTATTTTAATATTCTCTGAAGCTTTTGGTGCTGGTCATACCAAAGTAGCCACGGCCATCCGTGAAGAGATTCAACTACTTTTCCCTAATTGGGATGTGTTTGTCTACGAGATCGGAAAAGAGTTACATCCCCTTCGCCATCATTGGTTTGTTAATAGCTATCTGAAGCTTCTAGAGCTTTCCCCTCATGTTTGGGGAAGACTCTATCATTGGCGGCAATACCGCCCACTACGACCAGAGGTTGAAACATTATTACATCAAGTCTTTTATTCTAAAATTCTCTCATTTTTACAGAAACATCAACCTGATATTGTGGTATGCACCCATCCCTTTCCTAGCGCTGCAATTTCCTATATAAAGAGACAGGGTATTCGCGTACCCCTTTACACTGTAATTACTGACTATGGCGTCCATGGAAGCTGGATTAGCTCTGGCGTTGATCGCTATTACGTCCCCACTTGGGAATCATTTCAAAAGCTGCTTCACCTCGGCGTCCCGTCTGAAAATATTTTAGTAAGCGGCTTACCTGTACATCCGAAGTTTTATATCAAACAGCATAAAGAAGAAGCCCGATGCCGTTTAGGACTTGCACAGCTCCCTACACTCCTTATGATGGGTGGCGGTAACGGATTTGGATTATCTACGAAGCTTTTAAATACTCTCTTACCCTTCCGCCATCAGCTTCAGGTACTGATCGTGACTGGTAAGAATCGATCACTCTATAAGGAATTAGCTAAGCATCCCCTGATGCAATCACCCAATTGCTATCTCTATGGATATGTAGAGCAGATTGAAACCTTGATGGATGCATCCGACTTCATTCTTACCAAGCCAGGCGGTGTTACCTGTACAGAAGCCATCATTAAAGGAATCCCCCTACTCTTTTATCAACCTTTACCTGGACAAGAGGAAGAGAATATGGACTATTTTGTTTCCAAAGGGTATGGTATACATGTAGAGAGTCCGAAGCATATGGCAATGATAATGAGGTATGTACTTGAGAATGCCCTTTTTGATCAGAATCAGGAAGATGGAATTCGTTTTCTAACACCATTGCGTCTAGCAGCCACCTTAGCATAATAAAGGGGCATGGTCTGCAATTGCAAACCATGCCTTTTTTTCATCACGTTCTGTAAGAAGAAACTTCCTTAACGAGATGCTTGGCTTTCGTTAGAAAAAGGAGGAGCAAATCAATGTTGCAGCGATTACAGCAGCTGGATCGCAAGCTGTTTATTTTGATTAACCAAAAACTACAATATCAATGGGGTGATCGCCTTTTCCCACTGCTAACACATCTAGGAAGTGCTACCTTCTCCATCTTTTTTCTACTTGTCTCCATTCTTTTCATCCAATCGCCTGCTAATCGATGGGCATGGGATGCCTTAATTGCTGTGGCTGTGAGCCATCTCTTTATGCGTTTTATCAAATGGCGGGTGCCACGTGTACGACCCTATATTACATTGCCGGGCTCACGGACATTTCGTAATCCTCTAGCCGATTGCTCCTTCCCATCAGGTCATACCACAGCAGCTTTTGCCATGGCCATCACAGCTTTTTTATATGCACCCATAACAGGGTGGTTTCTCTTACCTCTCGCTACGCTTGTTGGAGTTTCCCGAATCTATCTCGGTTTACATTATCCAAGCGATGTGCTGGCTGGAGCACTCAATGGTGCTATCACAGCCATCCTTATCTTCTATCTTTTTCACTAGCACTTATTGGTAAGATTCCATCTCGATGGAGCCATCCACACCTTCATTCTTCTCCTCTTCAACGGGTTTACCATGAGGAAACTGGGTCTCTGCTAGCACACGAACGATCTCATCTTCAATGGCTGTTGGGTGTGCTCCAATAAAGTTATTGATAAAGATGGCAAAGATTAGCGGTTGGCCATCTTTGGTATTTACATATCCAGCCAATGTATCCACCGCTGTAAGTGAACCAGTTTTGGCACGTGCATTCCCCTCTGCCAAGGTACCTCGTAAGCGATTTCTCATGGTACCGCCTATGAGACGTTCAGGATGTCCCGCTTGGGGTAAGGAATTGTAAAAGAGCTCAAAATAAGGCTCTTCCTGCACATGATAAAGCAAGGCTGTCACCTCCTCGGGGGGAAGTAAGTTGAGATGGGACATGCCGGAGCCATCGCGGAGTAAAAGCGTCTCTGTTTGAACCCCTTTGCTATGAAGATACTCCCGAATCACTTGCAAGCCAGCTTTCCAACTTCCTTCGTTCTTCACCACTCGGCCTAAGGATTTCGTCAGAATTTCCGCATGACTATTATTGCTTAGCTTCATAAAGGGGATGAGTAGTTCCCTTAAGGGGATGGATTCTTGTGATAGCAGGATGACTGCATGTTCAGGTTTCCGCCCCTTTTGCATTTCACCCTCCACAACCACTCCTACCTCTGATAAATAGTGAAGGAATACTTCACCCGTTGCCACCGTTGGATCCCAAACACTCACCCATCTCCTTACGGGACTAGTCTGTTTAGGTACTGTGCCTTTGATAATAATCTTTGGGGTTCCGTGCTCCCGTTCTGCGGAAAGACTCCACTTCGCCCCCTGCGCCACTGTTGTAGCACGATTCTCAATTTGGATACTGGAAACAAGAGGCATCATATACACCTGAACAGCCTCTCCTAGCTCTTGTCCTGGTGTAATCTGTAGTAATACCGTCGCTGCATCATAATCTTCATTAGGAGAAAAAGTCAGTGCAGAGACAGGTGCACCAACATAGCTGCTCTCATTATCCCATGCCCAATCTTCACCTAAACGCACTTCATCGAACCAGCTATCATCGAGAATTAAATCTCCAGCAATCCGTTCAATTCCTGCATCCTTTACCTGTTGAGCAAGGAGGCGCAATCGATCAGGTGTTAATGTTGGATCCCCTTGTCCCTTAAGGTAAGGATTGCCCTGAAGTACTCCCCCATTCCTTTCACCTTCTGTCCACAGACTGGTTACGAAGCGATAATCTGCACCCAAGTGATGAAGGACCGCACTCGCTACTAATAGTTTTTGGTTGGAGGCTGGGACAAGACGTCGATCCCCTTCATGCTCATAGAGCACTTCTCCTGTCTCAGCAAAACGTATACTAATCCCTACCGATGCTCCTGCTAGCATTGGGTCATCGATAATTTTATCAAGCTTCTTCGCTAACTGTTGGCGCCATCTTGGATTCAATCGCTCCACCTCCTCCTGTTGCCCATTCACAACCTGCTCAGGAAGACTGAACATGATGGCAAGAAACACGAACAGGAGAAGAAATAACCAACCTTTTCGATACATCTGATCAACTCCCTTTCCATTTTTTTATATTGATCCTGTCAACCCAATGCTGTTCCCAGTTTCTATAGTTCAATCTTGTTGCGTAAAAAACACACCATCCACAGCTAATGAAGGTGGATGGTGTGATATGGGCAGTGATGGATGCGGATATGAGCTTTTTTAAGCAAATAGTTGGAAGGTTTGTTGGAATAGTTCCCCTTCTTCTTCAATTGTTTCACGATTTCCTAAGACACAGTATGGCGCATCAGCTAAGACCTTTTCCACAAGGGGCGCTAGGTTACGAATCTCCTCTTGCGTTGTATTGAGAACCTGTTCCCGCTCCTGTTGTAATTCCTCCAAGCTGATCCCTCGTAAGTAGCGATCCATGATTTCATCACCTTTAAGTGAGGGGGTTAGTGGGGTGTCTAAGCGACTAATTGTTCCTAGGATCAGTTTCGTCATCTCCCGATCTTCAATACGGAAATCCCGTAAATATGCAGCTGCTTCATCATACACCTTCAGCGTACGGGAAAGATTAGGATCGCGATAGGAAGCAAAGCCAAAATTACCATGGCGGTCAAGATGGAGGAAAGCACCATATGCACCACCCTGTACCCGTACCCGACTCCAAAGATAATCCGTAGACATGATGGATCGTAATACCAGGAGTTGTCCTTGATATGAATAACCCGCCTTTAAGAAATTAAAGCCCTTGGCAACATATTGAACATCTCCTGCTGTCATGATCCCTTCATTCTTCACATCTGCGAGCGCAACATTTTGTTGTACTGTTACGGGTGTAGCATGAATACCTGCTGTAAATTGACTTACCAAGGATTCAACCTCCTGAAGATTCTGCTCCTCACAGGTAAGTTGGATCAGCAGTTGATTGCGATTGATCAACTGTTCTGCCACTTGAGCCAGCTGTTGCGTCAGCTCTTTTGCATGATTGGAGAACTCTCGTTCAAGCTTGAGCAAGAAACGATAAAATTCGATCCCTTTCACTTTCTCTTGGTATGCCCCAAGTGGAGAATAGTACGAGAGTAAACGTCCCAAGACCACACGGTGCCCTTGGTCGAAGATGCGCATCTCAATCCGGGACTTGGTTTCACGAATGATCTCTTGTAATCTTCGTTCGTCACTCATTTTCGTATGGAGAAGAATCTGATCAAGCAGCTCAAGCAAACGTGGGAGCTTCTCCTTGAGAACACTGGTCTTGATGACAAAATAGGGCGTAAATTGGGTGGCATCACCACTTTGTCCAAAGGTTTGGACATTAAAATCTAAACGGCCCGTTTGAAGATTGGTTTCTGTAGAGAGCTCCTCCACCGAGTAGCGCTCAGTAGCCATCTTACCAAATACCTGTGTAAGCAAGCCCAGATAAGGAATGGCTTCAGCGGAGATCTGATCACAACGGAAGTAAAAATTAAGATAGAGAATGGAGTTGGTCATATCAGAGTGATAAAGCACCTGATTACCTTGCCATTTCAGTTCATGTACAGCGAGTGCTTCCACTTCTCGTTTGACATCCTTCAATTCCACCATTGGAATTTTGGCCAATGCCTCTGGGTCATCGGGAGTCTGCTGACGTTCCTGGAGCTTTTTCGTTTCAGCGATAAGCCGTGTAATCTCCTCTTGGCTCATGGCTGCTTTACGCTTGGCCAGCTCAGCTCGAAGCTCTTGATTCCGAGCCTCGCCTAATCCTTTTTTGGGACGGACGATGAGGAGTGAATGATGAGAATTTTGTAGAAAAACACGTTCGATCAGTTGTTCGAAATAACGATAACCAAGTCCATCCTTAAGTTTCTTCAATGTAGGCTCATAGGCTAAATGAGCAAGGGGATCGCCACCATACAACCAGCTATCTAATACCTGTAAGCTATAAACAAGACCCTTCGGATACTGTTTAAAATCGGCTTCTCGTAGCTGAAACTCAAAGGGATTGAGCGCAGCTTCGATTAAGCGTTGGTCAATTCCGTTCTTCACTAATTGACGGAGTGTTGTAAAGACCACATCCTGAAACTGTTCTGCTCGCTCCTCTTCAGTATTCTTCAGCACAATGCTCAATACTGGTTGAAGAATACTAGTATCCACCGAGCCAAATACGTCCTTACCAAGATCCGCCTGAATCAATGCCCGCTTTAGGGGAGAGGACTCCATTTCTAATAGCAGATATTCGAGGATCTGTAATGCTAAGTACTGCTCAGGATCCGTTGCCTTTCCAGCAACAAAATTTAGGCTCATTAAGGTCTTCTCCTGCTCATCTTCGTCAGAAGAAAGGGGATAATCGATTACCTTCTTACCTGGTGCCTTGAAAGCTGCTTGTTCAGTAATTTCAGAGTCCACTTCAATCCGATCGAATTGAGAGAGGTAGTTTTGATCTAGGTACTGCAATTGCTCATTGAGATCGCCATTACCATAGAGAATGATAAAGCTGTTGGAAGGATGGTAGTAACGACGATGGAAAGCGACGAACTCCTCCTGAGTTAATTGTGGGATGGCTCGTGGATCTCCACCAGATTCATAACGATAAGGAGTGTCTGGAAAGAGGGAATTTTGAATATTCCGGAACAGAATGGACTCCGGTGCAGAAAACGCGCCCTTCATCTCGTTGTAGACAACACCCTTATACGTTAATTCATCCTTAGGATCTGTCATATCATAGTGCCAGCCCTCTTGCATAAGGATCTCTGGGTTCTCAAGGAGCTGGGGGAAGAAGACGGCATCCAGATATACATCCATCAAATGAAAGAAATCCTTCTCGTTCCTGCTAGCCACAGGATACATGGTCTTATCTGGAAAGGTCATGGCATTCAAGAAGGTGTTCAGCGAGCCCTTCATCAGCTCAACGAAAGGCTCCTTTACAGGATACTTTCTTGAGCCACACAGGACAGAGTGCTCTAAAATATGGGGTAAACCTGTATCATTACTAGGTGGTGTCCGAAATGTGATGGAGAACACTTTATTGTCATCATCATTGCTAATATGTAGCAGCTGTGCTCCACTTTTTTCGTGAATGAAGTGGCGAACATAGGAATGAATCTCCTCTACTTGATTAGCGCTAAGCAGTATAAACCCTTGCAATTGATTGGCTTCAGTGGACATTTAATAACCCCTTTCCTATTGCATTCTCTTAACAAGACATTGTAACTATATTATATCCAATGGAAAGTCATTCCTTCTCCTCATTTTTAGAATGGAAAAAAGAATGGCAGAATGAAGATGGTAACAACAGCTAGGATTAGCTGTAATGGGATACCCACCTTCATGTAATCGGTAAAGCGATACCCACCAGCGGTCATTACCATAGCATTGGGGGGTGAGGCCACGGGGGTCGAAAAAGCCATGCTTGCTGCCAATGAGACGCACAACAAGAAAGGATATGGACTTACTCCCATCTGCACCGCAGTGGTCAGGGCAACAGGAGCAAAGATGACTGCAGTAGCTGTATTGCTAATGAATTGACTGAAGAGTGTGGTTAACAGATAAAAGCCAGCTAATACCGCGAATGGGCCGTAGCTTCCTATGACTTGGATCAACCATTGGGCCACAAACTGAACGCCTCCTGTTTTATCTAATGCTGTGGCAATGGGTAGCATCGCAGCGATTAGGATAACCGACTCCCAGTTAATACTTCCGTATGCTTCATCCATATTACGTAAGCAACCAGTAATGATCATGGCTAGTGCAGCGATGATTACTGCCGTAACAGGTGCAATAATTTCTAATGTCATGACGATTAACATGGCGATCATAATTAAAGCAGCGATGGGGGCTTTACCACTCGCCTTGGCTGTACTAGCTAACTCGGAAGGTCTACCTACCACCACGAACTGATGTTGATCTGCCTGCAAGGTCTCTAAGGATTCCCAGCTTCCCTGCACGAGGAGGGTATCCCCAAAGCGCAAGGACTCATCACCCACCTTATGGGTTAGATACTCCCCACGCCGATTGATGGCAAGAACATTTAACTGATAGCGTTCGCGAAATCGGGTCTCCTTGAGCGAATGATGAATAAAGGTTGATGAAGGCACCAGGATCACTTCTGCAATCCCGAATTGCTTATTTACCAGATGGATGAGATGATTCTGCTCACCTAACTGCTGACTTTCTCTGTCCATCGCCTTCAAACCAAAGGTTTCAACAAAAAGCTGGAACTGCATGGGATTGCCGAAGATATATAGCAGATCACCAGGCTGTAAAACCGTATGGGGTCCAGCCAATTTATCATAGGTATTAGTAATAATCTTACCATTCTGGCTCTTCCCCATAATCTCGAGAATGGTGAGATCAAAACGCTGGGTCATCTGTAATTCGTGCAATTCTTGATTAAGAATCGAGGAGGTAGGAAGCACCTTAGCCACATGGATAAACGCTGAGAGTTGTAGATAGGTATGAGCAGAGGACCTACTTTGTTCCTCTGAGGGCTTCTCCAGAGCACGCTTACTCTTCGATCCATGGGGAAGTAGGCGCTGACCAATGGTAGCCATATAGAAGATCCCCACGATTACCCCAGCTAAGGCCACAGGAGTAAAGTCAAAGAAGCCAAGCCGTTCATAACCAAACTGCTGTAACGTCTGATTGACAATCAGGTTGGGAGGGGTGCCGATTAGAGTAAGAACACCACCTAAACTACTGGCAAAGGCCATAGGGAGTAAAAAACGACCTGGTGCCCTACCAATTCCCATGGCAAGGCTCACCATGATAGGCATCAAAACAGCAACCGTTCCTGTATTGCTCATAAACGCACTGAAGGAAGCCACAACCAGCATCACAATCACTAATAAGCGGCGTTCATTCTGCCCGCCTAATTGAATGATCTTTTGACCGATGGCTTTGGCGAGACCAGTACGGAAAATGCCTGCCCCTACTACAAAAAGGGCGGCAATCATGATGACTGCCGTGTTGGAAAAGCCTGCGAGCGCTTCTTGTGGAGTTATAATACCTGTTAGGATCAACGTCACGAGGGCAGATAAGGCAACAAAATCTGCCCGTAGTCGGTTACTCATAAAGAGAACAACCATGATGATTATGATAATAAAAACAAGGATCATCTGATCGTGCAATGAATTGCCCTCCCTATTTTAAGCTTAGAAGCCGATTCGATTTTACTTAGATAACATCACGATGGAAAGCTCCCATCACCTCCACCGTCTCGGTTATATTGACGAAGGCTTTCGGATCCACAGAACGGATCATTTTCTTCACTTCCACTAATTCATAACGTGAGATAACCGTATAGAGAATCTTCCGTTTCTCATGGGTATAAGCCCCTTCACCATCAAAGATGGTAATCCCTCGATACATCCGGGAAAGCAGTTTATTCTTCATTTCATCACCCTTGCTGGTAATGATCATAAGGGTTAGCTTAATATGACGAGTATGGATCGTATCAACTACACGTCCAACCACATAGATGGAGATCAAGGTATAGAGAGCTAAGGTTCGATCAAAGAAGAATGCTGCAAGAAGAACCACCACAGCGTTCATGGCAAACATTAGCGTACCTAAGGGGTAATCCTTTTTTTGTGTCAATAATAAGCCGATAATATCAAACCCACCTGTCGACCCGGAGGCACGTAGAATGAGACCGATCGCGATCCCATTGGTTACTCCCCCAAAAACAGCAGAGAGTAGTGGATCATTAGGTGCAATGGCATATAACGGTATGTAATACATACTAAGCGATGTCACAGCTACAGAAATGACACTATACGTAACGAAACGCCTGCCTAAATGACGATATCCCATGATAAAGAGTGGAACATTAAAGAGGAAGATCAGTAGTCCTGTATTGATGGGGGTAAGTAACCCGATGATCATGGCGATCCCAGCAAGACCTGAACTCAATAATTTATTGGGTAACAGGAACATGTTATAAGAAGCAGCGAGTAAGACGCTGCTAGGAATGATGATAGCTAATTTTGACAGATGTGTACGTAACATGGCAGCTTCACCCTTGTCATGCATAATGTGAGAAGTATCTCGGTGTTCATGAAAGCCATTGAATTAAACGGTGATATTGCTCTTCTGCATCATGAAAGCCTTCTTGATAAAGGGCATTCAATTTCGCTAAATTCCGCTCTGTTCGGCTCACTTCAACTGGTTGCTTCGGTCGAATTACAAAGGCCTTGCCTTCTCTTTCAAGATCTTCAATAAAGTCGTAGGTTTCATTATATTGCTGATAGCGTGTTTTCATGATTGGTAATAACGCTTTATACTCATCCTTAATAAAATGTTTAGCCATTTTTGAAAAGCGTGATGGTTTTTTACGATATGTTTGGTCACGTGTAAGGATACAGACCACTTTTTCATTCCCGTCTTTCAAGGCTTTCCTTACAGGAATGGGATCACAGATCCCTCCATCTAACAATAATTTACCCTGATATGTGACTGCTTTACTCACAAATGGTAAACTGCTTGATGCACGAATGACTGTGATCAGATCTTCATAGCTCCCGATATGATCTGGATTATTCAGTTCCCAATAAATTGGGGATGCTAACTCACAATCCGTAGTACCGATTAAAAAGCGTTGCTTCGACTTCAAAAGTGCATCTCCATCCAGTGGACTAAGCTCCTTCGGTACAGTATTAAAGATAAAATCCATATCAAATAGTTCTTTCCCCTTAAAGAGGTTGGTATAGCTTACATAGCCTGGACGATCAATATAGCCTACATTCACTTGATAATTACGGCCTCGTTGGTGTGCAACATAGGAAACGCCTTGACATGCTCCCGCTGAAACACCAATTACGTAGGGTAAATACAAGTCCTTATCCATAAATAAATCTAGGACACCGGCTGTATAAAGCCCGCGCATTCCTCCCCCTTCTAGGACAAGGCCCACTTGTCTTTCCATGATGTTTCACCTTTCTCTCTATACGGTTATTTTCATACTCTATTACTTTCTCCGATGAACACCTTTTTTCCTCTTATTCCGAACTAGTTTTGGACTACGCTGTAATAAAAATGTCCATTCTGGTCTGTGAAATCGCTTACCAGAATGGACGATCTTCTAGAAGATACCAACTTATTTTTAGGGATGGATAAACATCTGTGTCCAGTAATGACCGTAGGAACCACCTGTCACATAGCCTACACCAATTTCAGTAAATCCACCATTTAAGATATTTTGACGATGTCCTGGGCTATTCATCCACCCTTGCATCACCTGATTAGGTGTTGGTTGTCCTGCTGCGATATTCTCCCCAGCAGAACGAAAGGAAATACGAAAGGCCTGCATCATCTGAAATGGAGAACCATACGTAGGAGACTGATGAGAAAAATAATGACGATCCCGCATATCGCTGGATTTAAATCGTGCTACTCGAGCTAGCTCAGGGTTATGACGTAATGGAGGTAAACCAAACTTAGCACGCTCCTGATTGACTAGATCAACCACTTGACGTTCTGTCCACTGAATGGTTGTATAAATAGGTATAGTAATGGTATCCCCTGGGGAAATATTGTCAGGATTAGTTAACTGTCGATTATGAGCTAAAATATCATAAAAGCTCACACCATAACGTTTGGCAATGAACCAAAGGGTATCCCCTGGTTTAACTGTATAGGTATCTACGCTATCCGCATGTAGTTTTTCCGTACATGCTATGCTTCCCATCGATAGAAGCAACAACATCATCACAAGCATTCGAATGGTTAATATGTTCCATCCCTTATGCATCTAGACTTTCACCTCCTGTAAATTGGATGTATGCTAAATAATATCATGCCACATTCATATTTGAATTATGAGTTAAGGAGGGAATGATGATGGAAGTGGATTTAACGACCATCGTCCAAGCATTTCGACCAATCATACCGACAGAGGCTGCACTTGCTGTTGCAGATGGACAACAATTTGTCTACTATGAGCCAGGCGCTAATATTGACTTGGCAATTCAGCCTGGGGAAAAACTGCGATTGGGTACTGCAGCGCTTAAGGCGATCAAAGAACAGCGAGTCTACACTAGCAACATCGACAAAGGTGTTTTTGGACAAGCTTATTTTGCTACTGCTTATCCGATACCCTTACAGAATGGAGAGGTGGGAGCGATTACCATTATTCTACCACCCACTCAACGAAGCAGCTTACAAACACAGCGTCCTTCCCTCCTCATCGGTAAGCAGGAGGATCGATGGCTTCCCTTACATTACTCACAGATCATCTTTATAAAATCGCAAAACGGGAAAACCTACTTGCATACGACGCGTGGGATCTTTCAAAATAAGTACACCTTAACGGAATTGGAGCTGCTTTTACCTTCCCATCTTTTTATCCGTGTCCATCGTGCTTACTTAATCAGAATGGAGGCCATTCAAGAAATACAGCCTCATTTTCATTCCACCTTTATGCTCATCATGCAGGATCAAGCGAAGAGTAAAATACCGGTCAGCCAGAAGTATTCCAGCTATTTCCGTCAATTATTAGGGTTTTAACCTGATTGAATCAAATACCCGCTGTAGAGAAAATAAAAGGAAGAAAGCGTTTTACATAAAACAGCTTTTTATTTTCTACTTTATCTGCTTTTCTTCTTCTTTATCAGATTTTTAATGAATGCTATAACAAGCCCTGCTAATCTAATAGTACAGTGATTTTGTCTATTTTGTGAAATTTCTTATGAAAAATATTTTAACGATAAGGAGGGAGCCCCATGCTTGAAAAGCGTTTACGCTATCAACACTATCAGGAGCTACTCACAGAGCCAGAAAAAGCAATCGAGTGGATTCACGATGGTATGGTTATTGGTATGAGTGGGTTTACAAGAGCAGGGGATGCAAAAACTGTCCCCTTAGCTCTCATTAATTATGTGAAACAGCATCCTAACCAGATCCATCTTGATATCTATACTGGCGCTTCACTAGGAAATGATATTGACGGAATGATGGCTGAGGTGGGTCTTGTCCATAAGCGCCTACCCTTCCAGGCGGACCCACAGATGCGGAAACATATTAATGCTGGCGATATGCTCTTTATTGACCAGCATCTCTCCGTGATGTCTGAGAACATTCGCTCCCATGCATTGCCAAAAATTGATGTGGCCATTGTTGAAGCGGTGGCCATCACAGAGGATGGTAGTATCATCCCTACTACATCGGTTGGGAATACCAACCTATTTGTTCAACAAGCTGACATCGTGATCATTGAGATTAACACCACCATGCCAATGGCTTTAGAAGGTATGCATGATATCTATACGCCTGCTGAACAAGGAGAACGAGAACCGATCCCCCTCACTTCTGTGGACCAACGAATTGGAACAACATCGATCAAGGTAGATCCTGCCAAGGTGAAAGCCGTGGTCATCAGCGAACTGCCTGATTCCCCTTCCACCATCGCAGAACCTGATGAAGAGACACAGCAGATGGCGAACCATCTCCTTAGTTTTCTTCGTCAAGAGGTCAAAGCTGGTCGCTTACCTGCGAATCTAATGCCTTTACAGTCAGGGATTGGCTCAGTAGCCAATGCGGTCTTACATGGATTCCTGGACTCCGAGTTTAGCGATTTAACCGTCTATTCAGAGGTACTGCAAGATGCTGTTTTTGATTTACTTGATGCTGGCAAGGTTAGCTTTGCTTCAGGCTGCTCCATCACCCTCTCACCAACACGGATGAATGAGGTCTATCCAAAGCTGGGGCAATATCAAGATCGCGTTGTACTACGTCCACAAGAGATTACCAATCATCCTGAGGTCATTCGTCGTCTTGGTCTAATCGCGATCAATACTGCGATTGAAGCGGATATATATGGGAATGTGAACTCCACCCATGTTCTTGGTACCAAGATGATGAATGGCATCGGTGGCTCAGGCGACTTTGCTCGCAACTCACGTCTCTCCATCTTTGCGACAAAATCTGTAGCAAAAGGTGGCAACATCTCCAGCATCGTTCCATTCGTATCCCACGTGGATCACTCCGAGCACGATGTGGACATCATCGTGACTGAGCAAGGGATTGCTGACTTACGTGGCCTCGCTCCCCGTGAGCGTGCCATCCAAATCATTGAAAATTGTGCTCATCCCGATTATCGCGATCAATTGCGCGCTTACTATGATGAAGCACTGCAACGTGGTGGACAAACTCCCCACGTACTTGAAAAAGCACTATCCTGGCATATCCAATATGCCAAAACCGGCTCCATGAAAATCACAGAAGTTGTAGCAGAAAAGGTACACCAATAAACTTTGCTCGCACGATTCCTTACTTATTAAGCTTTTCTCTCACAAAAGCTTTTCTCTCAAAGGTTTTCTCTCAATGTAGTTTTTCTCTCAGCGCTCGATGATTGAGCAACAAAAAAAGCTGTCTTTTGGTTCATGCAAATGACCAAGAGACAGCTTTTCTAATATTCCAGGACAATGACCAATTGTATTCCGTATAAACATTGTATATACTCATAACAAGAGGTGATGATGATGTATACTACGATTCAAAAATGGGGAAATAGCCATGCGATTCGAATCCCAAAGACGATTCTCGAAATGATCCAACTCCACGAGAATGATACCGTGGAATTGACTGTGAAGGACGGCAACTTGATTATTGCACCTGCCAAAAGACATCGTACCTTGCAAGAAAGAATTGCAGAATATCAAGAAGATTACCATTGTAGTGAATGGGATACAGGGAAACCATCTGGCAAAGAGGTGATTGAATGAACTATATTCCAAAGCAAGGGGATATCATTTTTTTAGAATTTGATCCGCAAGTTGGACACGAACAAAAAGGAAAGAGACCTGCGTTGGTTGTAAGTAATCATGTGTTTAATCATTTCACCGGATTAGCCATGGTATGTCCCATTACGAATACGAATCGAGGATTTCCACTGCATGTTAAGTTAGATGAACGTACTCAAACAACTGGAGTCATCATGTGTGAACAGGTGAAGGCCTTAGATATCCATGCAATAAAGGCATCCTATTTCGAATCCGCTCCCAAAGAGCTTATTGAAGAAGTATCTGATATTTTAATCGGGTTTGTCGAAGTAACTGATATCTAAAAAGCTTAAGCCTAAAATCTCTTTACTCCTCCCTCGACCATCAATTGTTAGATAGACTGCTTAATTATTCGTGAATCAAGCTCCATTCCCTTTGAAATTGTAGATATGATGAAACGCGGTGATCACTTCTGTAAGATTATCTCAAGGAATAGATGTGCAAATCCTTTGCGATCCAATTCCTCAGCCACCGCGATTCGCGGCCGTTGGTCATCTACCAATGGTGTAGAAACCACAGGGCGGCAGTCAATCACGGTCATTCCTCGCGTCAATTCCCCCATCGTTTCTACTTCAACTGGATAAGTATTTGATTCGATTAAGGATGGCTGAAGTAATGCAGCTACCGCAGTAGGATCGCAAAGAGGTACATGGGAACCAAAGACCGCTTGGAGAAAACGAATGGCTTCTCCTGCTCCGTTCGCTACAGGGTCATCGGATTGTTCCAACTGTTGCACCTCATCTTCACTTAACCAAGCATCCAAGGTTACATCCCAAGTGACCAATTGAATGGGCAAGCCTGATTGAAGAACGATCTTCGCTGCATCAGGATCAACATAGACATTAAACTCTGCAACCGGTGTGACATTACCACCCTTCGTAGAGGCACCACCCATGATGATAATTTCATCGATTTTCTCCCGAAGACGAGGCTCCTGTTGAAGCGCAGCTGCTACATTGGTTAAGGGTCCGAGGGTAACAAGGGTGATAAGCTCTGTTGCACGCATGATCTGCTCAATCATATAAGGCACCGCATGCTGGTCTACAACCCGCTCCCGCTGTACGCTGAGTTGTAAATTACCTAATCCCCCATCTCCATGAACATCAGCAGCATGGACCCATGGCCGGAGTAAGGGCTGTTCCATCCCCTTGGCAACAGGGATGGTATTATCCTCTAAAAGATCAAGAATGGCGCAGGTATTTCGGGTCGCGTCCGTCACGTGACAATTTCCTGAAACCGTAGAGATCCCAAGAATATGAACTGCTTGAGAGCGTACAGCCAGCATAATAGCCAGGGCATCATCCACACCGGTATCCACATCAAGCCAGATTGGTTTCATTCTCTATTCCTCCTTCAATGCTATAGCATCTCCATCTTAATTTGACTACCTTCCCCTGTTGGCTCTGCAGGCTTAACCATCAAGCGTCGCGGTAAGCGCGAACGTAATTCAGGAACATGGCTAATCACGCCGATGGAGATATTCTCTGATTGGAGTTTTTCTAAGGTGGTAATCACCGTATCCAGTAGTTCTACATCCAATGTTCCGAAGCCTTCATCGAGGAAAAAGAACTGTAAAGGATACTCACCGCGGAGTTGAATCTGCGCAGATAAGGAGAGAGCTAGGGCTAAGGAGGTAAGGAAGGTTTCACCACCGGATAAAGTATGAACAGGACGGTGTAACCCACCATTGGCATCATCGCGGATGATGAAGCCACCTTGGGAGTCGAGTGCTAAGGCATAGCGCTGATGCGTCAATTGGCGTAGTCGATCCGAGGCAACGAGACAGATGGATTCCAGCTGTTCTTCTGCCAGATATTCGACAAAGGCATTACCCCGTAAGACAGTCTGTAGCTCTTCCTGTAAGGAAAGGCGGTTCATTGCCTCGATGTGAACCTGCTCCAATTCTTGATAACGGGCAAAGCGCTTTTGGTACTCCTCCACATCTCGTTCAAGACGAGCTACTGTTTGTAAAAGATCTTCGTACGCCATCTTCGTCTCTTTCCACTTCTGTTGCAGATCGTCCCACTCTGCTTGTGTTAAGCGTTTCTCGGCAAGTCGTTCCTCAAGCTGTCCGATGTTCGTCATGATCTGCTGCTCCTGATGCTGATAGGCTTCAATTTTGACCTGCCATTCCTGCTGTATTTCCCTATCTACACGAAGTCCATCCAGTCTCTGCTCCGGATTGAACCCTGCTTGCGTACAATTCTCCAGCCATGCTTGCTTCCGTTGCGCAAGGTGAATCTCTCCTTGACGCATGGTTTCCTTCCCTGCTTCCAACTGGAGCAGCGCTTGTTCACGCTTCACCGTTAGCTCATCCAGCCCTCTTTGGTGCTCTGCGAGCCGTAGCTGCATATGCTCCAAGCGTGACGAAATTTGCGCAAGTAATTCCTCCGCTTTTTTTCCTTGTAGTACATGATCTAACTTCTCCTGAAGCTGTTGCGTATGGGTTTGTCTCGTCGTCCATTCTGTCTCTAAGCGGATCAACTGGCTCTCAATCTGGCGTCGCTCTTCGCTCAGCTGATTCATCACTGCTTGCTGTGCTTGCAATCGATGCTGATCTTCAGCCAGTGCATGTTGGACTCGCTCTCGCTCCTTTTCCTGCTTCATCAGCTGTTCATAAGCTGGATCAACCTCTTCTACAGGAAGGGAAGGAAAATGCTCTTGCCAACTTTTCTCCTGTTGCAGATCCTTCTTTTCCCAAACGGCGATATCCTGGGTGAGCTTTTCAAGTTGCTCCTGGATCTGGAACTTCTCCAATTGTAGCTTTTCCAACTGAAGTAGACTCCCTTGCCAAGTACTTTGCAACTGACGAATGCGCTCTCCATGCCCTTGATAAGCGGCTTCTACATGTTGGAGCTGAGCTTGAGCTTGCTTCATTTGGTCATGCCATACTTGCTGGAACTCTTCCCAGCTCACCAACTCCCATTGCAGCATGTCTAAGCCATGCCGTTCAGCGTTCTCTTCATGGAACTCCTGCGTACTAGCTACTTCCCTACTGTTTAAAGGCTCCTTCTTAAAGGGAGGAAGCAGTAGTTGAGCTTGCCCCACTTCTGTATAGTGATGTTGCAGTGTGGTCAGTTCATCGGCTTGATGCTGCATTTTTATCTGAAGCAGTCTTCCGTGCTGTAGCGGCTTCTCCCCTGCTGTAATGGCCTGATCTAGCCTATCTTCCCAAGCTAGCCAGTCCTCATGTGCTCCTGCTTCTTCCTGAGCCTTCCTTGGATGATGAGTAGAACCACAGACTGGACAGGGATCACCATGTTCTAATGTAACCGCTAACCGCCTAGCATAGAGGGCGATCTCATCTTCCTTCCGCTTTCTTTGAAAGAAGCTTAAGCCTTGCTGAAGACGCTCTACCCCTTTTTGCTGCTCCGCCAACCATTGCTCCAGCAATAGATGTAACCGGTTTTGCTCTCCCTCCACCTGCTCATAGGTGGTAAGCCATTGGGATTGTTGTGCCTGCCACTTCTGCCATTCCTGCTGTTGCTTCATCTGCTTATCTACTTCTGTATTGTAAGCCTGACAGAGCTCTGCGAACTTTATCTTCACAGAGAGGAACGCTTGCTTCGCACCTACCGCCTTTAGGATCTGCTCCTTTTGTTGCTGCTCCATGGTCAGATCTTTAAGTTCTTCTTGATGTATAGTTAGAGCTTGACTATATTGAGTGAGTTGTTCATTCCCCGTTGTCCATTGACGCTCAAAATCCTGAAGTGATTGTTCTAAGCGGTCCATCTCTTTTTTCGTTTGCACAAGCCAGCGCTGATGCTCCTCCACCTCAGCCTCTACCTGTACCAGCTGCTGAAGGCGCGCTTGTTGCTGTAGCCAGCGCGGTTCCTTCTCATTCTTAATCGCCATTAACGTAGTAAGCTGCTCCTTCATGGTGAGATAAGCTTGATTGCTCTCGTCGAAGGCTTGCGCTGCCTGTTGTAGTCGCGCTTGATCATCCAACACCTGTTCGCTCGTCTGACGATATGCCTCATACCAGGGAAATAACTCTTCGATCTGTTGTGCTTGCTGTAAGCTTGTTTGTAACGTTAAAATGGCGCCTTTCTTCTGCTGATGTACACGCTGGCGCTCTTCCCATCCGGTCAATTGCTGCTGCCAATCCCAACGTGCTTTCCCATCGGTATAGGCTTGTTCCAGCTCTTTTTGTACGAGAAGGAGTTGTGCTAAAGAAGTCTGGGCATCTTGCCAAGCCTTCTCCGTTTCCTTCAATCCATCCTCTGTGATATCACCAAGTCCCTGCTGTTCAGCAACTAGGAGTGAGAGCTCCTGCTTTACCCCTTGCAAGGAATTTCTTAAACGTTCGTTTAATTCGTCGCCGTAGCGTTCCAGATGAAAGAGGCGTTGGAGCATCTGCCGACGTTCACTGCCCTTTAGTTGGAGAAACTCAGCAAACTTCCCTTGCGGAAGAACCACCGCTCGGGTGAAATCATCCAATGTGAGCCCTAAGAGCTCTTCGATCCCTCGTGTCACATCGCGGTCTTTTTCAGCTAAGACTTCCACCTCTGTACCTAGGCGGAGAAGTCGAGAAACCTGATTCCGAATGGTATAATCTCCAGACCGTTGGTAACGCCGCTCCACGCGATACACTTCATCACCATGGGCAGAATGAAGGGCGAAGGTAAAGGTTACCTCACAGAATTCCTCTGCTTGATTGAGAATCCCTTGGGTATTATTGGGAGCACGTTCCACCTTTCCGTAAAGAGCAAGAGTGATGGCATCGAGGATGGTTGATTTACCACTCCCCGTAGGGCCAAAGATGCCAAAGACTCCCCCTTGACAGAGGGTTGAAAAATCAATCTCCTGTGCTTCGCGAAAGCTGTGTAATCCAGCGAGACGTAAATAAAGAGGACGCATTACTCTCCCTCCTTTCCTGAATTCCAAGGTTGGTCGTGTTCCGGGGCTTCTCCGCTTGAAGCCTCCGCTTCCTCATGTACCAAGGAGAGAAATAGCTGTATCAAAGCATCATCAGGCACGCCACCAGTTTGACGTACATAATAGCGACGGAATAACTCCTCGATCGGGAGATTGGCCCGACGCTCTTTGCCAGCTAGCTGCTCCTGCTCTGGAAAGATGGGACGGATATGGATCAGTCCCTCATGTCCCTGACGAAGCTGATGAATCTCCTGTAAGGTTAAGGGGGATTGGAGATGAATCTCCAGGTCGACCCAAGCATTGCGATCCTTTTTTTCCTCCAACCATTGTTGAACCTGTTGAAGTCCCTCCTTCGCCTGCCAGCGTACCAAAGGCTTACCGCTAGTAAGGTGGATCTCCTGCCAAGTTGCAGCCTGTTGCGGCTCCAGATTGACGATGGTGACCGACTTGGCGTAGGCTGCCTCGGAGAAGCTATAGGCCAAGGGAGATCCAGAATAGCGTGTAAGAACGGGCGCCTGATGTAGCTGCTGTGGACGATGAAGATGACCTAGCGCCACGTACTCTACTTGACTGGGAAGATGAGAGGCACCTACGGTATAGGCACCACCGATCTGGATCGGGCGCTCAGAATCGGATTCTTCCCCACCTGCTACAAAGAGATGACCCATGGCAACATGAACACCATCAGATGGCAGACGAGTTGCTTGCTCCTTCCAAAGATAGGCCACCTGCTCTTGATAAAGCTGCTGTAAAATCTCCTCATCTAGACTCTCCGATAACACCTTCTTCAGCCTGGCTTCCGAAGGATAGGGCATGGGAGCAACATGGAGAGGATATTCCCATGTAGGCATCATGATAGACAAACCCTGAATATCGGGATAGCCAAGGAGATAGATGTTTTGCTTGGTGGTTAATGGCGCTGCGGCAGCTAAGCGATCAGGATGGTCGTGATTTCCTGCAATCACCACAATGGGACGACGTCCACCAGCAGAGAGGCGCTCTAAGCTATGATAGAAGAGCTCCTCTGCAGCAGCAGGTGGATTGACGGTGTCAAAGATATCTCCAGCGATCAAGATAGCATCGATCTTCTCCTCCTCTACAATGCCTGTCAATTCTTCGATGAAAGCGACTTGTTCAGGAAGACGACTTCGTCCCTCTAAGGTTCGGCCAAGATGCCAATCCCCTGTGTGTAATAGGCGCATACAACCACCTCCTTATATTTCCACGATCAACCCACCGTGGAAGAAGTATAGATAGCTTCCTTTTAGCTCAATCTGTCCTATGGCTTCCACCGCTTCACGATAGAGCGTCAACTGTAAACGATAACGCTCTTGGAGTTGATCTAAGTAGAATGAATTCGTCCCTTGGCTCTCTTTCACCCAGTCTGTCTTATAGTCTAGCAGAACCCAGCCATCCTCCTCTTGAAATAGGGCATCGATGACACCTTGGATTAGAACTGGTTCATCACTGCGATCCTGCCATTGCGGATAGGTCTGCATGGCCGATAGGGTATAACTAAATGGTAGCTCCCGATAGACCCGCTTCGCTTGGACCAAACGCTGTCCTAGCGGTGATTGAAAGAAGCGTACAATCGCACTGTAATCTAAGCAAGCTGCCTGATCCTCCGTCAAAAATTGATTGCGAACAAGCTGTACTGCTACCTGCTCCAATTGTTCACGAGTATGCTCACCTTGCAATGGAACATGTTGCATGAAGAGATGCATGAAGCTTCCTTTTTCCGTCGGTAGCCAATCCTCACCTTGTAAGAAACGGGGTTGCTGAAGGGCGAGATGAGAGCCTTTACTGATCCACTGCCGATCACTGTAGGGATCAGCGTTCTCTGCCAGCCGTTTTAACTCGGTTACCGCCTGTTTTGCCCGATAGCGCTCCGCATCAGGATAGGGATAATGCCATTGTAGACGAGAGAATAGATCAGGGCGGACGATGATATTACGGGCAATGGGTTGCTGTAACTGAAGCGCTTGCAATTTCATCTCTTCCTCTTGGGTCTCTCCTAGGCTCCATGATGCTAGCTGATCCTGTGTGACATGAAAGAATTGCCAAGAGCTCGAATGCTCCCAAAGATTGGTGAGACTTGGAGCAATCAGCTCCTCACCACCTAGGGCGACACTTTGACGATGACGAAGGAAAATCGGGCCTAACCAATCGAGATAGCTCCGTGCCTTCGTCCGATCATAAGCAGGAAGGAGAAGATCCGATGTCTCTGCGAGCTTCCTCCACGCTGTCATACTCTTCTCCCATTCATTCACTGAACCTACAAGGATCAGCTTTTCTTTGGCACGGGTAAGGGCAACATAGAGAACACGCATCTCCTCAGCTAGCATTTCCAGTTTCAAGCGGTGCTGTATGGCCAATTGTGCGATGGTTGGATACGTAATACGAAGAGAGGTGTTCACATAAGCTAGTCCCATCCCCAGTTTCTGATGTAAGACGAGGGATTGTGATAGATCGCGGAGATTGAACCACTTATTCAAGCCAGCCACGAAAACTACCGGAAACTCCAAGCCCTTACTCTTATGAATGGTCATCACCCGTACCACATCTTCTTGCTCCCCTAAGGAACGGGCTGTTCCCATATCTCCTCCCTGGTCCTGTAAACGCTGAATAAAGCGGAGGAAACGGAAAAGTCCACGGTAGCTAGTCTCCTCATATTGGCGGGCTCGGTCATATAATGCGCGAAGATTGGCCTGCCGTTGCTTCCCACCAGGTAGTCCTCCTACAAAGTCATCATAATGGGTCTCACTATAGATTAAGGAGATTAAATCAGCTACCCCATGACGACGGGCATAGGTGCGCCATAATTCCAGACGGCGGAGAAAGCGTGCCAACTGTTCACCTAAATCCGAGTTTGGATGGTTCTTGACATAGGCCTGCACCGCTTCATAGAAGGGTACCTGCTCTAAGCCAAGTCGGATTTGGGTCAAGGCTTCCCCATCACAGCCCACAATGGGAGAACGGAGGACACTGGCCAAGGGGATATCCTGATAAGGGTTATCGATCACCTGTAAGAGCGCCAGCATGACCTGTACTTCCATGGCTGCGAAGTAACCACTCCCTAATTCTGCATAGACGGGAATACCTGCATGCTTAAACTCTTCTAAGAAGATGGGTGCCCAATTAGCGGCAGATCGCATGAGAATCACAATATCCCGATATTGAAGAGGACGATATTGGCCTGTCTTCCCGTTATAAACTGGGAATCTTTCCCCACCATTGTGACCCATTAAGCGGCGAATTTGCTGAGCGATCCAGCGGGCTTCTAGCTGAACCTTATCGAGCTCCTCCAGATCTTGCGGCTCATCCTCTTCCAATTCTGCTTCAGGAGCATGTTCACTGGTATTCGACCCTTTTCGATCTAGAAGATGGACCTCCACCTCCATCCCTTCTGTTTCAGGGTAGAGAGCGTTACGATGTAGGGCAGCCTGCTCATCGTAGTTGATCTCACCAACTTCTTCATCCATCAGCTGCTGAAAGATAAAGTTCGTGGCATCTAAAACCTGGGCTCGGCTACGGAAGTTCTGATTAAGATCGATCCGTTCTCCTTCACCCACACTTCCTTTGCCATAGGTCTTATATTTTTCTAAGAAAAGTGTAGGATCAGCTAAACGGAAGCGATAGATACTCTGCTTCACGTCACCAACCATAAAGAGATTACCTACTTGATGCTCGGACTCTCCATGAACCTGACCATGAGACTGACCATTCATGTTCTCATGCTGATTCCCACGAGCAATGAGCTGCAAAATGGTCTCCTGGACCAAATTCGTATCCTGATACTCGTCTACATAGATCTCCTCATACTGCTCCTGTAATTGCAAAGCAATCTCCGATGGCTGGACACCGTGGGGACCTGAATTGGGTCCCTGTAATAATTGGAGCGCATAATGCTCCAGATCGCTGAAGTCAACGACCCCTTTTCGCCGCTTCGCCTCTTGATAGCGCTGCGAAAACCGTTGAACCATCTCCACCAAGGTCTGGAGAAGTGGAGCCATCTCCACCAGATCATGGACAAATTGCTCAGGATGCTGTTGAAAATAGGTGCTATGCAATTTTTGCAGGCGCTCTTTTGCAAGATTACGTAAATCTTGTGCAGCTGTCTTCAATTGATCATCCACATCATCTGTCTTCCGTACAGCAGGAAGACGTTCGAAAGAGAGCTCTTGAAATTGTTGGTATAGTTCCAACCATGAACTTTCCGAAGCAGCCACCAAGCGTTGCACCATGTTGAGTTCCTCTTGGAACCGTTGAAGATAAGGAACAGGACCACCAGGTTGAAGCACGATTTGGAGAGCTTCCTCCAGAATGCTCTGAATGCCCTCTAATTGAATATGCAACTGCTTCCGAAGCTCCTGCGTCCAAGTCAATTCGTCAAGGGAATCCTGACCTGCATTGGCATAGCATGTCACTTGCTGTTGAAGCCATTGATCCGGCCATGGATAGCTCCGTGCAAATTGATAGAGTCGTAGGATCACATCATAGAGGGGCTGATCGGTCCGATCCCGGCTAAAATGATCAGCCAGATCATATACCCGATCTCCTTCCCCATAAGCTTCCTCCAAAACCTGATCAAGAACCTCCTCTTGCAAAAGCGCGGTTTCCCCCTCATTGGCGATCCGAAATTGGGGATCGATCTCCAGTAAGTAGGAATAGCGCTGAAGCAACTGCATACAGAAGGCATGGATTGTACTAATTGAAGCCCGATGCAAGAGTGATCGTTGCCGCTTTAAATAGAGTGAGTGGGGCTGCTGATTCAAGGCATCCTCTAAGCGATCACCGATCCGCTTCCGCATCTCTGCTGCAGCAGCATTAGTAAAGGTGACCACCAAGAGCCGATCCACATCCATAGGCGTCGTCTCACTGGTCACCCGCTGAACAATCCGCTCCACCAAGACAGCGGTCTTTCCTGACCCTGCAGCGGCTGCTACCAAAAGGTTGGTCCCCCGCTGATGGATGGCTTGCCATTGCTGAGCAGTCCAGTGACTTGTTGCAGGTTGAACGGGGATCATTCGGCCATCCCTCCTTCTTGGTCCAATAAATGGAAGACTTCTTTTTTATCGAGATCCGGAATCATCCGATATTGATTACCTGGAATGGTTTCATCAAACTGACAGACAGAACGATAGGGACAGAAGCTACAGGCATTTTTACTACCGTAGCGATAGGGATCAATCTTTACATCACCAGAGGCGATGCGGGAACCGATCTGTTGGATCACTCGCTGAACATGGTGTTGAATCTGTTGGAATTTATCTGGTGTTGCAACAGATGAACGAGCGCTAAAGGTACCATCCTTCTTCCGCTCCACAGGAATCATGGGAGAACGTGGCTCCGTCATGAGGCCTTGATCCATCAGCTCCACATTCTCATCATCAGCTAGCAGGAGCCCTTTCATCTTGAATTGTTTATATAAGGCTTCTTCGATTTGGTCCAAGGGTTGTGAGCTCTGGGCTCGTAAAATCGGGTTATGAATATGAAAATAGAGTACACCAGCTGGTAATGCCTCTTCTCCTAACCACTTTGGGGCATTGCGTAGCACCACATCTAAATAGGTGAGCATCTGCAGCTGTAATCCATAATAAACCTGCACCAAGTCTAGATCATGAGGACTTGATTTATAGTCGATGACACGAAGATAGAGACCCTCGGCCCCTCTCGCTATATCCACACGATCGATGCGCCCCTCTACCCACATTTTGCCCCCATGGGGAAGGGTAAATTGTAAGGGTTGAAGACCCTTTTGGCGCGAAAACGCTACCTCATAACCAAGGGGTTCGAAGAGACTCTGTCTTGCATGTTGACTCAAGGTTTGTGCCGTCTTCCCAATCACTTGCTCCAGCTTCCGCTTCACATAGAGATGACGCTGTGAACTGAACAAAATGGCTTGCTGAATAGCTGGTGCAAGGGCTTGAACCGCCTCACGTGCCAGCTGCTCGCATTGAATGGGGGATAGTTCGCTCCAAGAATGACCACCCTGACGCAGCTTCATATCGATCCATTGTAATGCTTGGTGGAAAAGGCGCCCTAAATCTGGCGCTGTTAAGCGATACAGCTTCCGTTCCTCCAGCTTGAGCCCGTATGAAGCAAAATGGGCAAATGGACATGCTTGAAACTGCTCCATTCGCGACACGCTCGTGGCAAACTCTTTTCCATACAACTCTTCTGCCCAGGGTGATGGAAGATCTCGTTCTTGATTCTGATAGAAGAGACTCCTTAATAGCTGCTGAAGCGGGAGCTTCCACTGCTTTTCACGAAGCAACCAATTATAGGTATCCCACCAGAACTCTTCGATAGGATAGCCACGTAGCCATTGACGAAGCTGAACCACAAGGAAGCTAAGTGCCTTATTAGGCCGAACAAGATAGTGATACTGCTCATCTCCATCCACGAGATCGGCAGGATCTGTGCTCCAATATTCTGCCTTGAAATGAGGCACCAACTGCTGCATGCGGTTGATCACTAAGGAAGGAGTTAACGCCTTACCCTCCTCATCAGCCAGGGCATAGGAGAAATAGAGATGCTCCTGCGGTCTGCTACAAGCAATATAGAGGAGAAAATCCTCTTGTAGTAGTTGCTCCCGACTACCAGGTGCCAATTCCAGCCCTTGCTCCTGTAACCAAGTGCGCTCCCATTCGTCCAGCATTCCTCCTTCATCAGGCTTCGCTGGTAGTAAGCCATCATTCACGCCCAAGATAAAGGCTGCACGTACCCCTTGAAGCCGCGAACGATCAAGAACCCCGACAAAAACATGATCCAATGCAGGGGGAACCAAAGAAAAATGATGATTTTCTAGACCTGTTTCTAAGATCTCTTGAAGAAGCTCTAAGGAAAAGGACTCTTCTCCCATCACTTCTACTAGCTGATCGAAGAGTTCCATCACGATTTGCCAAGCTTGCTCATGATCGCGAGCCTCTTCTAGCTCGCCTAACTGCTCTGCCTCTTCACTCCATTCTTCCAAGGTCGTAGGCACCCCGAGCTGTAATAGGAATTGATAAAGAGCTTCTACCTGTTCTCGTAAGGAATGAGCTCCTTGTAAGCGTCCTTCTAGCTGCATAAGTGGTGTTACCACCTGCTTGCGACGATATTGAAGGATCTCTCTCCTTTCCTCAGAAAGAGAGGAACTCAGCTGCTCCCAAAATGGCTCATCAACCCAGCGACTCCCTTTGATTCCATATTCTAAGGCGAGGTTTTCCAATTGATCCATCTCTTCACGCCAGCTTTGCTGAGGGATACCTTCTTCCTTTTGAAAAAAGAGATCGGTTTTAATACAACGGAACACCGCTTCATAGCCCCAATGATGGACCACAACATCCAAGGAAGAACGGAGAAGCTCGATTAAGGGATGATGCATGATGGAGCGTTTTCCATCGAGAAAGACCGGGATCTGATAGGACTGAAATACCTGCTGAATCAGTTGCTCATATGGCTCCAACTTGCGGACAAAGAGCGCCACATCTCGCCAGCGATAGCCTTCATCACGGGCCAGCTGAATAATCTGACGAGCAACCCCTTCTACCTCTGCGCGCCGATTCGTCGCAGTAGCGATGGAAATAGCGGTCTCACCTTCATAGGGTGTGGCAGGTCGCGATTCGTATTGCTGCTCTATGTGAAGGATGGAAGGATGAACCTTCCCGGCTGATCGCTTTAAAACCAAGGGTGCTTCCACCTGCGTGTTTACAAGGGAGGCCACCTCAAGCAACTGATGATAGGTGCGATGGGTTTCGAAAAAGAGATGGGTCGAATCCAATTCACCCTCGATATATGCTGGATCTAGAGTCAAGGCTAGCTTCACTTCTGGACAGGTTTCAAGTAAGCGTTGGATGACGAGTAGCTCTTGCGGTGTAAAGGAGTAAAAGCCATCGATCCAGATCGTCGCTCGCTTGAGCTCTTGAGATTGAGAAATTTGCGCCGCCAAGAGGGGAAGATAGTCCTCATGCTCCACATAGTGAGGGAGTAGTATTTCCTCCAGCTCTGTATAGATCAAGTGAAGGTCATGGAGCTTATCGGCTAACATTCCTTCTCCACTTTGAGTTGGCTGCAGTAATGGCAACCATTCGCCTACTTGTGAAGGGGTATAGAGATAGCGCTTCAATTCGGTGATCATCCGTGCTAATTGCTCATAGAATCCTGCTTGGGTAGCAGCCCGTTGGAAGGCGCGTAATTCTCCCTTCCTCTCTTCTACAATCTTTCTGAGAAGCATCTGAATCCCCATGGGACTAACAAGTTCTCGTGCCAATCCTCCTGTCTCTTGAAAAACACGCCAAGCGAGGCGTGTAAAGCTATAGACCTGTGCACGAAAAGACCCATGCACCTGGTACTGGGTCAGTAATTGATATTCGGTTTGGAAGCTCATCTGCTCAGGAACGATGATAATAATCGGTTCACCAAAGGGATCCCCTTGAATTGTCTGAGCTACCTGCTCCAATATGTATTGACTCTTGCCACTTCCTGAACGCCCAATAATCATCTGTAAAGCCATGGGATCTCCTGTCCTCCCTTCCTCTATCTCTCCTTACCTTAACGATTTTTCTTACGAGAATCTTTATTCCGTAAAAAGATGACGGCTGCTAATAAGACCAGAAAAGCGCCGATCACCTTGGCATAGATCACCATAGTTTTTAATAACAGAATCCCTAATAACAACATAGCAAATAGAATAAGCATTAAGCGCCATTGCATATCATCACCACTTTCTATTGATGTCTTATTTATTTGCGATTCACAAAAGGCGCAACCAATCGATGATATAACCGTGGAAAGAGCAGCATGGCTATGTAACCCCAGCGAATCGCCCTTGGAATAAAGACCTCTCGCTTAGGCTGTTGGATCAAGCGGACTACCTGCTTTGCTACCTGCTCTGGTTCAAGGATCCAACCCTTAAGGCGTTCCACATATTCCCCGCTCGGATCTGCACGCTTGAAGAAGGGGGTGCGAATGGGGCCTGGATTGACTAATGAAACATGGATTGGTTGGCGTCGCAGTTCTTCTTGTAAAGCATGGGTGAAACCAATGACTGCATGTTTACTCGCAGCATAGCCTGTCCCCTTAGCAGTAGCCACATAGCCTGCAGCGGATGCAATATTGATGATATGACCACTTTGCTGAGCTAGCATCTGGGGTAGGAGCAATCGTGTCATCCTTACGATGCCTAGGTAGTTGACATCCATCATCTCAGTGATCTGCTGAAGAGATAGGTTCTGTAAAGGCTGGAAGTATCCTAAGCCTGCATTATTGATCAATACATCGATGCGGCCATTGGTTTTGATGAGATCTTGAAGCACTCTTGTGATACCATCATTTGTTACATCCAATTCAACAAGCTGATGGGGCTGGGGGATGGTAGCACTTACCGTTTCGAGCTTGTCCCGTGAACGCCCTGCTAGAATGGGATAATCTCCACTTGCAGCGACCTGACGTGCCAACTCTGCACCAAGCCCACTTCCTGCTCCTGTTATTAAAATAATACGCCCTGTCATGGAAGTGTGCCCCTTTCCACCGAGTAGATTCAAAAGTAGCCTTTGTCATACTCTCTATCTATTGTAAACGATTTGAATGTTCAATTGTGACATGATTGTTGACAAATTTTGTGTAGGGATTCACCCATTTCCACTATCCTTAATATGATAGGTATTGAACGAAGAAGGAACGAGGTGAAGTGATGGCAGTTGTTCAAGCAACGGAAAAGGATGTACAATTATTAGCTCGTCTCATCCGTGCCGAAGCAGAAGGCGAAGGAGTGCAAGGCATGCTGATGGTGGGAAATGTGGGTGTCAATCGTGTTCGTGGCGATTGCTTAGATTTTAAACCCATCCGTACCATTCGCCAGATGGTGTTTCAATCCCCCGGGGGCTTTGAAGCTGTGCAAAAGTCCTACTTTTACCAGCGCGCACGACCGCAAGAAATTAAGCTTGCACGGCGTGTAATCAACGGTGAACGTATTCATCCAGCGCGGCATGCCCTTTGGTTTTTTAAGCCGGTAGGAAACTGTCCCGCCCAATGGTATGACCAGTGGAACAGCGGTCGCTTCAAATCCCACTGTTTCTATATTCCTGTAGCTGTTGAATGTCCGAGGGTCTATTAGCATTGCCCATTATGTTGAATGAACAGAAAGGAGATTTACCTTATGCAACAACCATTTAACATGCCACGTCCCAATGTTGGCATGCCTCCAGTAGCACCGTATTTCCCTACACCGGTACCGATGATGCCACCGGGGATGATGCCACCTGGCATGGTCCCGGGCACCCCTATGACACCAACGCCAGGATTTATGCCAAATTTTCCAGTCAACCCTCCACCACCAGGAATGACTCAGCCCCTTCCTGGTCAACCTACAGTTCCACCCATGCCCAGCGGACAGATCATTCCTGGAACCATGGCGCCACAGGTTTCACCATTTATTGAGCAGTCCTATATTGAGAATGTGCTCCGTGCTAATATTGGCAAAAAAATAACCGCTTTCATGTCCTTCGATAGTGAACAACAGACCTTTACCGGGATCATCGAAGCGGCAGCTCGTGACCATTTCGTCTTATCTGATCCAGTAACGGGAAAGCGTTACTTACTTTTAATGGTTTATCTCGATTATATCACCAGTGATGAAGAACTAAACTATATCCAGATCCCCTTCCCTGAGCAGGTCCGACCTGTACCTACCCGTTAACCTATTTCTACTCATAATGGAAGGTATTACTTAATGCCGAAAAAGCCAGTTTAAATGACTGGCTTTTTCTTATTTTATGCGATTATTTCTCCAATTTCATCCGCCTATTTATCCTTTTTTGGTGGTTATTGGAGCCCCTATGATTTCTTCACGCATGCTATAGTGTGGATGGAAGTGAGGTAAAAATTGTACCAACTAGGGGGTATCAACCATCACAAGAAGGGAGAAGGATCAATGAAGCAAAATCTTATACGCTCTTTCTTGATCGCTTTGATATTACTCATGTCAATCAGCTCCATTTCCGTTACAGCAGGTACTGCAAGTACAGCTACCAATGTGGTAGAGAGGTCTCAGCAATTGGTGGGAAGATCCCTGCAAGGTTACACTCCTGAAGACTTTTTAACCTACCTCTTTCGTCGCGAAGGAATTCAACTCTCTGGTAGTTTAGAGCAGATGAGTCGTCAAGGTAGCTATGTATCACAATCATCCCTACAGCGTGGAGATGTCCTGTTCTATGGAACCGATGGCAACCACCTGCTCGGGGCAGGGATCTATGATGGCCAAGGTCATGTGGTCATCGCATCCTCAAAGCTATCGAAGATTCGCTCATTTTCCGTTACGAGTTCAACCATTACTCCCTATTATCTCGGTGCGGTTCGCTTCACTCCACAAGCAAAAACAAATACAAATAGCCAAGGTGAGACGATCATCCAAGCTGGGCTTCGTTACCTTGGGACACCCTATGAATATGGTTCAAGCCGCAGTACCAAGCGAACCATGGATTGCTCAGAATTCACCATGTGGGCTGTCAAAGAAGGTGTCAATATCACTCTTCCAACCACTTCCAATCGTCAGGCCAACTACGTCAAGAGTTTAGGGCATTCCACAAGCTCATGGCAACAACTACAGCGTGGTGATCTCATGTTCTTCATGGATTATCTCGGCTGGCAATTGAGTAATTATAATGGGGTCAATCCTGCAGGTCAGAGAGCAACACATGTGGGTATCTACCTAGGTGATGGCAAGATCCTCCATACCTACTCGAAGGAATCTGGCGGCGTCTGCATCAGCAGTCTACCAGGTACCCATTGGGAGAAACGCTTCATCTTTGGTGGTAGTGTGATTCCCCAATAATCACAGCTAATCAGAACATCAATACATAGAACCCGCTGTATCGGCTAACACCATGACACAGCGGGCTTTTTCATCGTTTCTTTTAAGATTATTCCGCAGAATTGGGACTCTCTTCTCTCTCTTCTCCCTCTTCTATCTTATCTCCTTCAGAATTCCTCATAGCTTCTTCAACTTGATTTGCAACATCATTCTTCTTTGCCCCATTCTTTCTCCCTATCACAGCTTGAAACATCTGATTGAGTCGTGCATCCACCCTAGCATAGATGGTTCCTTCTGGAAAATGTCCAGCTTCATCCCGTTCAGCACCTGCTGGAATTCCAGTTAAGATCTCGATCCCTTCAGCCACATGACATACTGCCCAGAGATGAAATTGACCGGTACGAATTGCCTCTACTACTTCATCATTTAGCATTAGATGCTTCACATTTTGCTCAGGAATGATCACCCCTTGCTCACCTGAAAAGCCCTTCAATTTGCAAATATGATAGAAACCCTCAATCTTTTCATTCACACCACCGATGGGCTGGATCTCTCCCCACTGATTCACGGAGCCTGTTACTGCAATCCCTTGCTTAATGGGTGCATTTGCTAAGGAGGATAGTAGAATATATAGCTCTGAGCTTGAGGCACTATCGCCATCTACCATATTATAGGTTTGCTCGAATGTGATACTGGCCGATAAGGGGAGCGGACGATTCTGGGCAAATTGACCGGAGAGATAGCCACTAAGGATGAGTAACCCTTTATTATGAATCTGACCACTCATGGCAGTCTCCCGCTCGATATGCATGATCCCACTACGTCCTAAAAAGGTTTGAGCAGTGATTCTACTGGGCAAACCAAAGTAAGCATCACCGGTGGAGAGAATGGTTAAGCCGTTGATCTGACCCACGCGCTCACCTTCTGTATCCACCATCAGCGTACCATCGGCGATCATCTCCTGCCAGGTCTCTGTTAGCCGATTAGCACGGTAGCGTTGCTCTTGTAGTGCCTTCCGGATGTGAGTTTCATCTACAAAAGTCGCTCCCTCTTTTTCAGCCCAGAATGAAGATTCTACTAATAGCTTACTAATCTCTTGAAAGCGGGTGGAAAGCTTCCGCTGATCTTCCACAAGTCGTGAGCTGAAGTCAATGACCCGCGCTACCCCACGCCGATGGAAGGGAAGAAGCTGATGCTGCTCCCCATAGTTTTTCACAAAGGCTGCAAGCTGATAGAGATTCTCTTCATTGCGCTCCATCTGTAAGGCAAACTCTACTTTTACCTTAAACAGTTTATGAAAGTCCTCATCATACGCTGCAAGCAGCTGATAGAGATCAGGTGTCCCGATGAGGATCACCTTCAGTTCGATAGGGATGGCTTCAGGCTTCAGACTGGTCGCTGCTACACCAATTCGGTCATCAAACAGATTCTCCATTTGGAGAAGACTAGATTTTAGGGTTCGCTTCAAAATTGCCCAAGCATAGGGCTGTTGAAGGAGCTCCGTTGCTTGAAGAATCAGATATCCACCATTGGCCTGATGAAGGGCGCCCGCTTTAATCTGTGTAAAATCGGTGACCCAGTTCCCCATACTCCCTTGGTATTCAACACGTCCCATCAGATTGGATGCAGTGGGATTCAACTCCATCACCACGGGAGCACCATTGGATGGATCATGATGGACTAATACATTCACCTTATACCGAAGCCTTCGCCGCTCAGAACCCTCAGAGAACATATTGAGAAGTGATGGCTCTGCTTCTTCCTTTTTTACGAATAGCTCAACGTTATTGACTACATCTTCTTGGTAATCACGGAGATATTGTAGGATCTTCTGTTCTTTTTCATACTGGTGGTTAAGAGGATCGAATAGATAAGCAATGGTGGCGCTGGCACGGCGGCGAACATTCTGCTCTAGCTCCTCCCGCATGGAGGTTTCGATTCGACGCATCTGATTGATGAGATTCTCCATGCGCTCCTCGATCTGCTGGCCCTTCTTCTTCAGCTCTTCCTTCATCTCATCCGAAAGTTGATTGAATTCCTCTTGCTTCATGGGCCGACCAAAGTGGAGAGGATAGGTTGAAAAGCCATTGGGTGTTCGTTCGATCATAAAGTTTTCCTGTTTTGCGAACGCTCGTAAATCCTTCCATAGCTCTTCACTGCTCTCTTCATGCTTGCGCATAATTGAGCGTTTCTCTTCTTCAAACTCATGACTTTCCATCATCTGTTGAAGCTCATGCTCAACCTTTCGTTCAAGGCGATGGATCGTAGCTTGAAACTTACCAGCTTCCCCAGCTGGTAGAGATAAGGCAATGGGCTGATCTGGTTGCTTAAAATTATAGACATAAACCCAATCCTTCGGTACTGGTTTATCTTTTGCAAAATGAGCCACCTTCGCTTTAGTGTACGTGGTACGTCCGGTACCTGATGCTCCCACGACAAAGAGATTGTAGCCAGTTTGTTCCACGGCGAGACCAAACTCCATCGCTTCAACAGCGCGCTTTTGTCCGATAATCTCTTTATGGGTTAATTGAAAGTCTGCCGTGGACTCAAAGGAAAATTGCTCTGGTAGACAATGATTACATAATTGCGTAACAGGGACTCGCCAGGACTCACACAGCGTATGCTTCGGCTTCGTCAGTACCATTTCCAACCTACTCACCCCTTCACCCATTCTCACCATTTCCATTTTTTGAGAACATCTTAATCACATCAATAGGTGTAATTAATCCTAAAAGAGGTTCATCCATCCTACCCTGCTCTGTAATCAGGATGGCATCAAGACGGTGAACTCCCTTCTCTAAATGCTGTATAAAAATATCTCGTGCATCATATATGGTGGCTTGTGCTGAGATGACTGCATAATTTTTTTCTGTCCGCTCATGTGCTAATACATCCCGCACCCGTACAGTATTCAATGTAATTAAATCTAAATCCTGGTGATGTGCTAGCCATTCAGCGATTCCATGATGGGTTAGGAGACCGATAAATTTTTTGCCATTCCCATTATAAATAGGAAACTGTGTATACGAATAACGCTTAATCACTCCTAATACATGGGTTAATGGTTCATCCATTTGATAGGTAAAAACCCGCCGCTTATAGCGTGGGATGACACGCTCTGGTTGGGTTAGCTCGTGTAAAATAAATTCCATCTGTTGCACGACGGAATCATGTGGTTCTGCGATGACCATGCCAGGCTTCACCCGTTCATGCACGATGGCATTACGTAACTCTGCATACTCTTTTAAATCCTGTTCATACTCACGAATGATAGGATTCTTCTTTTTACAGAGATCGATCAATTGGTAGAAAGATAAATGCCGATCCGTTCCTAGTTGTTCCTCCATATATTTCTGCATTTGATTGATCGCCACAAGAAATCGTTCAGAATTGAGCATCCATTCACCTCCAATCGGGTTCATCTTACCTTCACTATACCACATTTTAAAAGGGGGTCAGACCCCCAGTACGTTAAAGCACTAACGTAATGGGGGTCTGACCCCACTATAGTAATTCATTCACATTTTCCAGAAGTAAAACAGCACCTAACTCAATAAAAGCAGCTTTACGCTGTTCTGAATCCATTCCGCTATATACACCAGCAAAGGGCACACCTAAATCCTTGGCAGCCAAGGCATCGGCAATGGAATCACCGACAATTAAGTAGTCATCAGCATCCTGCAGGGGCAAAGATGTTCTACACGCCTCTACACATTCCTCAACTGCATCAGTCCGACTACGAATGGCTTGCAGGTAACAGTAAGGATGTGGCTTCGAGAGACGAAAGGCTGAACCTCCACGCTTCTCTGCATCCATCACCTCATCGGCTGTTACCACCCGCTCTGTATCCAAGTATTGAAAGATACCCAGGCTTGTCAGCGGAACCTCCGTCTCCAAGCGAGGACGACCTGTAGCAATGCCCAGGGTAATTCCACGTTCATGGAGCTCACGGAAGAATGCTTGGAGCTCTTCAGGTGGCAATAAAGGTATCTCCGCTTGTAAAAAGCCACGCTTTCCTTCCTGACGTAATGGGTCATGAAGCTGACGCGTATACGCTTCACCAATATACCACTCTTGAAAAATATCGTGACCAAGCTGCCAGAAGGTACGGGAGGAAGAGAATGGTCCCTCCCCTTCAGCAAAATCAAGACCTAAACGCTCCTTGGCATGGCGATCGAGGCAGGTTCCCTGCAAGAGGGAATCCTTATCACTCTCAGCAAGCCAGGCTAAATAAGCATCATGCCGCAGGAAATCTGGAAAGGTAAAATCAGCGCAATCGGCCTGAAGACCTTGCAACCGTTGGTCCGTGATCGGTTGTGCCAACCATGCCTTCACCTCATTACGACTCATCTGTCCATTCTCCATCAATGTCGCCAGCCATTCAATGAGATAATAGCCCGCCAACAGATAGACCATCTGCCAATTGGAATTGAGACCCTTCGCCTTAAACTGATGAAGGATCGCTTCCTGTGCAAAGACATGTTGACGTACTTCCTGCATCACTGCTTCATCGGGGGTTGGTGTAAAGGGAATACGGCTAGGCAGATGGAGATAGGGCTCACTGGTCAATAACTCCCAAACCGTCAGCGTTGTTGCATCGAAGCACCGCTCCTCACTGAGTAAAACCCCATCCACATCAAAAATGATCATCTTTGGTTGCTTTATCTTGTTTATCGTGTTCATCGCGCTCACTCTCCCAGGTCGAAATAAGCGGAAAACTCCTCATCATGTCGTTGGCTAAACTGATCAAAGCTGATAATTTCTCGGTTCTTCACGGCTTCATTGACAAGACGCTCCCATTCCAATTGGGCCTCTTCATGACGTGCTGTTTCTAAGCGTGGCTTGGTCTCAGGCGATTTTGGCAAAAAGACGGTACAGCAGTCCTCATAGGGTTGAATGGAGGTCTCATACGTCCCAATATCTTGAGCGATCCGCATGATCTCCAATTTATCTGCACTAATGAGAGGACGTAAGATGGGCATAGTGGTTACATCATTGATGGCCACCATACTCTCTAAGGTCTGGCTGGCTACCTGCCCTACACTCTCCCCGGTTGCTAAGGCCAAACACCGTTCCTCGTGAGCGATCTGCGTCGCGATGCGGAACATTAAACGACGCATCACCGTAATGGAATAGCTCGGCTTCACTTGCTTCCGAATCTCTGTCTGAATCTCTGTAAATGGAACAAGGTGAAGACGAATCGGACCGGTAAAGCGGGTGATCATCCGTGCTAGATCCTCTACCTTTTGCCGTGCCCGTTCACTGGTATAAGGATAGCTGTAAAAATGGACTGCCTCCACCTTTACCCCACGTTTCGCTGTGAGGTAGCCTGCTACAGGGCTATCGATCCCGCCAGAGAGTAATAGTAACGCCTTGCCGCTGATCCCAACAGGTAAGCCACCTCGTCCCGCAAAATGATCCTGGTAAACATAGGCTCCCTGCTCACGAACCTCCACCCGTAAGGTGACTTCAGGTTGATGCACATCCACCGTAATCTGCTCCGTATTACGTAACACATGGGCCCCGATAACCTGATTCAATTCATCAGAGACCACTGGAAAAGCCTTATTAGAACGACGGGAGCGTACCTTGAAAGTGGTGGGCTGCCCATCATGCTCCTTCATCAGACTTAAAGCGGCATCTTTAATCGCTTCCAGATCTAAAGGGGTACGGAGCACTGGTGAGATCCCTACGATCCCAAAGACATCCTGCGTCGCTTCAATCACTGCATTCGCATCCTCACCATGAAGTAGTACGGTCAAACGACCATACATCTTCTCCACCTTGGCCTTGGGAAATGGGCGGAGCTTCTGACGAAGATTACGAACCAGCTGCTCCTCAAAAAGGTAACGGTTCTTTCCCTTTAATGCTAATTCGCCATATTTAATAAGTAGGTTATCATACTGCATCGATCTATCTCCTCACTTCATGGCGCAGGCGTTGAACACTCTTCACAATCGCTTCTGCGGCCTGTTCCATCTCTTTTCGTGTTGTATAAGCGCCTTGACTAATTCGAATGGTGCCTTCAGCAAAATCATCAGATAAACCGCATGCTGCTAAGACCCGACTGGGTAGATGCTTCTTCGAGGAACAAGCGGAGCGCGTAGAAACATACACCCCTTCTTCCTCCAACGCATGCACCAGTACCTCACCGCGTAAACCGGCAAAAGAAAGGCTTAAAATATGGGGAGCCCCACCTGTAAAGCTGGTATCACCATTAATATGCATCCTTTCCAGCCCTTGAATGCTCTCCAATAAGAGCTCTTTATTCTCCTGCCAAGCTTGACGATGCGCGGACAATTGCTTCATACTATCCTGCATCGCCCTAACCATCGCAGCAATGCCTGGAACATTCACCGTACCAGAACGCAGTCCACTTTCTTGACCGCCACCTGCCAGCAAAGGCTCTAACTGCACACCCTTCCGCACAAACAGGAGGCCAGTCCCCTTCGGTCCATGGAACTTATGACCGGAGATGGAGAGCAGATCGATCCCTGCTAACGCATCAGGCAATGGTACCTTGGCATAGGCTTGTACCGCATCCACATGAAAGAATACCTTCGGATAGTCAGTAAGCAACTGGGCGATCTCTGCAATGGGTTGAACGGTGCCAATCTCATTATTCACCGCCATTACCGAGACGAGAATCGTATCATCACGCAAAGCATCCTTTAATTGCGCTACGGAAACACGGCCCTTTTGGTCTGTAGGCAACACCGTCATGGTAAAACCGCGCTTCTGCAGCTGTTCAAATGCCAAGTATACGGAAGCATGCTCTACCTCGGTGGTGATAATATGCTTACCCCGCTCCATATATTGTAAGGCCACCCCTTTGATGGCCATATTATTACTCTCTGTTCCTCCTGATGTGAAAACAATCTCGCTCGGATCCACCCCGAACTGGCGAGCAGCCACTTGACGGGCTTGGCTGAGCAAACGATCCGCTTTATGCCCGATACCATGGATGGAAGCAGGATTGCCATAGACTTGATGCATGGCATCTTCATAAACATGAATGACTGCATCAGAAGGCTGCGTCGTAGCGCTATTATCTAAATAGATCATATGGGTACGCCTCTTTCTTCGATTTTCCTTCCTGATTTCTTATCTTGAGATCAACGCATATGCTAGTCCGCAAAGAATGGTTAATTCATCCGTAAGAATATCACATTCCTTTACGGGGGTAAAGGGAAGTTCCATGCCGTGCTTCCCATGCCTCAGCTCGTTCTCGAAGTATATCGCTTCGATCCCGGAGACGATGCTTCTCTTGAATGGATTCAGGAACCCCTTCCTTCCCTGTCATGTCCACAACACCCCATGCCATCGCTCGCTCCTTACATGCTTGCAGGAGGCTTACATCTTCGATCTGCAGTTGTAACGGACGATACACTTCTCCATGTTCAAGCCCTTGGAGCCGTCCTTCCACCTCCTGACACAAGGCTTGGGCAGCCACCCCTAATTGCTGAAGTTGACCCTGTACCTTCGGTTTCCGGAAAATGGGCACTACCTTCTTTAAAAGCTTTTGTGCACCATGGAAATTGCCACGTCGATGGTGGTAGAGAGCCACCGCCAGTTGAATCCAAGCGACCCACACAGGACGCCAGTTCTCATCCTGCTCTTCTTTCCAGTATGCTTCTAAGATCTCATGACATTCAAAATAATCGCCTGTATATTGAAAATGTACGAGATAATCAACCCATGCTTGGGGCCAAGCCATGACGGTACCTCCTCTATTTCCCTGTACTTTCCTCTATGATATAATAACAGAAAATTGCGATGAGACGTGATAAGATCATAATAAGATCATATAGAAAGGAGCGTGCATCATGTTACAGCTCACATCTCAAGCCATTGAAGCACTACGTACCCAGGAGATTCCCACTGGATCATTGCTACGCTTCGATGCGGAGTTAAGCGGAGGCTGCAGTACCTTGGTCCAATTTTTCTTACGAATCGATGAAGGGCGTCAAGGGGATACAACTATTCAGGTTGAGGATCTTTCCATCGTGGTGGATCCCTTTACACAACGCTATTTAGACAACAATACCGTGCTAGATTATACAATAGAAGAAGGCTATATTTTACGAAGTGATGAGGAGATTTGGGCAGAGGGGATCCCCTTCCTTGCCCAGGGAGAAGTCCTGACCAAAGGTCGTTCTTGTTAAGATGGGAGATGAAGCCAATGTGTGGACGTTTTCACTTAATCACACCATGGGATCAATTACAGCTACGCTTTCATCTCGCCTCTTTGCAGAGCGAGCAGGCAAGTGGTGAATCACTGGGTCTCCAATCCCGTTATAATATTTCCCCCGGTCAACCCATTCTTACGGTGATTTCCGATGGGAAGGAACGACGTGCCGGCTTTCTCCAATGGGGACTCATTCCCAGCTGGAGTAAGGATCCTAAGATCGCTTACAAGATGATTAATGCCCGTTCTGAATCCCTTGCAGAAAAGCCCAGCTTCCGCACGCCCTTCCGTCGTCAACGCTGTCTCATCCTCGCTGATGGCTTCTATGAATGGCATGAGGAAGCCCATGGACGCCAAGCTTATCGGATTCATCTCCGTGATAACCGTTCCTTTGCCATGGCAGGACTCTGGGATCGTTGGCTCTCCCCAGAAGGTGAGAAGCGCTACACCTGTACGATTATCACGACACAAGCCTCATCCACGATCTCAAGACTGCATCATCGCATGCCTGTGATTTTACAGCCTGAGGTTGAGGAAGCCTGGCTCAACCCACCAGAGCAAGCACCTGCACTACTCCAACCTCTCTTGGAACAAAATCTTGGCGATGAACTCCAGTATCATCCAGTCTCATCACTTGTAAATAATGGACGAATTGATGAGCCTGCATGTATGGAGCCAGTCTCCCCTTTCGACATCCAATGACAGTTTCTCTCTTGCGCATCGACGCGCTCCCATTCTTCATGCACTAGTCTTGCACTAATCTTGTCATTCCCTGCCTAATCCTGCGCTTGCCTGGGAAATACTACAGAAGCTCTGATGATAAAAAGAACCGTCCAATCCATTGAACGGTTCTTTTTCTTTGAATTTCATTCATTCAATATTACTTGTAAGCATCTCAACCAATTGATCAACGGTATCCACTGGATCCTGGCAGGAATAGTTTTCACAGACATAGGCTGTTACACCATCATGCTTTCGTTCATAGGAGCGGAGGTATTCTGGTAGAAAGTCAGGAACCGCATCCCCTAATGGCTTACCTTTCTCATTCGTCACAAAGGCAAAATGGATGTGATGGGGAAGAAAATGTACTGCCATTACATGGTGCATCTCTTCCAGCACAGACGAATCTTCCTCTGAACCAATCAACACCACCTCTTGCCCCTGATGAAAATGCTCCTGCAGTGCCATAAGAGAGACCGTATAGGGAGTGGCATGAGCTTGTAATTCATCCATTCGAGTTTTCAAGATCTGCACGGCGCGTTCTTGCCATATGGGATCACCGAGATACTTACTTAAGCGCATCCACTGCCAGAGAATGACACCATTTCCTGATGGCATGGCGCCATCATACCATTCCTTTGGCCGAATAATGAGCTCTTCGCCATCAATGGGATTAAAGAAGAAGCCACCTGCCACTTCATCGCGGAAGAGCACCCATGTCTCTTCACTATAGGCTCTTGCTAAGTCGAGATAGCTCTGCTGAGATGTTGCTTCATACAGTTCAAGGCTGGCCCAGATCATGAAGGCATAATCATCGATAAAGGCAAGATGCGCTGCATCATCTTCACGATAACGCGCCAATAGTCGGCAATCCTCTTCTCGCACTAAATTCTTATGAATAAAGCGTAATGCTCGTTCAGCCATCGCCAACCAATCTTCTCGTTGAAAGACGGCACCAGCACGGGCCAGGGCTGCAATCATTAGAGCATTCCAGGAAGTAAGAATCTTATCGTCTTTATGTGGCGCTGGACGCTTTTGTCGCGCTTCTAAGAGGCGTGATTTCATGTCGAGGAGACGAGCTTCAGAGATCTCCAAAGCCTGCTGAACGCTTGCAGCGCTCAAATGAAAATCCAAGCCGATCAGATTAGGAATACTATTCCCCTCAAAGTTTCCATTCCCTGTGATTCCATAATGATGGTTCCACCAGTTCCCATCCTCTTCTCCTAGCACATCGAGGACCTGCTCAGGTGTCCAGACATAGTACTTCCCCTCCACTCCCTCTGCATCAGCATCAATGGCGGAATAGAATCCCCCTTTGGGATGAGTCATCTCCCTTTGGATAAAGGAAACGATGCCTTGGGCAACCTCTTGAAAAAGCGGTCGCTTCGTTGCTTGGTAAGCTTCGCTATAAAGCATGAGTAAGAGCGCATTATCATAGAGCATTTTTTCAAAATGAGGGATCAACCAGCTGGGATCGGTGGAGTATCGGGCAAATCCGCCTCCTACATGGTCATAGATTCCTCCCTTGTACATAGAGAAGAGCGTCTGTTCTACCATACCCAGCGCATGATCTTCTTTAGTATCATGCCAGTAGCGCAGGAGAAACATCATTTGATGGGGGCTAGGAAAAAGCGGCGCTGCTGAGAATCCTCCGAAGATGGGATTAAAGCCTGCAGCAAGATGTCGATAGCCATCCATGATCGGTTCTTCATTAAGTTCATGGATTTCTTCAACGGCTTCAGGCTCGCGGAGGAAGCAAGTGACCTTCTCCGCTACCTCGACGACCTTCTCCTGACTCTCATTCCACCTTTTCGCAATGGTCTCCAAAATATAGACAAGGCCCATCCGTTTGCCAATATTCTCCTTTGAGAAATAGGTCCCTGCAAAAAATGGGCGCTGATCCGGTGTCATAATGATGGTCAACGGCCAACCACCCTGTCCTGTCATCGCTTGACAGACGGTCATATAAATTTGATCGATATCAGGGCGTTCCTCCCGATCCACCTTAATGGCGACATAGTTTTCATTTAATAAAGCGGCGACCTCTTCATCCTCAAACGATTCGTTTTCCATGACATGGCACCAATGGCAGCAGCTGTACCCTATGCTAAGGAAGATGGGTTTATTCTCACGGGTTGCCTTTTCAAAAGCTTCTGGGCTCCATTCATACCAATCCACGGGGTTATAAGCATGTTGAAGTAAATATGGTGATTTTGCATGAATTAAGCGATTAGATTGTCGTTCTTCTGTCTCCATGATGTAGATACCTCCGTTCTAACCTCTTTCAAATTGCCTTGTCTAGGTTAATATTACCCAAAGGCGTAAGAAAAAGACACAAAGATGCACTTAAGAATGTGCCTTTGTGTCTTGATTTTGCTACTTGGTGAACTTTACATAAAATATTATACGTCATCTGCTATTAACGACGGTTGTTATTACCTTTGTAAGTTTATAGCCGTCCGGAACATCAATGTTTCCACCTTTAATAATCCTTTTTAGGGCATCCTCATCCTCTTGAACATATTCGGTATAAGTCCCATTAGCATCCGATTTGCTAATCGTTAACTTTCCAAAATCGTTGGTAATTTGATACTTAGTTGAACTTGAAACGTTCGGCTCATCACTAGAATTTTGTACTAAGACACTAGTTGACAAAACTAACAAAAAGGACAGTACTAATGGAGACGATTTCTTCACCTTCGTAATCCCCCTATAATCAATTTATTTATATGATGGCATAGTTAACATTATTTGTTATCTGCATTATAAGAATATTAATTTTCACAACATAATTGAAACATTAATCAGCTTTTTATTTGCTAGTTTTTATATTGTAGTTATTGCTAGTATATTTTACATACTCTACAATTGGAAGATTATTATCATCAAACCATGATACTTTAATAAGAATGTAAGGAATTTCCTCCAAAACGTCATTTAAATTTTTGTTTTCAAAATACACCATATTGGAGCTAACTGAGATCTCCTTGATTTCTCCATTTGGTACAAGATCATAATTTTTCTTCAATGACTTATCTGCTTTTTTTACAGCAATAATATTTGATACTAAAGAATGTGGAGTATTAAGATAGCGTAGTATATTATCTCCTAAAAAAGCTGAAACGAAGACTTGATTCATGGGTACTTTTGGGTTAAACACATTTACTTCAAATGTAACTCGACCATCGGAAAAATCATAAATGATGACTTCTAGATCAAAATGTGGCGAGCTTTCAGAAATCTTATTCTCATCGATTGTTTTTATATCATTTATTTCTTCTTGAATGAATGTAACCACTGGATTTTCGAATAATTGAATATCTTTTTTTACGGAAATGAAGACCGCTATTATGACAAAGAAGAATAGGAAAAGTGTTAACACAATAAGCGCTCCGGACTTTTTTATAATAAGCCTCCCCTTCCATTATAAACCTTTCCTTCCAATTATGTTAGCATATTATAGATAATTCCTCCAACCATTCACTGCTTGTTTTCCTTTTTATCACAATTAGGGGGCTGGGCAGAAAAACTCTGAACCTGATTCACCTGACCTTCAAGATCATACCGATCCCTTTACTTTCTCCATTTGAATCGGCGATAGCGTTCCCGCATCAAACTCAAATACTTCATCACACAACAGGCGAATATCATCCAGGATGTGACTGGATAACAGAACCGTTACACCCTGATCCACTTTGCTTTGTATCAGCTCTCGAATCTTCGTAACTCCACTTTTATCGAGACCATTCATCGGTTCATCGAAGATGAGTAATTTGGGATTTTCCATTATGGCTTGAGCGATGGCAAGTCGTTGTTTCATCCCTAGAGAATAGTGTTTTACTGCCTTTTTATTTTGTGGACTTAATCCCACTGCTTCAATGGCTTGATTGATTTGCTCAAGTGTGATCTGCTTGCGGATCGCCGCAAGATAGCTGAGGTTTTGAAAGCCTGAGTAATCGGGCATAAAGCCAGGATGCTCAATCACAATGCCTGTCTCCTCAGCAAAGTCAAGCTCTTTACCAAGTTCCTTTCCAAATAAATGGATCGTACCTTCATCAGGAAGTAGCAGCCCGCAAACCAACTTAAAAAAAACAGACTTACCACTTCCATTATGTCCAATGAATCCATAACATCTTCCCTTTTGAAGTTCCAGATTAATAGCCTGTAGAACGGGCTCTCCCTTAAAGGACTTCGACAGATTCTTAACTTCTACAGCAAGCTCCATATCTGTGTTCCTCCAATTACTTTTTATTCTACTATGCGATCGAACTTCTTACGTTTGGCAGCTAGTATCAGAATTGAAAAAAACGCGACCATATAACCACTGTGAATGACAAGAAAGGTAAACCAAGAATCTGAGAAACCGTACAATAACTGATAACTTCCTGGTTTCACATGACCACCAGGACCATATTGAAAATCAAACATGAGGTTCATCGCATAGACAATCGTTACGAGAATGTATGATGTCCCGATCTTATTGGTCCAGAAATGGATTAGCATTTGGATGAGGACGAGAGTAAAGGTGCCGAATAGCTGTAAGACCACGAAGGAGAGCAGCACTTGCTCAAAAGGAGCATGCAATTCCAGTGCAAAATTTTGAATCAAAGACGACAGTGTCAACGAATAATCATCATATAGAAACTCAAAACATGCCCATGTTATAAGGTTTACGATGATGAGAAATGTCAATGTAAATAAAAATAAGGCAAACACATGTGAAAGGAGCCAACTTCTCGCAGAAGTGATTCGTAACAGCGTATAATAAATATTCTTTTTCATCCCTTGTTCGATATAGGACTCAACAAGATACATCAGCAAGAGATAAGGGAGAAGATGATGAACCATGAGTAAGAAGGGAAATTGCTTGGCTGGATAAAGTCCAACATGGAGAATAAAAGCATCGGTTACCGTTACAACGTTTCGAAAGTATGTACCTGTAAATATAGCCAGGATGATTAATACACAGATTGTAATGAACCATTGTCTTCGCGAAAAAGTTCGCAGGTGACACCGTACTAGATTCCAGTTTTGTACCATTACTCATTCCCCAACTCGATTTTTTTATTGGTAAACCATAAAACAGAATACATAGAGATGATTGATGCCATCACACCTGTGTTATATCTGAACAAAAATTGAGGCAGACCTTGATGCTCACGAATCAATGCCACATAGTCCGTGCTGATCGAAAGGAATGGAAGCCATTGCATAAGAAAATTCACACTCACCAAGCGATTTGCAAACAATATTAAAAAGCACACCATAAATGCCTTCACATGTTGGTTTTTTCGCGTATGGCGAAAAACTAGTAAATATACACTCGTGATAAACCATGCGCTTAATAAATAACGAATCGAAAGAGCTCCATAAGCCACAACGGGAATGATTAATGTCTGGTAACCAAACTCATAGTCTATGCCCCAATGAGATCCATAGCCTTGGAGAAGGAATGCACCCATTGTTACAAGTACGAGATATAATACCGTGAAAAGCGTTCCAACAGTCAGGATACTCAGCACCTTTGAAGCCAGCCAGTTGAATCTTCTTCCTAAGCGAAGAGCTACATATCTACCTACATTCTGTTCATGGCAAATTTCATACGAATAGAGTAGTAAATATGGAAGAAAGAAGAATAGATAATAATTATTATTTTTTAAGATACTAAGAAGTAGATCCCAGCCATTGCTCTGCCCTCCTCGCATCCGAGAATTCCCGAGGATGATATTCTCCATGAGCAGTATTCCAATGGTCGCTAAGATTAATATCATGGTGCGTTTGGAAAAGATGGTGACTTTCATCTTCTGTCGATAATAGTTTTGAAGACGTTTATCCATTGATTTTCACCATTTTTCCTCGATATTCAAAGATAATCATCGAAGCAGCAATCAATAGAATAATGGACGAATACATGATGAATGGATCTGCATGAAAACTATTCATCATATTAATCCATTGTAGAGGCGAGAAAGCAAACCAGCCTAGGAAGCCTTCAAGAAGAATGCCTGTTCCCATATACAATAGGAAGGGTAATACATAGATAACAATCTTCTTTTTCGTGAACGTTGAAATGCACATTCCCATGGCCGCAAATGTGCAGCCAATTAGAAAATGTGTCAATAACACGATGCCAATATAAAGTTCCGGTAAAGAAAAATATAATTCTGAAAATGGACCAGTAGCTTGATAAACTGGCGCAGCAAGGACTTCATTTCGGAATAGGATCGTAATAACGATATAGTATAGGAACTCGGGGATGAAAATGGCCAATCCTCCCACAAGACCGTTGACGATAAATTTTGTTCGAACATACTGATGCAAGGATGTTCGAGCTACAATATAATATTGATATTTCGTCTGCCGCTCTTCCCAATACGATGCGGAATAAGGTAACATCACAAGCAATGGAAATAAAATACCGATAAAACTGAAGCTTTTCAGCCATATTTGATACTTGTTATATCCATTAGACTGAATGAATTCCATCGCTTCAGTATTTCCTTCTAGATCTGGTGCCTTTAAATCAGCGAATGTCATCGTATCAAAAATCGCACTATAGTCTGACAGAAGAAATAGAAAGATTGCGATAAGAACAACCAATAACATTCTTCCGTTAATCAAGCCGCGCTTTAAGTCTGTAAGGAACATTTTTACTTCACTTCCCAAACAATCATTGTTTTGCACTCCCACCTTTAAATGATGTCAGATATACCATTTATTTCAATAGTGATATGGTATCATTTACAGTAAAAACTACTAGATCCTTCTACCATTTTGAGTATGTAGGGTTTAAGTATCCAGGATGATTGAGAAAAGTGAAGGGAGTGTTGCTAACTACTTCAGAAAGTAGTTTTGCGACACCCCCTTTTAAGATCGCACCTTCCCCAATGCCACCAATTCTTTCTTGCCATGCGGTGTCCGCACCCAAGTATGATTACGAAAGGTGAGCAAAGCATAGAAGACAAGCACGAATTGGATAAAGAGGTACGGAATATGCAGGAGCAGCCCAGGTAGGGCAACAAACCCTCGGTCCAGCATGGCCCAGATTGCCACAATTCCCATGGATCCAAGGAGACCCCAAATTGAGTAACCATAATAAAAAATTGGAATGATACTCAACACCGTAGCAAATGGAATGGCAAGATACATGGAGAACTCAAAATCCTTGCGAATCAAGCGATGGAAATAGCGGAAAAAGACCTGCCATTGACCCCTCGCCCAGCGCAAACGTTGCCGGATGCCAGTGCGAATCCCCTGCGGCTTTTCGTCATAGCAAATAAGTTTTGGATTATAGGAGATGCGAATTCCTTCAACACGAAGCATTGCTGAATACTCTAAGTCATCGGATACAGAGGAGACAGCAAATGGCACCCGTTCCAAGATAGACAGACGAATCCCCCAGCCTGTCCCTCCAAGGACAGAGGAGCGGTTCCAGCGTTCTCGTCCCCAATAGAAAGACCGGAGCATAAAGTGATAATTCGTTGCATACCATCTTGTCTGTAGATTATCGGTACAGTTTAGTGTTGCAATATAGCCCTGTACCACTTCATTCTGGCCCAATGAGTAGACCAACTGGGCAAAATAATTGGATTCGATCCTATTATCTGCATCCAATACAGTCACAAGAATCTCCGGGTTAGCCCCGTACTCTGCTAGTAACTCGGTAAAGATCTCCTTCAACAGATGCTGTTTACCAGGAAGTCCTGTCACCCGTTCATACACTTCAACCTGTTGCCTTCTAGCCATCTCTACTGTACCATCGGTGCAACGATCGGCGCCAATGATCAACCGGACTGCAATCTCTGGTGTTGTAGCCATGGCTTTTTTTACACTCTCAATCATCCGTTCAATGACTTTCTCCTCATTATGAGCAGGAACAACCACGACCACTTCCTTAATATGAGTCTTATTTCTTTGCTCTCGACATTTCATGGGCAACAAGGAAAATACGAATACAATGATCGTCCACACGTAGAATATGAATAAGAGTATATTTACGACTAACATGTTTCTCCTCCAAATTGGACATGGGTTTAGTGATTTGGTTTATCCATATTTTTTCCACCAGACCATATTACACCATTCAAATAAGTTCAGTCTGTAGGCATCACTACTCATTACGATACGAATATAAAAGAAAAATGATCTATTGATGCAATATAGGAAGCGTTCATTGCGGATTCGTTCTGAACACGCCTTTACAAAAAAAGATGGTGGAGACAGGATTTCAAAATCCGTCTCCACCATCTTTTTTTCTTTCACGCTTTTCCTAAACGCAGCATGACTAATCACCTTTTAATTATGAACGTGTTGGGCAGTGGAACCAATCCTAGTTGTGCTAATTTATTCAGGTAATAGCATTCTTTCCTTGCCATATGGTCAGGCGTTAAGGAACTGATGATATCCAGCACCTCTGCTCTTAATTCCATCTCCTCTAACTCAAGGAGGAACTTATAGAAAAGAGTCATCTCGAAATTAATTTCTTCATGAAAATGGCGAAAAGCAGGAAAATCTTGTAGACCCGTTCGCATATACCCTGCCATCTCTGCCATATCAGATAACCATAGCTGTCATTGAAGGTGAAGTAAATCCATCATGAAGCTGGGGATTTCTCTGCTCGACCAGTTCGGATCAACCAGCGATGGGTGAAATATTCCACCACTGTTAATAATCCTGCGGTAAGAATCGCTCCAAATACCGAAACTACCGCATCCATAAACAGATTGGAAATTAAATAAACCAATAGGGCGGTGGCGATAAAATCAAGGACAGTACTTATCCAAAGCGTACCTTTTCGTAAAACTAAGTATTCTAGAAAAAAGCCTGCTATCGCTAAGAGCAGTCCTACAACCAATGGTTGATACAGCCCAGCATAATATACATTGGGAAAAAGCCAGCCAGCAACTGCCACACCGATGGGGCAGATTAAGATCTTCATCATCAAACTAGACATGGCACACCTCCATGAATTCTCTTCCTATCTATTCTCTGCTGCACTTGACATAATTATGTACAGAGATAGATAAGCATTGAGATGTGTATGACCCCGCTGAGACCATATGCTAAGCTTCTGTAGCGACCAGTGCTTTTTTCTCCGGTTGAAAAACAGCAAGCACCACGCCGGTAATCACCATCACCATACCGATGTATTGCTGCCAAAGCACCGGTGAACCATAGAGGAGAACTGCGATCCAGGTGGCATTGATCGGAACCAAATTGATCAATAAGCTAGCCTTGCTTGCCCCCACCTCATGAACCCCCTTATTCCAGAGAAAGAACGCGATCACAGTAGCAAAGAGCGCCATGTAGAACATCTCGCCCCAGGATTGTAAGGAGAGTGCTGGCACACTCCCCCACCCCTTCTCAAATAAGGAGAGGAGGAGCAGAAATACTCCGCCCATCACCGTCGTTATCGTGGTTGTAAGGAGTGGTGGAACCTCCCTCATGACGATCTTACCAACCAAGCCATATACCACCCAGCTTAATAATGAGACAACGATAAACAAGTCCCCTTGATTAAAGGTAAAGGTGAGCAAGGTGCTGAGGGAGCCGCCTGTAATCACCACCAATACTCCACCTAAGGAGAGAACCATGCCTAATCCTAAGCGAAGATTCCAACGTTCCTTCAAAAAAAGCACTGCACCCAATGTGGTTAATACGGGATTCACTGCAATAATTAAGGACCCATTGATGGCAGAGGTATATTGTAGACCGGCGTAAAAGAACACATTATATGCGAAGACACCAGTGAGAGCCATCATGAGTAAGCCTACCCAATTTCTTTTTACAATGACAGTTTGCCATCCATTTCTAATAAAGAGGAGTAATAACAAGATCAGACCCGCTAAGATAAAACGTAGTGCTGCCGTTGTAATAGGTGGCAGCTCTGTCACCACATGCTGTGCCGCTGGGAACGCACCACCCCAAAAGAGTGGAACCAATAATAATAACAGATAACCACCGATGCTTGGACGAGCTTGCTTCTGCATCGTATACACAGCCTTTCCTTTTAGATGAATGAAAAGTTAAACAGGATAGGGAGCCAAAAAGACATGCTGAGAAGCTGTATGTAGATCACGCCAGATTCGATTTAGTGTAGTTCCTTCCATCACCGCAGACATTCCTAGGTAGGGAAAAACCGCTTCTACCGCTTGTACAGCAGTTCTCGTGGTTGCTTTACATAAGTGACTGAAGTGAAGTTGCTCTTCATTAGAAAGTACTTTTTGCTTCGTAAAGCTTGTCCAGGCCTCATCAATCCCCGCAGAGAAGGCGATGATTACTTTTTTTAGCTTCTTCTCTTCATTTTTAATCTGCTTCCATACTGCAGGGTAGCGCTCTAGTTGCGATTGGGACCAGCCCTCTCTTCCTGCTTCTGTCAGGTCTCTTGCTTCATCAAAGAAATGGCGGACCATACCGATGACCACTGCAGTAAATGAAGCCTCAGAGAATTGAAGAAAGGGAAATTGATAGATCAAATGAGGGTATGCTAAGGGCTCCTCCATTATTGAAAAGGTATGATCCTCATGGATTAAACAAGCTTCAACTTCGATGGAATGACTGCCAGTGGCTTTCATTCCATAAGCATCCCAGTCCTGAATGATCTTTACTTGGCTCGGTTTAAGTATGAAGGAACGAATGGCGTGAGTATTTTCGGTATTCTTACCCTGACCCGTATCATCCTGTAAACCTGCTTTCACATAGCAATTGGCAGTAAATAAGGTGGCATAGGTGGAGCCACTACAATATTTCCAGCGACCCTGTACGATATAACCTCCTTCAACACGCTGCGCAATCCCTGCTGGAAAACCACTGCCTGCAATCACAGCATCCCGTGGGGTTAACAAGACTTGGCTCACAGCTGGTTCCATAAATGGTGTAAAAAAACCGCCACCAGCCCCCACCGTCACCAACCAGCCAAAGCTACTATCGATCCAAGCAGCCTGTTCAAAAATTTGCAAAGCTTCAGGTAGTGTACAGAGGCGACCACCTAACTCCTCAGGAACAAAGAGCTTAAATAATTGTTGCTCATAGATAAAATCAAGAACCTCTTGCTTAAGTCTGCCTTCCCTCTCCATGTCAGGGGATGCTGCTCTGATCATGGCTACAATTTGGTCTGAAAACATTGCAATCTCCTCCCCGCTTCTATGTCTCTTACATACGCTACTATCTTATAACTCCAAATAACAAAAAATTCGCCGATTCATTAGGCGAACAGGAATGAGGATCACGATCTAGAGGACTATCATCTCTATGAATATTATCTTATATACGAGAACACTTAAGTCAAAACACCGCCATCGCCACTTTCAAAGGGTGAATTGGATGGGGTTCTTCGCATAATCGCACGCAGTATATTATTATAGCGAGTGCGTGCAATTCTTCGTACCCCCATTGGGCGATTACAATCATCGATTAATGCACGCAACTCCTCTAGCATTTTTTGTTCCACAGGCGTGATTTGTAGTTGATCTTTTTTCATCTAGATGTCCCCCTTTCCACGAATCCCTTCATCTACAATATATACCATATTATGAGATAGCATCAAGTAAGGAACTAGTCAAAGTGGCAAATTGATTTCATGATCCTTGCCTACATTCTTACCCACTTCTACTTTCTTACTTTCATCTAAGCCCTTGCTTTGCTTCTCGCGGATATAGGCTAGCCCTGCAAATCCAGCTAAAAAGGAGGTGCCAATTAAGGCATACTCATTTTCGGTGCCAGAGATGGTCAACGTCACCTTGGCGAGAATGGCTGTACCAATTCCCACAAGAATATCACCGAGAAAGCCCAGATCAATAATGATGGGATTGAGGCGATCCTCTACAAAACGAATACCGATCAAAGATAATAAAAACAAGACGATTTTGAAGGGGGTATATAATAACCAGCGTATCCAATTATCACGACGATGACTAGGATTTCTTAAGCGTTGATCTAAGCGTTCAATGGTTTCTCCTCGAACATAAGAGATATAGATTAATGGAAACTGGATCGTTCCTCCCTTTGCATAGTGACCGATTAAGGCTCCGATGAGACTACTACCGATGGGAAGCTTAAAGGCCTCCCATAGATCTGCAAAGGTTCCTATTGATTCAAGCTCCATTCCAACACAACCCTTCCCACCATTTACTGAATGTTTCGTGATCTGATGCGATTTTCCTTCCTACTCTATCTTTATTATTTTCGTACCATCATCAATACCTCAATTTACACTGAACTCTACTTAATGATGATGCCTTCTTTTTCTGTTGCTTTATTTTGATTTTACCTTCTTCTGTGCCAGAAACATCACAATAAAATCTATGACACAGCTAAAAACAAAAGTAATACCGATAATAATTGCCCCAAAGGTAAAAACATGTCCATCTCCAGCATAGAAGAGCCACCAGAGAAAAGAAGAACCATAGAGGATAAGATTAATTAACATGGGTGGAAGGAGACCGTGACGAAATGAGCGCCGTGCTTCCATAAACGCTTCAAAAAGGGTAATGAAGAAAGGAACCAATGTCACCAATAATAACATCAGCATATCTAATAAGGTAAACATGACGACAACCTACCTTTCCACTCGTTCCTCGTCTGCATAAAAACATTATCCCCTGTTCTTAAAGATCGTACACAAAAAACAACACCCACAAAGAAAAGCGATTTTCTCTGTGAGTGTTATTGACCAATTAAGGGGTGTTAGTTCTCAAGAAGTAAACGTACAGACTGTAAATATTTACGAACGAATTCACACTAACATATGGTTTAATACTAACGTACGATTTAATCTTAGCGAGCGATTTGTAGAACAGAGCGTACCACTAATTCTACACCTACAGCTAAGGCTGTTTCATCAAAATCAAAATGGTTGTCATGATGACCTGCAGCGCGGTTTGCTCCGATCATATAATACGTTCCTTTACCACCATGGGCTTGCACGGTGCTCATCATATGAGCATAGTCCTCTGCAGCACCAAAGTCTGCATATTCAATGATATTGGTGAAGTATGGAATCTTCTCTGCTTCTGCTTTGAGGACCTTAGCAACCTCAAGGTCGCTTTGGCCGCCACTGGTTCCACCAACCATTTGCATATCGCACTTCACATCATACATAGCAGCAGCAGCTTGAATCATCCGCTTTGCTTCATTCACCATATATTGGTCAATTCCACTTGTTTCACCGCGTGTTTCAAGCTTAATCACAGCATTCGGTGGAAGGATGTTACGTCCTTGTCCAGCATGCAATACCCCAACATTGATGCGGGATGCGCCTTCGCCATGGCGAGAAATCGCATGCAAGTTCAGAGCAGCTGTAGCTGCTGCGAGTAAGGCATTCTTACCTTCTTGAGGAGCAGCTCCAGCATGGGCAGGTACACCAGTAAATTCAGCATCAATTTTCGTCGTTGCTAAGAATTTACCCGTTGCACAGATTAAATCCCCAGTATGAGCTGCCTTAAAGCCAATATGACCACCGATAATATAATCAACATCATCAACAACGCCTGCTTCTACCATGGCACGGGCACCACGTACCCCTTCTTCACCAGGTTGGAAAATAAAGCGGATGGTACCATGGAGCTGATCCTTCATGGAAGCTAGCAATTCTGCAGCACCCAATCCCATGGACATATGACCATCATGACCACAAGCATGCATTGCCCCAGCATTCTTCGAAGCAAATCCTTCACGGTAAGGACGATGCTCTTCCTCCAGTGCTTCTTGAATATCATTGGAGTCAATATCGAAGCGGAGAGCGATGACGGGACCTTCTCCACAATCTAATTCTGCGACGAGACCTGTTTTACCACCAGCCATTTGGGCTACTAATTCAGGATCTGCACCTTGAGCAATGGCTCGTTCCATCTCTTGTCCTAGCTTTTCTTTTGATGGTACGCCCATCATGGCATCTTCAGCGATTACATCAGCACCGAAGCGAATTTGGTAACCCCATTCTTGTAAGTAATGAATAATCTTAGAAGTGGTACGGAATTCTGTCCATGCAGGTTCAGGATATTGGTGAAAATTACGACGATATTGAACCAATTTTCCTTCAACATGTGCTAATTGTTCTTTCATCCGATCTTCCATTTTACTCACCCTCCATTGAAAGCTGATATACCGTATGCAACAAGACATTGGCACCTAAGGCAATATCATCAATCGCTGTGAACTCGGCAATATTATGGCTGATCCCTGCCTGACTGGGAACAAAGATCATTCCCACATCGGTGATTGGCACCAGATTCATGGCATCATGACCTGCACCACTATGCATCACATGGTAAGGATAATTTAATTTCTCCGTGACAGCTTGAATCGACTGGATAATCCGTGGACAGAGCTGAACAGGAACCTCATCAGATAGCATTTCATATTTAACTTTCAACCCACGTTGCTGCGCAACCTCGTCTAGCTTCTCGAGGAGAAGTTGGACTGCTTTTTTCTTATCCTCAAGAGCAATATCACGAATATCCACCCATAATTGGACTTCACCAGGGATGACATTCATCGCACCAGGCTTCACACTCACATCACCTACGGTACCAACGGTATGTTCACCTGCTTTGGCTTTTGCAATCTCTTCAATCGCAAGGATAATTTCACAAGCTCCTGCTAATGCATCTTGGCGCATGTTCATCGGTGTATTCCCCGAATGATCTGCCTTCCCCTCAATCGTAATATGCATACGAGTTGGAGCAGCAATGGCTGTAACGATACCAATCTTCTTATCAAGGCGCTCTAATACTGGACCTTGTTCGATATGCATTTCAATAAATGCATGGTAGGCTCCTGGAGCCAGCTTTACTGCATCCAGTTGTTCTGGATGATAGCCAGCATTTTGTAGTGCTTGATAAAATGAGATTTCTTCTTTATCTACCATTTTGTGCATTTTTTCACTAGTAATTGCACCTTTCACTGCCTTACTACCGATAGTACTAGCACGAAAGCGGCTGGATTCTTCTGCAGTAAAATTGATGATCTCAATGGGTCTTTCTGTGATAATACCTGCGTCGTTAAGGGTTCGTATCACTTCAAGAGCGCTGGTCACGCCGACGATCCCATCATAGTTACCACCTTCTGGAACGGTATCTAAGTGAGAGCCTAGCAAGACAGGTGGAAGATTTTTCTTCCCTTCACGACGCCCATAGATATTACCTACCGCATCAACTCTTACATCCAGTTTTGCCTGCTTCATTGCCTCAATGAAGTAGGTCCTTGCCTTCATGTCCAAGTCTGATAAAGCAAGGCGGGTAACCCCGCCTTGTGGGAGTTTACCAAATTGAGCAATCTGCTCTAGGTCGTTTTGAATTCGATCTTTCTCTATATTCATCAATGTAATCCTCCTATTAAGCTTCCTCGACGATTCATGTTGTCATTCTAGATGTGAAGAAGTATTACAGAAGGATGATCATCGCAACAATGGCAGCAATGATCATACCTGGTGCATTCCGTTTGGCTACTTCCATTGGATTAACCTTGGCAATACCTGCAACAACGATGGTAGCTCCGCAGATTGGTGACATGGTACGACCGAGTGCTCCACCTAATGCAGCAATACTTCCCATATTGATCGGATCTACACCAAATTGTTGGGCGAATGGTGTAACCGCTTCGTTGAATGCAAAGGCCGCAGCGTCTCCAGAACCTGAGATAACACCAAGCAAGAAAGGTCCGAAGGTAGCGGCAATATTTACGATGGATGGAGAGTTATTCATGGCATTAATAAATGCGTCAACGAGTCCGATGGCATTCATCCCACCAACAAACACAGCAGCTGCGATGATAATCCCCATAATATCGCCATAGGCTTTACCCATTCCAGTGAAGAAAGCTTTGGTGAGTTCTGTTGGGCTCTTTCTTGTAACGATTAAGGCAATTAAAGCACCGATGATCATGGCCTGAGGTACGCCCATTTCAAGTACTGGTACTTTGGTAGAACCAAGAACAAGGATAAGGACAGGAATAATTGGCACTAAAGCATACAAGATATTGACTTTGCCTGAAGTACTATCTACTTCTTCTTCAGATTTATAGCCTTTATGCTCTTTAAAGATAAATGCCATGATAGTAAGAGAGATTGCACCAATAACACCAGAAGCGATGGTAGCTGTAGAATGAACACTAATAACATCTAATGCTTGGACACCAGCGATCTCGGCAATGAAAGGATTATGAGATAAACCTGGATTAAGCATGCTACCAAAAGTTCCTGCTAGTACAGCTGCAGCAGCAATGGCTGGATTGACACCTGCACCGATCATAACTGGAATAAAAATTGCACCTACAGCAGCGGCAGTACCTGCTGCACTTGGTAAAGCAATATTAATTAAGAATGTAGCAATGACAGCACCTGGAATCAAGAAAAGCCCCATCTTTTTCAAGCCACCAGCAACGAGGTTGACCATGTGCTTGTCACATTCAGTATATTTCATAACAAATGCAAAACCCATTACGGAAAGAATAGCTTGTATAAGTCCACCTGTGACCATCCGATCAGCAAATGCATCAAAAGCTGACATTGGATTTCCTGCGATAAGCGCCATCAATAAACCTGCTGCAATTAAGATCATCCGTGCTTCAACACGTTTAATCAAGAAGTAGATGGTGGCAATGATGATAATAACTCCAGCGATTACATAGAGATTACTCATGTGTTTTCCTCCGATTTTTAGGATCTTTTTGTTGAATATGTGCATTCGCAAGTGATTTATTTCACATATCCAGGATTATCAATCCCCTCCTCCTGTCCATACAATGTATGAATACCAAAATTAAGAAATTGCCATTTCGTAGAGTTAATGACATTAAATTTTATTTCTTAACTTTGTGTTTATTATTATCCATATTATTAATAGGTCATGCAACACGATCTCAAATAATAATTTTTTTATTTTGTGAATACAGATATTACCTTAGCCATGGATATTTATATTTAGTTTGAGTTAAATAATATCCAGTATTTTTTATGTTTATACAAAATGGACCTCACTTTTGATGAGGCCCACCACAACAATTTCAAATGAGGGTATTGGAAGGCGCAATTTATTCCTTATGCCCCTACTCCACTCATTATTCCATAAATCATTCCAGATACATAGGGAATTAACCAGAGTGACCAGACAGCTAAGCTAAATTTATGAAACTTCACCTTCATCGCTTCATCATTTTTCGTCAACACATAGGTGGCCCACAGTACATGCCCTAACATGAGCAAGATAGCAAGAAGGCCGGTGATCCCATGGAAGTCAAATTGAAAGCTCCCATTCGTTAATGTACTCATCACAAAAGTACCCGTAGTATCAAATACTAGACCAATCCAAAAAATAATTAAATGCCATCTTTTTAGTTCTAATTGCTTTTTCTCACTCCATACACCAATGGTGTAAAACAATAATGCCGAGGAGATAAAGATTATTGCATATAACATATTAATCATCCTTTCAATTTTTAAGACTAGATTCGTTTCATGCTTTCAAATGAACATTGTTCATATTTACTCAAAAAAAATTGGTCATAAGTAGCATGTGCTCAATTGAAATATGAAGTGTGGTGAACATCGTTCATTTGATTCCAAAAGAAAATGCTGTCTTTACAGCACTTCTTTTAATAGCTTTTCAAAAGACTCATATTTAAAAAATGGCATCTGAATGATAGTGATAAAATTGGCAACAATGAAGGTTGCTATTTCATAGGAACTGAATCTTAAATGGAATGATGGATTGGATTTCTCCTCCTCTAGAAGGATTGATTCCACAAAACGAACCAGCTTTTCCATATAGATATCTTCCCGTTCCAGACTTTTTTTCAAGGATTCTGGAGTGTCATAGAGGTCAGCGCTTAACCAGACCTCCTTAAAGGTGTTGAGAAATTTACTCAACTCCATATAGACCTGCTTTAACCTCGAAAATAGATCGAGACGTTGTGTTGTGGACTGCTTCAAGGTGTGAAAATACTCGATCCAATACTCCTCCATCATTTCTGTAACCAGATCAGCCTTCGTGGGATAATAATTATAGATCGTTCCAAGGGCAATCTTACAGGACTTGGCCACATTACGCATGCTCAATTTTTTATAGCCCTCTTTATACATAATCTCCTTTGCATGCTCCATGATCAACTGCCTTGGATTCTCTATCATTCGAGCCATTCAATCGTCACTCCGTTCAACTGAACACTGTTCATTTTAATTTGATTTTGCATTCTTGTCAATACCATTATACGCTTTTTTTCATCATACTTCTCGATGAAAGATGAATGGAATATCCATCAATGGTGTCCATAAAATAAACATAAGCAAAAAGATCTAGCAAGCAATACAGAACAGATTCCATACTTCGAACAAATGGAATGGAGGGAATGAGAGAATGTCAGAGGAACAACAAAAATTAGGTGGGGTGGAGCTTCGACCAGATCTTTTTACGCTTCGTACGCTACTTGTGAATCTTTGTTTCATAGGTGAGCCGAGGAGCTCATCTTGGGTTCTCGTCGATACGGGCCTCTTTCACTATGCAGAGAGGATAAGTAAGCTGGCTGAGGAACGCTTCTCTTCACCCCCTCAAGCCATCATCCTTACCCATGGTCATTTCGATCATGTAGGATCGGTTCAATCATTATTGAAGCGCTGGGATGTTCCTGTCTATGCACATCCCATGGAACTCCCCTATTTACAAGGTAAAGCCAGCTATCCCCCTGCTGATCCTTCCGTTGGCGGAGGCTTGCTATCACTATTCTCAGCCCTCTTTCCCAATGAAGGCTTAAACCTAGGGGATCAAGTTCGAGCTCTACCTGCTGATGGGACGATCCCTTACCTTCCTCAGTGGCAGTGGATTCATACACCTGGTCATACTCCGGGTCACATCTCCCTCTTCCGTGAACAGGATCGAATCGTCATCGCAGGAGATGCTTTTCTCACAGTGAAACAGGAGTCTGCTCTCGCTGTCCTCAACCAAGAAAAAGCGATCCATGGGCCCCCCAAGTATTTCACGATCAATTGGACTGAAGCGATGAGATCGCTACAACGAATTGCTGACTTAAAGCCAGATCTAGCTATAACTGGACACGGTCACCCCATGGAAGGTGAAGAATTGCGATTAGGTCTTGAAAGCTTAATTAATCACTTTTCAGTAGAAGCGATACCTGAGTAAGGGAGATATGTGGATTAGAAGGAATGAAGACTTGCTAATCATTTTTCCGTCGGTAGATTTTCCGTCCTAGTGTCCAGACCTTCCCAGACATCTCACCTCGATTAGTATTCTCCAACGCCTTTTTCATATCAAACATGGCAGCATCCATCATATCGAGGTAGTGGAGTACCTCCCCTTCTGGGATCATGGGAGCCTTTGGTGAACCCCATTCTCCCTTATAATGATGAGAGATGACCAAATGCTGAAGCAAGAGACTCACCTCTTCATCAGCGCTGAGCTCTCGGGCAACCCGATCGATATTTTTCACACCCATCACCAAATGCCCTAGAAGCTGGCCAGGAATAGTATAATCGCTGACCACCCCTAATTCATTGGCCTCCATCTCTTCTAATTTATAGAGATCATGCAGGATGACGCCAGCATAGAGGTAGTCCGTATTTAGAAAGGGATAGACCTCAGCGATTTTCTCTGCGCTCATCAGCATTGTGGTAATATGATAGAGCCAACCAGAGCGAATGGCATGATGATTCTGCATGGCTGCTGGATAATAAGGTAGCTTCTCAGCATTCTCACTTAGTAATGTGGCAACGATTCCCGCAATATCTGGATGCTCAATTTTTCTGATATAATCCTTGATCAAAGCCAGCATTTGGGCTGGATCTTCTGGGGCTGATGGGACAAAATCAGTAATATGTACACCATCTTCTGGCTTAGATAAACGGATCCGATCGATATTGAGCTGAGGTTGACCATTCCACTCTCGTACCTGCCCTTGCACCTTGACGAGCATATTAGCAAAGAAGGTCTCCTCATCCAGGGAAGAAGCCTCCCATAGCTTGGCATTGACCTCCCCTGTTCGATCCACTAGCGCAAAATCTAAGAATCTTTTCTTTGTGGTAGTCTCCTTCACTTCTACACTTTTAATTAAAAAGAAACCGGTGATCTGCTCACCTGTAACAAATTCTCCAATGGTTTGCATCGTTTCCAATTCCCCTTGTCTCTCGATTTTTCTTCGTGCAGTTATAATTCATCGTCAGCTACTATCTTATATTCTCTCTTTCACAAGGGTGAAATGCAAGGAGGAAAAGGATTGACATCCTCACTTTCTGGCAATAGTAAGGAATAGAGGATCTGTGGAAGAACAAGCAGAGAAGGAGGATGTGAGTTGGGGGATTTCGTTGAAGTCATACTACGTTCCACCGCCGCTTTCGCAGTCATGATGGTCATCGCCCGTATTCTTGGTAAGCCCACCATTTCTCAAATGACCTATCATGATTTTGTTGCTGCCATCACCCTTGGTGCTCTAACTGCAAATATCACCTTTAACTTAAAAATGAACATTTGGCTATTGCTCACTGCCCTTCTTACCTTCAGTGGAATCGCGTACTTATTAATGGTATTAGCCATCAAAAGCCGCCTCTTCCGCAAGTGGATCTCTGGACGTCCCACCATGCTCATTCAAGAAGGCAAAATTCTTGAAGAGAATATGCGTAAGCTAAAAATTACTTTAGATACCTTGAATCAAGAGCTGCGGGAAAAAAACATCTTTAACATCGAGGAAGTGCAATATGCTGTCTTGGAACAGAACGGAAAGATCTCTGTGCTTCGAAAGCCAGAGTTTCTCCCTGTGATTCATAAGGATCTCAATATACAATCGCAATCCCCGCAGACCTTTCCTATAGAACTGATCATGGATGGTGAAATTATTACTACAAATTTACAGCAAAATAATCTAAAGAAGGATTGGCTAATGTCTCAGCTAAAAACACGAAATTTATCCTTGGAAAAGGTTAGTTACGCGGTGATTAGCTCCAATGGGCAGTTATTTTTTGACCGTTATGATGACAAGATCAAGCATCCTATCGATCAAGAATAAAAGGAATTTTCATACCAAGTAGAGAAATTGGGAGCTTGAAACTCGAAGATGGTAACATTTTTGAAATTCGTCAACAGCTAGGCATCTGTGAAGAACAGTATGCTCGGTGGTAATATCCACATGAAAAAGCAAGCTGACAGGATACTTTGAGTCAGCTTGCCAAGTCTTCTTGCCAATTCAAATTGTTCACTCCATCACTTAAAGTCGATGAGCGGGATCTAGCACTTGCTCAGAGCTTATGAGAGTTGCCCCTTGATCCTTCATCTCTTGAAATGCCTCTTCAGAATCAGTTGGCTTAAGATTCACGCCACGGCAAGCATCGGTGATCACATTCACCTTGTAGCCTAAGTGAAGGCCATCCAAAACAGTGTATTTCACACAATAGTCGGTGGCAATACCCACAACATAGAGCTCATCGATGCCATGCTTTTGTAAAAGCTGGTGCATCTCTGTCTCCTTCCGTCTTCCATTATCAAAAAAACCGCTATAAGAATCGATCTCTGGATCTGTACCCTTTTGCACTACGAACGGAATGGGAAGAAGCTCTGAATGGAAGGCTGATCCTACCGTACCCTGCACACAATGCTCAGGCCACCATACTTGCGGAAGCCCATGTAATTGCCCCACTTCGCCAAGCTTGCCACCAGAATTAGCAGCGAAGCTCCCATGATTCTGGGGATGCCAATCCTGGGTTGCAACCGCTAGTTTATCTGATTCTTGAAATTTTTCGATTAGCTGATTTACCGTAGGAATGATCTGAGAGCCTTCACGAACAGCTAGTGATCCACCCTCACAGAAGTCATTTTGAATATCCACCACAATTAATGCCTTCATCTCAATCCCCTCCCTTTCTAACACATGGCATTCATCATAATCTATCCTCTTGATTGTATCAGAAAGTTCATGTCTTGACACCTGAATATACTTATCAAATGAACATGTTTATAGCGATAACACATGCAAGGTAGCAAATACAACGAAGGTGATGAAGCTTAAGATGAAAACTATGTTAAAAAGATGAGACTTCTCCATTTCTACGCTGCTCCAGCTCAGGCATGATGGAACGATATAGATAGATCCCCACCATTCCTGTGGCAAAAAAGAGTGTTGCCATCACCATAGGAGGTAGCCATGCCCCCAATGTAACAGACAACGATGCGATCACCATACTCCCATTGAAGGTCATGCCATTGACAGCCATGTAGGAGCTTCTTGCATTATCAGGAGGAATGCTAGCTAAATAGGATTGCTCAACAGGAACTCGCATCAGCTCACCTATGGTTACAAAGAGCATGACGATGACCAATACCCAGATATTATTCATAAATGTGAGCAGAGAATACCCTGCTGTAAAAAGGAAAACGCCAGCATAAAGCACCTTTCGATCATCCAATCCCTTGATCGTACGTAAAATCAACGCAGCCAGTAAGACAACCAAAATCGTATTCTCTGTACGTAGAATCCCTAGCATATTTACCCCACTAATCTCCCAATTGAACATCCTTTGGACAGGCATTCCCTCTTCTAAGCGAATGGCAATATAATTCGTAAGATGCATTTCCAGGCTTAAGATCAGCATACTGGCTAGCACGAAGATCATGAAGATCTTATCCTTTGCAACTACGGTATAATTATTAAAAATCTCTCTAATGACATCCTGTTTTGTTTTCTTTTCCTTCAATTCAGCGCTGGCAGGTGCATGGCTCTCCTTGATAAAGAATGCGATCATAAGCAAGGAGATGAAAGCACCCACAGACAAGCAGATTAAAAGCTCGAAAAAGTAATCCTCAAAAAGAAATGCCCCAATTGCCCCTCCTATGGCCATGGACAGATTATTAGCCCAATAGGAGATCGAGTACATAAATTTCCGTTGTTCTGGTGTACTTACATCAATTAGCATGGCTTGAGAAGCTGGATTGGCAAGTCCCCAGCAAATGGAGTTCACCGTCATCATCAAGAACGTGATGATAGCAGAATAAAAGAATGGTGAATTGGCAAATGCCATCACAACGAAGGCAGTAAAACGGATGGTCTCTGCTGTCACCATGATTTTTTTTCGTCCAAATTTGTCTGAATAATAACCGCCATAAAAGCCCACTAACATTCCAATAATAATGTTGAATAGGAGTAGAATCCCAGTTAACGACTTACCAAAATGAGCAGATAGGTAGATGGCCATGAATGGGAAGACCAAGGTCCCCACAAAACGACTTACAAAGGTTTGAATAATACGAATTTTGATATTAGGATGTAGATCACGAAAACGGATAAGGATCCCCCCTCATTTTAACTAGCAAGATAATAGCATCGTTCATTAGTATAACCGTTGGGATCTGCGATGTCGGAGATGGCGTCAATATTTCATTCAACTTTTCTGGATTATCTTTATATTCGCTACATAAATACATAAACCTTCCACAAAAAAGTTTCATCGCCTAAAGAGGTATCACTTCAAATTAAGTCTGTTTTAGAACAATTCAGCCATTTTATTGACTTTAGATGATAAGCATAATAACATAGAAATATTATTTTTGCTCAGAAACATCAACGATAAATACACCTCAAAGGGATGAGGAGCAATCCTGTTGTGTTTGGGAAAACGAGCAGCTAAGGAGAAGACCAATGCGTGAAAACTGGACATCGAAGGCAGGCTTTATTTTAGCAGCCACTGGCTCAGCAGTTGGCTTAGGAAATCTATGGAAGTTCCCTTACACGGTGGGGATGAATGGGGGCGGCGCGTTTGTCCTGATCTACCTCTTTTTAGTCTTCGTGATTGGTATACCGTTAATGCTAACAGCGATTACCTTAGGGCGGAAGACCCAGTTATCTGTCTATGGAGCCTATAAGAGTATTGATCGACGCTGGACCTTCGTAGGCGCATTAGGAGTTATCTGTAGCTTTATTGTACTGGCATTCTACTCTACTGTCGGAGGCTGGACCCTCTACTATTTTAAAACAGCTCTGTTTGGCGATCTTGTTACCACAGATTCTGAGGCACTCCAGAAAATCTTTCATGATCTCATGACATCCCCAGGGAACCTCATTTTTTACCAGACGATTTTTCTGCTTGCCACTGCCCTCATCGTTTTAAAAGGAATTCAGCAGGGCATTGAAAAATACTCAAAATGGATGATGTCTTCCCTCTTCATCCTGTTATTGATGATTACAGTCCGAAGCCTCACATTACCTGGAAGTATGGAAGGAATTAAATATTTATTTATTCCTGATTTCTCCATGGTTACGCCAACTGTGCTGAAGAATGCGCTCGGTCAGATGTTCTTCTCCCTTAGTATTGGGATGGGGTCGATGATTACCTATGGAAGCTATCTCAGTAAGAAAATCAATCTTCTTCACTCGGCTGTGATGATTCCTATCCTAGATACAAGCGTTGCACTCATCGCTGGACTAGCCATCATCCCAGCTGTCTTCGCCTTTGGCTTTGAGCCAAGTGAAGGCCCTAGTCTCATGTTTATTACCTTACCAGCTGTTTTTGCCTCCATGCCAATGGGTACTCTATTTGCCATTCTCTTTTTCATTCTCGTGATTTTTGCGGCTATCACCTCATCCATCTCGATGCTGGAGATTGCCGTCTCCTACTTTGTTGATGAACGCAAGACTTCACGCAATCATGCCACAATAATTACAACTGGCATAATTTACGTCTTGGGAATCCCTGCTTCCCTTTCTCTATCAGGGTATTATCCAATCAATGTAGGTCATCTGTCATTATTCGATCTTTATGACCAATTAAGCTCCAATATTCTCCTTACCACGGGCGCCTTTTTCATGACCATCTTTGTGGGCTGGGTACTGAAACCGAAGAATGCCATTGCGGAGATTGAGTCCTCTAGTATTCATTTTCGATTGGCGCCTATCTGGAGCGTTTTGGTTCGTTATGTACTCCCAATCGCCATCCTGACCATCTTAATCGAATCGTATCGGAACTTTTTCCAAGCACTCTTCCACTAATCGATCCCGATTCACTTTTGTAATCATCGAACAGATCATAACGAAGGTTCAAGAGCGAGTAACAACTCGTTCCGAACCTTCGTCTTTTATTTCATATGAGTTAGTAGGCAAGGGGGTAGCCCAATGTCTCTCGGTGGCTACGTGGATCTATTTGGTCAGGATATAGATATTGACGCTAGCTTTTCCCTATCCTTGCACTTTACGTACTTCGATTCGTTCAATATGATGGCCATCCATAGCTAAGACTTTAAATTCATAGGAATCAAAGGATAACGTCTCTCCCACTTGGATGGTGATCTGATTGGTTAACATCCATCCCCCAATGGTGTCTACCTCTTCCTCATCGATGTGGATCCCGAGTAGATCATTCACATCTTCAATAAGAACCATACCATCTAAGATATAATGCTGCTCCGCAATCTTTTGGATTAGAGGTGCTTCATCCTCATCAAATTCATCACGGATCTCACCAACGATCTCTTCAAGAATATCTTCGATAGTAACTAAGCCAGCAGTTCCTCCATACTCATCGAGAAGAATGGCAATATGCTCCCGTTTCTTCTGCATCTGTACGAGTAAGTCATGAATAGGAATCGTTTCTATGGCTAGTAGCACAGGCTTTACATAGGGGGTAATTACGCTTGGAGATTGGCGATGATGGAGCAAGTCAGCATAAACTTCCTTCAGGTTAATATAGCCAATAATATTATCCTTATCGCCATCAGAAATCGGATAGCGGGTAAAATTCGACTCCTTCACAATCTTTAGTAGATCTTCGATGGTCGCTTCTTTCGGAATGGTCACCATCTCGGTTCGTGGAACCATAATCTCCTTAGCAATCCGATCATCAAATTCAAAGATATTATTCACATAGCGAAATTCTGATTGATTAATCTCCCCACTCTTATAGCTCTCAGATAAGATAATGCGAAGCTCTTCTTCCGTATGTGCCATCTCATGATCTGAGATGGGCTGCGCTCCGAATAAGCGAGCTGTACCACGAGCTGCACTGTTCAGAACCCAAATGAATGGATACATCACCTTGTAGAAGAGAATGAGTGGTCGTGCTACTGCAAGGGCAACGCGCTCAGCACTCTGGATGGCTAAGGTCTTCGGGGCTAACTCACCTAAAACCACGTGAATAAAGGTAATGAGGGCAAAAGCAATAATAAATGAAACAACACTGGAAACAGGTTCTGCAACATGCAATTTTTCAAAAATCGGTTGGAGAATCCGTTGAAATGTGGGCTCCCCTAACCACCCTAATCCTAGTGATGTAATGGTGATCCCTAGCTGACAAGCTGAGAGAAACTCATCGAGATGCGTGACTACCCGCTTTGCAGAAACTGCTTTTTTATTTCCTTCTGCCACCAGCTGATCAATTCGTGTTCTTCGTACTTTCACAATTGCAAATTCAGTGGCCACGAAAAAAGCTGTGAATGCAATGAGTAGGATAACTAAGAGTAAGTTTACTAGTATCAATCGTTCTCCTTACCTCGTAGACGAGGCAGGGATACACCTCCCAGGAAAATTGTTGATAGGAATGGCTTAGCCTGATGTAATTGTATCTAATTGACATAGATCCAGCAAGACGTAGTTTATCTCAGCTCATAATAAATACTCCCCCCTCTGTAGGGGAGAGAAAAGTGATGCTATTCGTTCGTAATACTCAGTTCTTTATATTTGCGAATTAATTGGGTGTATTTAATAATTGGAAGCAATAATATGACGGAGACAACTCCCAAAATCACAGTCCCCACCTGATTTACTGGAATCATAAATAATCCTGGGATGCTACTTCCGATAGCGAGGAACAAACAAAATAGGACACCCCAGACGTATAGATTGCGAATGGGCTTGTAATATTGGATAAGATCCTGATAATCGCTATGAAGTTGAAGTGGTTTACCATCATTCACTTTTTCTACAATGATTAGCTCTCGATTAAAGCTTCCTGGATTGGTGGCAATTTGACCTGCTTTTTTTGCGTAAGGACGCCAACGTAATTTTCCCAAAGAGTAATTAATATTCAAATTCTTCGTAAACGTTTGGTAGCCTAGCTCTTCTAGAAAAGCGCGATACTCTTTGGCTTCTCGATAAGATTTGTCGCCTACGAATTCTACACCGTAGACATACTGATTAGGCTGACATGATTGAAACTCATAATCAAATCTTCCAACCTTAACAAGTCTCCAACCTTGCGCTGCCATATTATTCAACCACTCTTCTTGGGTTTCAAAAAAACTAAAAAAGTGTCGAATCACCCTTTTACGCATTGTTCGCACCCCCAACAATTCTCTTCGCAATCCTCGCAACTTGCTCCAGGCGTTCAATTTCTGTGTTTACGATCTTCTTGCCTTCTTGGGTAATGATATATTCCTTTTTACGAGAGCTTTCATCTTCATCCAACGGAGTGATCCAGCCCTTCTTAACCAAAGTATTAAGAGCACCATAGAGTGTCCCAGCACCCAATGTTAATCGCCCATGGGTTTCACTTTCAGTAAATTGCATGATTCCATACCCATGATTCGGTTCATATAAGGATAGAAGAATAAAAAGTGTTGTTTCTGTTAGAGCACCGCCTTTTACATTATCCCGCATTTTACCACCTCACATATTACAGTATTCTATATATCGTTTACTGTAATATATTATATCACTTACTGTAATAGTTGTAAACCAGAATGAAAATATATGAATTTTTATCCCAATTTACTAAGGATACTCTTGATTTACAGTATTTTTACAGAAATCCATCAATGATTTACAACCTTTTTGCAACAAATCTTACCATTCATCCGTACAATAGATGGAGCGGTTGTAAAAAGGGGGATTCATCCATGACAACCAAATCAAAACGGGTCCTAATCTTTTCTGAGCCATTCGGTTCTGGTCATACCCGTGTTGCTACAGCCATTCTTGAAGATATTCGTCTCCATTACCCAGATTGGGATGCGAAGGTTTATGAGATTGGTAAAGAACTACATCCTATGCGACATCATTGGTTCGTTAATAGTTACTTAAAATTACTGAATATTTCACCACGTGCCTGGGGGCATCTCTATCATTTTCGTCAGTATCGTCCCATGCTCCCTCAGCTAGAGACCATGCTTTATCAGGTTTTCTATACGAAGATCTACACATTTTTGAAGGAGAACCAGCCTGACTTAATCATCTGTACACATCCCTTCCCCAGTGCTGCTATCTCCTGCTTAAAAAGAAGAGGAATCCGCATTCCTCTTTATACTGTAATCACCGATTACGGGATTCATGGAAGTTGGATTAGCTCAGGGGTAGATCGCTACTATGTTCCAACCTGGAAATCCTACGAAAAGCTAAGGCAGCTCAACATTCCTAAAGAGAAAATCTGGGTTAGCGGACTACCTGTTCATCCTTGCTTCTACCAACAAACAGATCAGGCCATTGCACGGGAGCAGTTAGGGCTAAAGCAGTTACCTACGCTGCTCTGCATGGGTGGAGGCTTCGGCTTTGGTCTCTCAGCGAAATTACTCGACGCATTGCTACCCTATCAGGATCAACTACAAATCCTTATTGTAGCTGGTAAAAATCAAGATCTCTATGAGGAGTTGGCTCAGCATCCTCTCCTGAAAAATTCTAATGTTCATCTCTATGGTTTTATTGAACAGGTGAATCTTCTCATGGATGCTGCTGATCTGATTTTAACGAAGCCCGGTGGAGTGACTTGTACTGAAGCCATTGTGAAGGGAATTCCCCTTCTCTTCTATCATCCACTGCCTGGACAAGAGCAAGAGAACCTACAATACTTCGTGAATCAAGGATATGGCTTAGAGGTGAAGAATGAACAACATGTGGCTCATCTCGTAGCACAATATCTGAACAACGCATCTTTAAATAAGCAAAAACCATCTACACATCACCCTACTCATCATTTACGTACCCTGGCTACAACACTGTTATAGAAAAAGGACATGGTTCTTGGTAACCATGTCCTTTTCTTTGCTTAATATGTGGGTATCCAAAGAATTCCCTGAAAGCGATAATACCTTGCTGCTTCATACCATTCATTCTTCCACAATGAAGGCTGTAGAGCTATTTCGTTAGGCACAGGTGCAAGCAGTACCATCTTTTCCGGAGTAAGCGAAGCAGTCCATTCATGAATGATCTGTTGGGTTCCCTCAAACCATGAGGTTAGAGCGAAAGAACCTTGCCCCCATATGAAGCCTTTGGGATACACATAAAAGCATCCAACCTGCTCCTTTAGTTCTTGCTCCAATTGTTTTGCATCCCAGGTTGCTGGAAGAATAAGGTCCACTGGGATGACTGAACTCCCCTTCTTGACCTTTAGTTCTTGAATCAATGATACTAGATCAGAGGATTTAGGCTGTTTTAGATCAGCTGGAAGATAGAGAAGAATCCGTTGCCAGTTCGCTGCTCCCTGCTGTAGCTCTTCCTTGATAGAAGTGACCACCTTCTCCTTGGATCCTGCATCCTTGAGCAGTTGATTCCAACTAGCAGTTTCCATAGTAACTAAGAGTTGCTGCTGTTGCTTCGCCAATCCCTCTTGAATTACAGGTCCCTTTTCCACGGGACTCCACGGAATTACCACTGAAGCAATTCCACTCTCCTCATCTAGCTTCAGCAACTTCGTATTGGGAAGCTGTAAATAGGAGGTAGTGAGAGAACGAGCTTCATTCTCTTTTTTCACCATCCGCGCTAACAACGCTACACCTTCCCGTCGGCTCAGTGATGCTGTAGGTCGAAATTGACCATCTGGATCCCCAACCATCATACCGATGGAAGCAGTATATGCAATATAGGGGCGATACTCCTCTCGACATGCTTCTCCATCGGTGAAGGGATGGGCAATCCACCATTCCTTCCACCCTTTACTCAACCATTCTCCACGCTCTACCGCTGGAACTCGTTGGAGAAGATAGCCACCAATCATCCGCGCCACTTCCTGACGTTCAATGGCTTTTGCTGGCTGAAAGCTACGACTTTCTAGAAGATGATCGATGATCTGGTATTGATATCCTCTCATGACGTAGGGATAAGACCAATGACTCTTCGGTAGATCAGCAAAGCGGAACTCTTCACGGACGGAGATATCCTTTAGCTTCATCGTCACCGCAAACAGTTTGGTCCACTCTTCTCGGCTCAAGGCTTGATCAGGGCGGAAGGTATGATCCGGATATCCTTCGACCACCTGTAATAAGGTTAAGAGCTGCAAAGAAGAGTAAGCCCAATCCGTTCTCTTCATATCCTGGTATGAGCTCATACTAGCTGCCCCTATCGGTATGAGAAGGAGCCATGTAAATAATAATAGGAGAACGAGTAGCTGTTTCGCTCTTTTCATCAACATCCCCCTGTTCTCTTATGACATATCTTAAGTCTACTAATTTTTCGGAGAGCAATGGTGATTAAATTAGTACAATATCCGATCAATTACCAACTACACACCATTGATCAGAAAAACTTACTCAATGCCGAGAGTAATATACGTCCAGCAAAGAAGAGAAGTACTGCACCTAGGATTCGATCGAACCAGTGCCGCCACTGCTCGTAGTAATGGCGAAAGTGTGGTGAGGATACTAAATAAGCCACAAGCAAGAACCAGAGGATCACCGCTGCGATCACTTCTCCACCGTAGATCCAATGTACATAGTTAGGGGAGCCTGCACCAATAAACTGTGAGAAGATGCTCAGAAAGAATAAGGCGGCTTTTGGATTCAATACATTACAGAGAAAGCCATCACGGAAGCCTTGCCAACTATTGACTGAATCCATCCCTAAAGGGATCGCCTCCTTTTCATTGTTAGATGGTGCTGAACGGATGGCATGAAGGCCAAGCCAGATCAAATAGAACGCACCAAGAAGCTGAATTAAGCCAAATAAGGCAGGCCATTGCTGTAGTAAGATGGAAAAACCAGCGATGGTATAGGTGATATGAATGAGCAGGGCACTACCAATCCCGAGGGCTGTTGCCATCCCAATTCTTCTTCCGTAGCTTAGGCTATTTTTCATCACCACAAAGAAATCTGGTCCTGGCGAAATGGCAGCTAAAATTCCCACAAGAAATACTTGCATAAACATAATTGTACCTCCTACAATGGATTCAATACGAGAGCAAAATTTCTCGTAACCTCTGAGCGAAATCAACCTGAAGATATTATCGAACTACTGAAAGAAATGAATCAAAAATTAGATCATCGGATCGCTCTACTGGAACAGCGACAAGATAATCTAGTAGTCCGCTTTAGCTATGTAGATGCGAAGCACGATCTAGAGATCCGCGATATTCAGAAAAAAATTGATTATGTTAAAGAGACGAAGAAGAAGCTATAACGAATCAACCTTCTCCACTTCACAAGCATAGGAAGTGCCCTTCTCGGTATGACCTCGTCCTTCCCGCCAAACAGCCACACTCACACCTAGCAGAATAAAGAGAGCCCCAATCCAAAAATTGATTGTCAATTTTTCATTCAAGATCCACCAGCCTAAAAGGGCTCCAACCACGGGTTGAAAAAAGAAGAAAAAAGAGCCTACCCCCGCCTCCATCAAAGCCATCCCACGATTCCATAAAAAGAACGCAATCGCTGTTGCAACAATTCCAAGATACAGAATGCCTATGGTCACCCATGGTGTAGCAAATAATTGCTCATAAAAATTGAACTGGGTCACCCTCCATTCCCAAAGCATTGCTGGCGTGATATAAAGAATGGCAAACAGTAATGCATAGGTGGTGATTGTTAAGGAATGATGGGAGCTCGATACCTTCTTCACAAAGACCGAGAGTAAGGCCCAGGTGATAGCCGCGCCAAAGAGATAAAGATTCCCGAAGAACGATTCGTCCCATGATTGGGGTAGACCAATCACAATCAACACTCCGATGGTTGCTACTAGAAGGGCACTCACCTTCCTCTTTGTAATGGATTCCTTTAAGATCCCCCAGGCAAACAATAAGATAAATGCAGGAGATGCCGCTGTAATCAAAGCACCCGTATGGGCATCAGAAAGCTTTGTTCCCATAAATTGTAGCGCTACCGAAATGAAATATCCCACAAATCCAATGAGGGCAAACCATTGCCAATCGCTACTGGTCAGCACGATCTTTATTTCTTGGCGAAGCTGAATGGATTGCAAAATGATGTACAGCAGAACAAAGGCAAGCACATAACGCATCCAGAGCAAAGTAAACGGCGGTATATAAGCCAAGACATACTTGCTTACTACATACATACCGCCCCAGATACTTGCTGCTGTTGTTAAGTAAAGTGCACCCCGTAGCTTCATGCCCTGCCCCATCATTTCTCTTCCCTTCGCTTCCCTCTTCTATCTTATTAAGGATCTATTATAACCCAGTGATCAGCAAAATCATAGCAATTGACTGAATAATTACAAATTTGTATTGAAAAACACGCCAATAACGCTGTTGTTTCACGATAATCTCTTTTGAGCTATTTCCATTGTTGAGTCACAGCCCCTTCATTTGGTTATGCTATAGAACATGGGAACCACCTAAGGGTGTGCTTATTATTTCCTTGTTTGTCATTGACTCTATCCTCAACCTGCCAGATACTAAAAATGAATCCAAGAAGAAAAGAGGGATTACCAATGGAAAACCAAGACATCACCAAGATCTTGAATCAACAAGTAGCCAACTGGAGTCTGCTCTATGTAAAACTCCACAACTATCATTGGCTGGTACGCGGCATTCACTTCTATGAGCTCCACCTTAAGTTTGAAGAACTCTACAATGAAGCTGCCCTCAATGTAGATCAACTTGCTGAGCGCATTCTGGCAGTTCAAGGCAAACCATTGGCTACATTGAAAGAATTTTTGGCAGAGGCTTCTCTCAAGGAAGCAACAGGCACAGAAACACCAGAACAGATGATCGAAACTTTAGCCAATGACTTCGAAATGCTCTCCTTCCAACTGAAGGATGGTATTGAAGTAGCTAATCAGACCAATGATGACGTAACCGCCGACCTGCTCACTCAGATCCGTGTGAGCGTGGAAAAACATCTCTGGATGTTCCGGGCATTTTTGGGTTAGTTCATTGATTCAAATATAAGCCATATTCAATTGGAATGTGCCATTCAAACATATTAAGGGAAACCCCAAGATGAGGGTTTCCCTTTTTAATTCCAGTACATTTGCTTCAATACTAGTTTACTATTCGAGTGTCAAATACAGGTATTGTTTCTCTTATGAGATTTGAAGAAAACAGTAAACAATAATCAATAAGGAGATGAACGGCCGCTCCCATCTTATCAAGGAGAATATTCCCCATGCCAACACCAATTCATGATAATAATTAATGGCTGTAATTGAAAAGCCAAGGGAAAACTGCTCACTTAATACCTGTATGCCTGTGGTCACAAGGGATAGCAGGATCGCTGCAACAGCGAGAACAAGGGCGATACGTTTAAGCCATAGAGTAATTCGTGCTAATATCGAGGTTGGTTCGATGGAAACTCTACCAAACCAGTCTTGTAAACGACTTCGTTGTAAAGAGCTTTCTATATGAAGATAGATGGGTTGCAGATAAGGAATCTTATCAAAGAGTAGTTCTTTCCCCCATTGAAGATCTACATTGGCAATTTTAAGAATTTCGTTGGGCTTGGCTTCTTCATCCGACGTAGTTACTGGATACAGAATCACGGGATCAAGCTCTGTCTCAATCGAAAAGATGACACGTTGATCCTCTAAAGATCAAAATAGCGTTGACTCCATTGTGTACGGTATTCTGCTAGAAGATACTGCCAAGGCCCCCTCTTCACCGTGTTCGCCATGCTCACATCCACAGGAATCCAACCTTCATGTTCTAGAAACACTTCATTCCACATATGATACTAACCATTCCCAACGAACGCCCCTACTAAAGTGCGGCAGGGAATCCCTTGAGAACGGCACAAGGCAGCATATAGCCATGACATCTCACCACAATCTCCCTCTTTTGAGTGAAGAAAGCTCTCTGTTCCCCGCTCTTTCGGCGGAAAAATGTACTTATAATGGTTTCGAATATGACGAAAAATTGCGAAGGCTTTCTCTTTGTCGGAGATTTTTCCTCTAGTGATGTCATTACCGAGTAATTTCACTTCATTGGTTATTTTTACAATTGGTGTGGAGCGTAGATAGAATGCTCTTTCCTCTTCGGTTAGTACTGTGGGACTATTCTTGTATGGGGTAGGATGGATCTCTATCTCATATTGGTTGCTGATATGCTCACCTTGTGATAACTCATAATAGGAGAGTGCGTTCCCAGCAGGGTCTCTAGAGAGTAGTTCTGTTGCTTTTGCACCATTGGAAATGTAGGATCGAACGGTTTGAGCATGATTGCTAGGAGGATTAGCTAACCAGACTTTTGTTACACTCTCTCTACGGTTCGTATACGTAAAGACATATTGGTAGATTGCCAAATCTTCATCCTCCTTTTATCACCTTTTTCTGTTTTCTTGAGACTCCCATGTCTAAAGACGCAAGCCCTCTACCTTACGGTATCCAGGTGGGATTCTTGCATGACTAAGCGTTCGCAGTCCATTTCTGTTTTGAACAGCCTGCAAGATGAGGGCATCTCATTGCCCCTCCTAAGACAGTGCATCTAGCATCTTAGGCCGATTGACTATGACCATCAATCACAGGTGCGTATCGAATATTCATCGCACCGACTAAATCCCTATGTTTCTGGAAGCCACATTCGCATGTATATTTCCGGTCCTGTGCCTTATTTTTAGCGGAACACTTTGGACATGTTTGACTTGTGTAGGCAGGATTCACATACTCCACTTTAATACCCGCTAAATTCGCTTTGTATTCAATAAATTGAGACAAGCGATAGAATGACCAGTTGTGCAAATTCTTTTCGTTTTTACGGCTTGTTCTTGCCGTCTGTCGGATGTTCGCTAATTGTTCTAAGCGAATGACAGAAACCTTATTTTCTTTAGCAAAATTTATGATTGCACGGCTAACCTTGTGGTCTTGGTCTTTCATATATCGCTGTTCTTTATCATCGAGATTGCGAATGGCGTTTAATTTCTTTAGTTTCCCTAATTTCTTGCGTTTGGATTTGAACATACGTCTGACATACTTGTTCTGTCTGCCGTTCCCAAAGAAACGTACCTTTTCATCCTCTGTTACCGCAACCGCAGGGACTTTCAAACCTAAATCTACGCCCATGGTCTTTGTTCCTGTTTTTTCACTTCTAGGAATGGTGACGGAAATTTGTGCAATCCATTTGTTTGATTTTTTTGTGATACGAAGTGTACCTAATTGGTGCTTCAACAAATCGAAAGTACGGTTATGTTTATCAACCAACAATGCACGAACAGGCACTTTCTTTGCTTTTCCATCCATCATCAAAGGTAGAGCGATATAAGAGGAGTCCAATGAATAGTTTTGGTTATTCCATACGCAAACAGGTTTCTTGAGGATAGGAATCATCGTGTATTTACTTTTCTTCACTTTTTGAAACACGCTTTTTGCATCTTGAATCGCTTGGTTTTTCACTGCACTTGGAAGATGTGCCCGGACATCTTTTGTCGTCTTTTTCGTGCTTTTCTTTTCAGCGACCATTTCAGAAACAAGTGTGTTAATTGTAGAGATATATTCTTTGCCCATAGCGGTTAAGATAGAGGTTTGTTCTTTTGTTGGAAGCAATTTGACTTTCACTGTGATTGTTTGTGACATACGTTTCACCCCCTTGATTTTTGCCATAATACTAGCGGGACTAAGTGTTGGCAGTGCATTTAGAAGCAGATGTGTATGGTCTTTGTCACACTCTAAAGCAACAATGACAACTTCTAATTCTTCACATATTTCTTGTACCAACTGTTTGAAGCGTTTCTCTACATCAGCACGAAGGAATATTTTTCTTCTATATCGAGGGCAAAAAACGAAATGATACTTAATTAATGATATGGTTGTGTTTGTTCGTCTGTATTCGTTCATATGCACATTGTATTAGCTGATTAATAAAACTACAACAATGAGATATAAAAAGTAGTGAGGTTACGTTTTGGATACTTGAAGTACCACAAACCTTACGGTTTCCTGTGGTACTCCGTATCCAACCTCACTTTCATCCTGCCCCTAAAGGGTGTGCTATCGCACAATAGCGGGCTTTCACGTTTGGAAAATCGGTAAGACTATCATGACAGGGAAAACAAGGAATTATACAGAATATTTTAAAAAGCAGATCGTTGCACTGAGACAAAAAGGATGCTGAGTTCATGTATGATCCATCTTTAAACTCTCGAGTAAACCTATCCAAGATCAAAGTATACGCCTAATCCCACGTCGGCAACCAATTGCAGTCGGTTTCCTTATATTACTTATTATTCCGTATTTTACTATTCATTGATTCTATATTTATATTTTAACCAGTAAGTCTCTCTCTTCAACTAACTTCTAGGGTAGGGACTAACCGAGGTAATCTCATGGATAGATCATATAAGAATTTTTACTGCTACGTAAAAACGTTAAGAGAATGTTGAATACTCTATCAAGGTTAACTGAAAGATACGAGATAAGCGTAGTTTTTTGGCAATTGAATCCTATTGCTTAGACTGGATTCCGACCTAGTTCTACTTCCAGAACTAGAATAATTCAATGAATACAATGATGAATATGGATTGGGCAAACCTTTCATTCGGGACTGATAGTCCAAAGAAATCCTCATGAATCAAAATTCATGAGGATTTAGCTTTACAGCCTAGTTATTTCAATACTTTCAAGACCTAAATCAGAAAGCGTAGCTTCAATTAAATTCTCTTTTAAAGGCAAATTATGCAATACTACATGAAAAGGTGTCGGTGGGGTTGGGAAGGAGTCATACTCTCTTCCATTAACCCACTCTCGAATAGTACAAATTAATATATCCTTAAATACTTTAAAATCTTGACTACTACTTGTTAATAATTCATCAAAATTGCTAATTACTAGTATATAAACACATCGCCATCCAACCAATCTAAATCATTAATACATTCATCAAAGGCTGCCCAATTATCCCCAAAATAATTAGGAAACTGTAGCTTAAGAGCAAACTCATCGAATAATCCATCAATATTGGTACATTTTTTCCATCTATCACTTTAATTATTATGTTGCTTTTTTTGTATTCCTTAATTTGCTAAATAAACGAACTTTTGCTAGTCTCATCCGCTATTAATAAGTGTAAATATGGTTCTTGTAAGAGTGTTAAATTCTCACCTGATTTCACACTGTCACCCCACTATTCAATTCTTATAAAACAGAGGCATAGCAACTGCAACTTTAAAACCATAGAAGAATATCTTTGACCATTTTGTTTTAAGAATTGTAATATTTTTCTTTTCAGGTCTGGGGTGGTTACCCCAACAAACAATTGTTAAGAATGACCGGAGGGAAATTATTGAAAATGTACAAGTGTCAATACACTTGTACTGCTTGCCAATTAGCAGAAAGCTAAAAATACCCATAATACACCAAAGAAGTATACGATTGTGTTTACATAAACAGCAAAAAATATCAAGTTTAAAGTTCAGGCTAGATTGATAATATTTATGAAAGGAGCGGTGGAATAAATGGAAGAAACAAAGGTGTATTTTAAAAATTTTATAGGGTCAAGTTATGATGTAGGGACACAAATAGGTAAGTGGATTTTATCCACGCCCGAGTTATTACAGAAAGTATTACTCCCCCCTAATACTTACCCTCGCGAAAAGTTTATTGAAATTTTTAAATTGTTGGATTGTTATTGTCAAGGTATTAATGAAGAAATCAGAGGATTTTCAGATACGATTGGTGTATCCAACGAACAGGTGCTTTTTTACGCAATGACCTATTTGGAACGAGGGTGCAGTTTAATGGCAACCTTGCCGCAAAAGACCCAAAGTGGTCATACTATAATGGCAAGAAATTACGATTTCAATGATAAAATGGAAGAAATGTGCTTCTCTTTTACCGACATTAAGGGAAAATATCGGTATATTGGCTCTACCTTAAATTTATTCGGTAGATGTGATGGAATGAATGAACACGGTCTTGCGGTGTGTAAGGCATCAAATGGTCTACCTGTCGGCAACTTCGAAGGTGGTCAAAAAGCAGGAATAACAGGATTTAGTTTTTGGATAGTCGTTCGTAGCATACTTGAAAACTGCAAAAACGTAGATGAAGCAATTCAATGGACAATGGACGCGCCCATCGGTTATAACATTAATTTGATGTTGGCTGATAGCCATAACAAAATAGCCTTACTTCAATGTGTTGATGGTCATAAGGCTTACAAAATTTTGGACGGAAATAGTGATGAAACTTACCTTAGTTCCACAAATCATGTGCTATTGGATGACATAAAGCCTTATGAGAAAATGCACATTGAAAATTCTGTAATCCGAAATGATAGGATTGTTAGCTTATTTGAAAGAGATAAACGAATATCAAAAAACAATATAAAGGAACTGCTTTCAACATCTTATCCCAATGGGCTTTGTTGTCATTATTATAGTGAATTTTTCGGAACACTACGCTCTATGATATTTGATGCAACTGATAAAACAATAGAAATGACGTTTGGCTCTCCGCAAGCTAACGAATGGCATACTTTTTCTGTTGGAACATTTGACATGGAAGAAATGAAAGTATCGTTGCCGCAAGAAAAGGCAAGACCAGATTTTTATAAAATTAACTAATACATTACGTATTTATCAAGGGAGAGGAGGAACTGTCTTTGAATGACAAACAGATAATAGCTAAGGCCATTGTATTTATAGAGAACAACTTGTGTCAACCGATTGTTGCACGTGATGTCGCTGAGGCAGTTTCCTATTCCTACTATCACTTTCACCGTTATTTTCAAGCTATTATGGGCGAAACAATAGGAAACTATATCAGAAGCCGACGGTTAACACAAGCGGCTTGGGATTTAGTGCATAGTGATAAAAAAGTATTAGATGTTGGACTTTCTCTTTATTTTGAAACAGCAGAAAGTTTTACAAGAGCTTTTAAGGATAGGTATTCCATGACTCCCTCAGAATACAGAAAAAACGGAATTGATGTTTTAATTGGAAACAGGCAATCCGCACAGAAATCTGATATGAGTATCATCACATATGCTGGTTTATCTCCAGAAATCCTTGTAATACCTGAAATATATCTCATGGGAATTCGTTTTAAAACAACCGTTTCTGGAAACAAAACCGTTACCATGTGGCAACAGTTTAACAAGAAAGTTCCCCCTGATCTTCTTACCACTAAACGATATGGAATTTTTGAGACCTCTGAAACTTGTTCCTTTGATAAATTTAATACCGATAGCGAAAGTATGGCATTTGTAGGAATTGAAATTTCAAAGAACGATCCTGTTTTAAATGATCTGCAAGTAAAAAAATTGTGTGGTGGAAAATATGCAAGGTTTGTCCATAGGGGAACAGTAGATACTTTAATACAAACATATCATTACATTTGGGGTTCTTGGTTCCCTAAGAGCGGTTTTGAACTTGCTAACCGCGACGATTTTGAGTGTTATACAGAAAGGTTCACCGGGGCAAATGATAGCAACTCTGAAATTGATATTTATTTCCCCATTGAGTGAATGGATAATAGTTGGTGTCCACCAATTAATTTAAAACCACATCGTAAAAACACTGAATATTGGGTCGGGTGCCGTTACTGATAATGCCACGCCCACCATGAGTTTGTGCTTCTTTTAGGACACTGTCTTAAAAGATACGCGTTGTCCGAAGCTGATTCACCTCATGGCTGAAGTCACGAGTGTTCTCGGCTATTCCGTTAAAAACAAGGCCCAGACAAAGCTTTGTGCTTCACCTGAACCTTATCATGTTATTTATGCATTATGTATGTATCGAATCGTAGAAATACAATGCATCCCATTCCTATTCTTCAGTACGATTGTTCACTTGCTCTGCTTCTGCTGAATAACTTTGGCTCTCATTATCCATTGCATCGAGCTGCTGTCGTTTTTGGTCTTTTGCCTCGCGAACTCGCTCTTCTATGGAAAACTCCTTCATCCCATCACGCATTCCCTCTTTAATCACTTCATAGAAATCATCTACGCTCTCTCGAATGGCATGCTTCACTGCTAATTTCACAATCAAATAGAGAATAAATGCATACATTGCAAGGATAAGAACACTAATTCCTGCTCCCGCTCCCATTATGTGACCGCTCCCTTCCATCTACTAACTCTATTATTCTGTACGTTTGCGTGAAGGCTGTCAAATCATAAAGAAAAACCAACCCTGATCTACTTCAAGATCAAAGCTGGTTCTTTTGATACGTCTCTATTCTTCTCGATCTTCTCCATCTTTCTAGCAAAATAGGCATGTAGGCGATATTCACAGATCTCTTGCGTCATTCGATATAAAAAGCGCAACTCTGCTTCAATAGGATCTACATGAAATTGAAACCTAACCCCATCATATGTTGCCCACCCTTTGGAACTTCCAGCCCACTTCGTCATGGGCATCTCTGCGAGCAATTGACTGATTGCTGTTTCCTCAAAACTGGCTTGAAATCTCAATCCCTTCTTATCAGACCAATCAAGTTTCATACGATAAGGTTTTTCAGTCATAAATTGATAGAAATCAAAAGCGATTTCCTGTGGTGTTACTGGAAGAAACCACTCTTTCTCACCACGTTGTAGCATGAGATATAGTAGCACCATCTTATAGCTCTTCGTCATGGAGGTATGTTCAACCTCTCGGAACCATTGGGAAAAACGATCGTACGAAGTAAGCTCCTCTATACTCAGCTCTCCCATCCACGCAAGGAAGGCTACCCAAGAAGAGAATTCTTGTTTGAGCACATGACTATCCATAGCGTTCATTAGAGCAAATTCCTTATAGGAAGGCTGTCGACCTAATTCTGCTCGCAATTCTTCGTACGCATGGCGCAACTGCTCTTTTCGAGGTATCCTTTTCTTTGCCAGTTCCTCTAAGAGCTCAACAACTTGGGTCTCCAAATGGAGCTGACAGGTTGGTGGCAACGATTCTACACCTGATTTTTCTGAACCAGTCTTCGCTTTTTCAGTTCCACCTGTTGCTCCTTGCAATGCTTGAAGCTTTAGATCTGCATAGCGATAGTTCCCTACCAAATCAATGATCGTACAATACTCTTTGTCTGGATGTAGGCGTAAGCCTCGCCCCATTTGCTGAATAAAGAGAGGTAACGACTCGGTGGGTCGCACAAAGAGTAGAGTGTCTACCCGGGGAAGATCCGCCCCCTCATTGAGCATATCCACCGTAAATAGAAGCTCAAGGACCCCTGCATTGAGCTGCTGGATTAAACCTTGTCGCTCATCTGGGTTGGTCCCAGAATGAAGGCAGGCTGCCTTCCAGCCTTGTTGGCGAAAGAAGCGTGCCAGGTAATCTGCCTGGGGAATGGATGAACAAAAGACAAGCGTCCGTGATTGGCGATGATGTAACCAGGCTTCATAGATGGCTTGACCCACCTCTTTACGTAATTGGGCTTGCAGTAGTTGATTCGCATCATATTTTTGCCCTAACCATCGTAGCTGTGAATAGTCAATGGGATCATAAACGCCATAGTAATGATAAGGAACTAACCATCCACGCTGGATCGCTTGAATGAAGTCTAGACGATAGGCAACATTTCCATCACAAATATTATAAACATCCCGCTGATCGGCCCGATCAGGAGTGGCAGTGATCCCCAATAAAAACTGGGGTTTGAAGTAAGCTAATATCCGTTGATATGTATTCGCAGCAGCATGGTGAAATTCGTCCACAATGATGCAGTCGAATTCATCAGGGGCAAACTGTTCCAAATGATACTCCATTCCTAATGTATATACAGAAGCAAATAGACAGTCAACATCATGGTTCTTCTCCTTCTGATAATAAAAGCCACCTGAACGCTCAGGCATAACAGCATGAAAGGAACGATAGGCTTGGTGGAGAATCTCCTCGCGATGAGCAATAAACAGCACTCGTTTAAATTTCCGTGCAAAAAAGGCTGCGAGATAGGTTTTACCTAGACCTGTAGCCATGACCACCATCGCCTTTGAATAACCATCTGCATAGGTTTCTTCCAGTGCCTCCAACGCTTCTTGCTGAGCTGGACGTGGCTGGATCTGATCAGGAGAAATATCTTCTGATGAATCGATCTCCATATTCGTATCATCATTTACTTGATCGAAACCATACATGAGTTGGATTGCTTCGCTTTCTACCCAAGCCTCCTGCAGCTTTGGATATTGACGATAATAGGTATCATAGGCCTCTTGATAGGCTTCCACCACACTCGGAGTAAGCGCAACCGCTTGTTCATGATAGAAGAGATGATAGAATTGCTCCCAAGCATCCTCTACTATCTGCATCTCTCGCTCCGTATCTAGTGCAAGATTCCATTCAGTTCCTGTGGTTAAGGCACTATAAGAAAGATTAGAAGAACCAACGATAACTTGGTCTCCTCCCATGCCACGAAATAGATACGACTTGGGATGAAATGAGACCCCGTTACTATAATAGAGATGGATCTCCATTTCTTGATGATAAGGAAGTAATTGTTCCAGTGCTTCTGGCTGTGTTACATAGAGATAGTCACCAAGCAGCCATTGAATTTTCACACCCCGCTTAAGTGCAGCTTCCAGATCTGGACGAATAAGCTGAACCCCTGATTTCATCACGAAAGAAGTAAGAAATGCAACGGAATGAGCTTGCTGAAGCGCTTGTTGGAGGGAGCGGACCAGCTGATTCGTTACAAGCTGAAGCTTCAATCTTTCACCTCATGTAAAAAGATGCGCTCTTGGAATGCGCCCCGTTGCTCCGCCTTCTTCTTACGGATCTCCTCCAACTGTTCCATGTCGCAACCATGGAGAGTAACTAGTGCTCTCATCACTTCTAGAATATCAGCAAGCTCTTCCAGTGCCTCCTCATCCTTAACAGCGGTTTCATACTCCTTTACTTCTTCGAGTAACTTCTTTTTTAACTCGATGCTGTAGGTAACTTCATCAAGCGTAGAGACTCGACACTCCTTCCCTGCGGCTTCGATAATAGCTGGTATCCGATCACGAACGAGTTTTTCATAGACTGGCACGAGCTGAACCCCTTCCTAGTCAATAGATGTTAGCCATCATATGGGACAAGATTAGGTATGGCATTCCGAATGCCCCCACGTGGATTGGGGACATCCCCTTGATACCGGGGAATGAGATGAACATGGAGATGCATAATGGTCTGACCGCCCCATTCTCCCACATTCACACCAATATTGTAGCCATCAGGATGGTACGTCTCATCGAGTAATTCCTTCCCTTTACGCAGGAGATCATCAATCGCCTGGATCTCCTCTGGGGTAGCATCAAAATAAGTGGGGACATGACGCTTGGGAACGATGAGTAAATGTCCGCGTTGCACAGGAAAATGATCAAAGAATGCCTTTACCCATTGATTCTCTAATACAATTTCCTGCTGATCTTTTTCACAAAATACGCAGGCCACAATCAACGCTCCTTCTATACAATTCTGTTAGTCTGATTATACCATAGTTTCCCTTCTTAACTTCTTACTCCTTTATCTCACCCGTCTCAGCAATCTTTGCTATTTTGTCATAATTAACTGCCCATTACCTCTTTGCTCTGTGTTACGATTTTAATTGTTCGTGTTACTAATATATAATTCAATGATTGTAAATCGCTTCCTACATCACAAGAAGGAGCCGTTTACAATGAGACAGGAGTGAAGAGATTGGTACGGAAACATTTTGGATGGTTGATCTTGCTTCTCATCATTCCCGCCCTCTTATTATCTGGGTGTGGTGATGCCAAAACAGCTGAGGGGACACAAGATTCTGCAAAAGCAGGAGAGCAAGTTTCAGGTAATCTTGTAAAAGAGGAACTAGTTCTCGCCATTGGCTATGAGCCTGAAAATGGCTTCGACCCTACCACCGGCTGGGGACGTTACGGTTCTCCCCTTTTCCAAAGCACCTTATTAGCTCGTGATCATGAGATGAACATCATCTATGATCTCGCTACAGAATATAGTCTAGACCCCAATGGCTTGGTATGGACGGTGAAGATTCGCGATGATGTGAAGTTCTCTGATGGTGAGCCATTAACTGCCGAAGATGTGGTCTATACCTTCGAGACCGCTGCCCAAAGTGGATCCGTCATCGACTTAAACAATCTAGAAAAAGCAGAGATCATCGATAGTAATTCGGTGCAATTCACTTTGAAACAACCTCAATCTACTTTCTTACACGCACTCTGCTCACTGGGGATTGTACCCAAGCATGCCCATGGTGATGATTATGCACAGCATCCCATCGGCTCCGGTCCCTTCCAGCTTGTTCAGTGGGATAAAGGCCAACAGATCATTGTGGAGGCCAATCCGTATTATTATGGAGAGCCCTCTCCGTTCAAGCGCCTCACTTTCTTATTCCTTGAGGAGGATGCCGCCTTCGCCGCTGCCCAAGCTGGTCAAGTGGATATGGCATTCGTGCTTCCTACCTATGCCAATCAAGAGGTCGCAGGGATGCACCTCGTCCGTTTAGCAAGTGTAGATAATCGTGGGATTCTCTTCCCCTATGTTCCTGCTGGTGAACAAACAGCCGATGGTTACCCCATTGGTAATGATGTCACTACAGATATTGCCATTCGTAAAGCCATTAATATTGCCTTAGATCGTGAAGCATTGGTAGAAGGTGTCTTCGAAGGCTATGGTACACCTGCCTACTCCGTTTGTGATGGCCTACCTTGGTTTAATACAGAAACGGTTTTTGAAGATGGTGAGCTAGAGAAAGCTCAACAAATTCTCAGCGAGGCAGGTTGGAAGGATCAAGATGGTGACGGTATTCTGGAAAAAGGTGATCTCAAGGCACAGTTTACCTTAATCTATCTTGCCAATGATGCTTCTCGGCAATCCCTCTCCATCGCCATTGCAGATATGCTGAAGCCCCTTGGCATTCAAGTAGATCTCAAAGGGGAAAGCTGGGATGGGATCGCCAAAGCCATGTACTCTACCCCCATTCTCTTTGGCTGGGGCAGTCAAGATCCCTTGGAACTCTATAATCTCTATAGCAGCACCACCGTTGGAAATGGTTGGTATAATACTGGTTATTATCAGAATGCTGTGGTAGATGAGCATATGGAAAAAGCTTTAGCTGCTACCTCTGAGGAGGAAGCACTACAATATTGGAAATTAGCACAATGGGATGGCAAAACAGGCTGTAGCGCCCTCGGCGATGCGCCTTGGGCTTGGCTCGTCAATCGGGACCACCTCTATTTAGTTCGTGATGGACTAGAAATCGGCGAGGAAGCGATCCAACCTCATAGTCATGGCTGGCCAGTGACCGCCAATATTGCCCAATGGCATTGGCAAGAATAATTGTTTTAGTAGATATAAGTCGTAAGGAGGTATGCAGATCGTGAAGTCTCATCAGATATTACGCTACGTCACAGGAAAATTAGTACGAATCACCACATTAATCCTTGCGCTCTGCATTCTCTCCTTCTGGCTCGTGAGTAACTCTCCCATCGATCCAGTCCAGGCCTATGTTGGTGCAGATCTTATGCGCGTAGGTCCAGAGCAGCGTGCCATGATCGCCGCCTATTGGGGGCTGGATCAGCCACCGCTGGAGCAATTTATGCACTGGGGGAAGGCCGCCCTCCAAGGTGATTCGGGAACCTCCATGATCTTTCGTCAACCTGTAATCGAGGTGCTTGGGGAGCGATTTCGTGCTTCCCTTGCCTTGATGGGGGTAGCCTGGGTCATTTCAGGAATCCTGGGCTTCCTGCTAGGAGTCATCGCAGGCATGGGTCCAGGAACCTGGGTAGATCGGATCATTCAATGGTATTGCTTTACCCTTGCCTCCACGCCCACGTTCTGGTTAGGGATGCTCTTTCTCATGATTTTTGCCGTTTGGCTCGGATGGTTCCCGGTGGGACTGGGCGTACCTGCTGGTGTCCTCGCAGAAGAGGTTACCCTAGGAGCAAGGATTCATCATCTCATTCTTCCAGCCTTAACGCTGAGCCTACTCGGTGTGGCCAATGTTGCACTGCATACACGACAAAAGGTGATCGATGTATTAGATAGCGACTATATTCTCTATGCGAAGGCGCAAGGTGTGCAGGGACTCCCCTTGGTATGGCGGCACATTGTCCGAAATGTTGCTTTACCAGCCATTACCTTACAGTTTGCTGCATTGGGAGAGCTCTTTGGTGGGTCTGTCCTTGCGGAACAAGTCTTCTCCTATCCTGGTTTAGGGCAAGCGACCATACAAGCTGGCTTACGCGGTGATGTCCCCTTATTGTTAGGCATCGTCATCTTTAGTGCCCTCTTTGTCTTTATGGGTAATCTGCTTGCGGATTTAATCTATCGGGTGGTTGATCCGAGAATAAGGAGGGGACAGATTCGATGAATGATACCAATCATTGTGAGATGAATAGTGATCAACTGGATCTTCCAGTACCACGATTCAAGCGCTTCTGTCTAAATCGGCGCCAATGGACCATTGTGACTACCGTGGTCTCCTTCTTAATTCTCCTTAGTATTTTTTTAAGTGGCTGGCTGATGGGGAACGAACGTCTGACGACAAACTTCGCTGTGCGGAATCAGGCACCCTCCCTCTCCTATCTTTTTGGTACCGATTGGTTAGGGCGAGATATGCTAATTCGGACCGTGAAGGGACTCTCCTTAAGTATCAGTGTGGGAATCATGGCAGCAGCCATCAGTGCTGTTATCGCTTTGGCCTTAGGGATGTTAGCCGCCACCATGGGTAAATGGATGGATGCCTTCATCTCCTGGTTGGTGGACCTTTTTTTAGGGGTCCCCCATCTGGTAATCCTCATTTTGATTGCCTTCACCTTAGGCGGTGGTGCCAAGGGGGTCATCGTAGGGATCGCTTTAACCCATTGGCCCAGTCTGACCCGGGTGATCCGCGCGGAAGTATTACAATTACGGTCGGCAGAGTATATTCAAGTCTCACGACGTTTGGGAAGATCTCGTTGGTGGATCGCTTCTCGTCATATGCTGCCCCATCTCCTTCCGCAGCTCTTGATCGGGTTTATCTTACTCTTCCCTCATGCGATCTTACATGAAGCAGCCATTACCTTTTTGGGACTGGGATTATCGCCCCATCAACCAGCGATTGGGATCATCCTAGCCGAGTCCATGCGTTATCTATCTACCGGGATGTGGTGGTTAGCCTTCTTCCCTGGGCTCACCTTACTCTTGGTGGTCCGTACCTTCGATATTGTGGGTCATAATCTACAGCAACTATTCGATCCCCACCATGCCCATCAGTGATACGCCATGACCTGGCAGAAAGGAGCAAACCCATGGATCAAACAAGTAAAGCAATCTCCTCCCCATCCCCTTTACTGAAAGTGAAGGATTTAAGCGTCTCCTTTCGCCAGTATACGAAGGGTCTGCGCAAAACCGTCACCCAGGTGATCTCCAATCTCGATGTAGAGATCCATGCTGGTGAGGTCCTCGCCGTGGTGGGTTCCAGTGGTTCGGGCAAAAGTCTGCTCGCCCATGCCATTCTTGGCATCCTCCCAGCCAATGCTACAATCACGGGAATCTTGCAATTTCGAGGTGAAGAACTAACCTCAAAGAAACAGGCTGCTTTACGAGGTAAACAGTTGGCTCTGATCCCTCAATCGGTGAACTATCTGGACCCATTAATGCAGGTGGGCAAACAGGTACAGCATGCTGTGAGAGGCAAGGATGCTCGCGCTGTACAAGAAGCGGTCTTTGCCCGCTACCAGCTTGTCCCTGAAGTGGCAAGCTTCTATCCCTTCCAATTGTCTGGCGGCATGGCACGGCGCGTACTCATTGCTAATGCCTTGGTACGTGATGCACAATTGATTATCGCCGATGAGCCGACAACGGGTCTCGATGGGAGTGTAATTGCTGAAACACTAGGCCATTTTCGTCAATTGGCTGATGAAGGACGTGGTGTCATGATGATCACCCATGATATTGAGGCAGCGCTCTCCATTGCAGATCGGATTGCCATCTTTTACGCTGGGACTACGGTAGAGATTGCTCCCGTCGCTAACTTCTGTGGTGAAGGTGATGCCCTTCGTCATCCCTATAGCCGTGCACTTTGGCAAGCACTCCCCCAGAATCAGTTTCGACCCATTCCCGGCTTTCAGCCCCAGCCCCATCAGCTACCCACAGGTTGCTTGTTCCATCCCCGCTGTTCCATGGCGACAGCAGCCTGTAAAACCGTAGCACCTGAAGCACGTCAGGTGCGTGGAGGAATGGTGAGGTGTCTTCATGCAACTTAATGCAAGTAATCTTGGCTTCCATTATCCGAATGGGCCATGGATCTTCCGTCATCTTGATATCACATTACAAACCGGTGAAGTGGTTGGTTTAACTGGTCCAAGTGGGAGCGGTAAGACCACCTTGGCACGAATCTTAGCTGGCTATGAGGAGCCTCATGAGGGTCAGGTAACCCTCCATGGTGGAATGCCCTCCAGTTCTGCGTCACATACTGCAGCTTTTCACCCAGTACAATTGATCTTTCAGCATCCAGAGAAGGCTGTGAACCCACGCTGGCGTATGCGCCAAACCTTATATGAAGGCTGGAATCCTCCTGATGAGTTCCTACACGACCTAGGGATTGAACAAGCATGGCTGAATCGCTGGCCTAATGAATTATCCGGCGGCGAGCTGCAACGCTTCTGTGTGGCCCGCGCCCTAAGTCCAGCAACCCAATTCCTCATCGCAGACGAAATGACAGCTATGCTGGATGCCATCACTCAAGCACAGATCTGGCAGGTGATTCAAAGTAAAGTAGAAGCCCAGCAACTGGGTGTACTCATGATTAGTCATGATCAGCATCTCCTTCAGCGACTAGCTACACGAATGATCTCCTTATCCCCCTATCATGGAAAGGAACCTTCAATATAATTTACTATCAATCAATACAACGAGAAACCTGATAAAAATGCCTGTACCTAAGATTACCACGTAATCATTGATACAGGCATTTTTAACTAAACTAGCCAAGAAGTCTCCCACATCCATCATTAGCTAGATTGTAAGGAGTTTACAGATCTTCTTCACTTTTATACTCTAAAATATCCCCAGGCTGGCATTCTAATGCTTTGCATATTGCTTCTAAAGTTGAAAGCCTAATTGCTTTTGCCTTTCCATTTTTCAATATAGAAAGGTTAGCCATCGTAATTCCAACCCTCTCCGAAAGTTCTGTTACGCTCATTTTTCTTTTAGCCAGCATCACATCAATGTTGATTATAATCGCCATACTATTCACCTCAGACCGTTAAATCATTTTCTGATTTTATCTTAATCGCTTCTTGTAAAAGTCTTTGGAGAACAGCAGCAAAGACTGCGATAACCATAGAGGCAAAAATAAAGAGCATTCCAATCAATATGACACCTGGGGCATCGTCTAACTCCGCAAAGATATAGAAAAATGGCATCGCAACTACGTATAAGCCACTGATGATGATTGCACAATATTTAATATTTTTTAAAGCCCTTACAGATATTTCTGAGAACGCTTCGTTCTTGTCAATATAGCATAAAAGTTTAAAAGCCTGATATAATGCAACGAAAAACGGTATCACCGATACATACATAACGATTACGATACCATATAGTACAAAAGCGAAATTCGAACTACTTTCAACTGCTTCTTTCGCTAGTATAGGCAACCCAAATATACATAAAGCAAGAACTGGAGTTCCAATAAGAATAACAGCGAGCTTTAAAAATAGTGTTGATCCTCGTTTCATTAATAGCACCTCATCAATTTTTTCCTAAATAAAATTTAACACATTATTTATTGTTTCTCAATATATTTTTATTGTTTAAAATATTATTTTATAATTAATAGCTTAACTGATGAAAAAAAAAAGCACTCTCTCACTTCTAAATGTGAAGGCATTTTTGTTTTCATATACCTATTTTTTAAGTAATTTGTCCCACCACCATATAACCGAGCAATACCAAGGTTAGCGACCTGAGTAAATAGAGAGCTTGTTGCTGCGAAAGCTTCCGTGCCACAATTAAGGCCATCCGTGCACCGATCACTCCCCCCAAGGCTAAGGGGATACCTACCGACCAGGAAAAAAGACCAGCTAGATAATATGTGGCAAATGCACCGATACAACTAAAAAATGTGTTCATTCGTGTTAAGGCAATGGATGTGAGATAAGAGAGCTGGTAATGCTGGAAGACGATCATCTGCATCGTTGCCTGACCTGGTCCAAGCATTCCATCGTAGAAGCTGAACCCCATCTGAATAGGATAGAGCGGAATAGGTAGCTTCACATGATGGCTCACGGTCCTCTTCTCCCCCTTCTGCCGATAAGTGAGAACAAAGGCAATGACTAGCAAAACAATAGCCACCCTCTGCATTGTCTGTGGTTTGAGGGAAGAAGCAAAGATCGCACCAAAAATTCCCCCTGTTAAGCTAAATGGAATGAAGAATAGTAATGCTTTCCCAGCGATCGCCTTTTGCCGAAAGAGGGTGATAAAGCTTGTGAAGGAGCTGAAGGTATTCGCAAACTTATTGGAGGCAATGGCTGTATGAATAGGAATACCCAACGCCATCATTGCTGGTAGATTAATAAAGCCACCACTTCCCCCTAAGGTGCCGATAAAAGTAGCCAACAGACCGATGCCAAACAGTAAAAACATCTCGAAAGTGAGCTCCATCTGAACCCCTCCCTTCCTTTGATTTCAGTTTACATGGAAGAACATGATTGGTAAAATTTATATAATTGATAGTGGGACATAAGTATTTCTTATCTTGGGAGGAAGATGGATGGAACTAAGAGAGCTCGAACTTCTCCTTCTCTTAGCGGAGGAGAAGAATATTAGTAAAGCTGCCGCACGCGCATTTATTTCCCAGCCTGCCTTAACTCAGCGTCTGCAAGCCTTAGAGAAAGCATGGGGAACCACCCTATTTCTACGATCGAACAAGGGCTTAACGCTGACACCGGAAGGTGAAAAGGTGATCGCCTTTGCCCAGGAGACCACCGGTCGTCAGCAGCAAGTGATCGAGGAACTACAGGGTCTTACGGCGGAGATTCATGGTACCTTACACCTCGCTGTGGGAACCATTCTAGCACAGTATTGGCTCCCTGGGCGCTTAAGTGAATTTGTGAAGCGCTACCCCTTGGTTCATGTGGACTTACAAACAGGCTGGAGCAGTCATATGATGCGGAAAATGTATGATGATGAAAGCCACGTAGCCATTGTTCGGGGGAATCCAGAGTGGTCCGGCTGGAAGCAGCATCTCTTTAGTGATCCCTTGCTCTTGGTCGATACCACCATCCAATCTCTCGCTGAGCTAGAACATGTAAAGAAGCCCTTCCTGCAGGTAGACACCGATTCTACCTATCGTTATACCATTGAGCAGTGGTGGTATCATCAGTTCAAGCGTCAGCCTCCCCGTTCCATTCTGGTTGATCAATTTGAGACCTGCAAACAATTGGTCTTGCATGGTATTGGCTATGCTATCCTGCCAGGTACCAGCATCACAGAGAGGGAAACTGCATTAAAAAAGTTGCCCATCTGTGATCCACAGGGGCAACCCATTTATCGAGATACCTGGTTAATTGTAAGTGAACCTGCACGCCAATTACCACAGGTGCAAGCCTTTATCCAACTACTTACCGAAGGAGATCCTTCCCCTACTGAGGAAGCGTAAACCCATGTCATACCACCCATTGAATTGACCATTCTGACGATACCAATAATAAGTAACAACGATGGTCGCAATGATCACACTTTGAATTGCAATCGCGATGAATAATCCCATCCCGACAATCCGAATCAGCTCAAGGAGGTAGAATCCAAGTGCACCAGCAATTCCTGCGAGCTTCCTTGATGCTAGAACACGGCTTGCATAAGGATTCCAGCCTGTATGCGCACCACCCTTTTTATACCAATAATAGGTGAAGATCAGCGAAGCGATGATGGTGAGACTAGGTTCTTGGGCAATCCACCAAAATAGAAAGCCAATTGCGATTGCAACAGCAAGAATTCGCATGAGCTCGAGGAGCACACAGGATGAACCTATAATGAGGTTACGTAGGGCAGTGAGACGTTGATGAGTTGATGGCTGTTGTTGCGACATTCGATCCCCTCCTTATTCATCAGAACACGATTTACTAGTTCCATTATAGCCTTTTATAGTAGTTATTGGAATACCTGTTATTTTTATTACGGCTACGTGTACGGTACCACATTACTGTAAAAATAATGGCGGCTAAGGGTGGCATTCTGATCAGTACGGTTGTGAGAATGAACATTGCAAGAAAGCCAATTAGCTGAAGTAGATAAAAAGCAATCTTTACGAGGATTCCCCTTGCCTTACCCGCCAATACTTGCTCATCCCTTGATTGACTGATCCATTTTGGCTTCCAAGGCAGTGCATATTTAATGTAGAGATAGAGCGTAAGGATGATTGCTAAGCTTATAAGTAGAAATGGGTATTCAATGCTCAGAGAAAAGATGAAGAATGAAGTAATAAGGACGAGAACGAAAAATACTAGATCCAATAATGCTGTCATTGCATTGTGCAATAGCTTGTCCCAAGTAGTACTCGGATATTACTTGCTTGCTTACTCAATGCCATGCTATCTCCCTCCTTTCTACTTCTATCATATGGTTATTAGTATATTCTGTCAATTTTACTTTTAGTTACCATTCCATGGATTGGAGGCTTTTCCGTGAATTCTTATGTACATGCCGTTATTCACCAATTAGAAGTCGCAAACCTTACCATTGATCAGATGATTTCTTTACTAGATCCTAAAGACTTTAACGTACGACTTGCTCAAAACAAGCGATCCCTTGGAGAATTAGTCAATCATCTTGTCCTCATCTACCATGCTGATCTTCTCATCGCTGATGGTGCATCTGAAACAGAGATGAATCAATTCTATGCACAGAGGAAGATCAATTCAATCGAAGAAATGCGATCCACGCTACATGCTGGATTCGAAGCATTGAAGGAAAGATATCGCGGTTATTCTAATGAACAATTAATGGAGCTGACAAGCTCTTACTGGGGTGTCTCCTATTCCCGATTTGAATGGTTTTTAGAAATCATTGCTCACATCTATCACCACCGTGGTCAATTGCATACTCTTCTCGTTAACCTGGGTACTGATCTACATATCTCACTATTTGAGTAGTAAGAAAATCAGTCTTGAAGATAGCCTGTAGACAATCGATGGAAACAACCGGTATAGAGACATGCTTAGCTGTTGTTTTTGCATCTATAGTCCCTTTTGTTCACAAATTCGTCAATGTTATAATTAGGAAGGTACCACAAAAACTTGTGAAAAAGTAGGTGATAAGATGCAACGAATGAAGCTTAGCTGGACACTTCTTCTCCTAACCCTATTCCTCATTCCACTTGTTGCCTGTACCCAAGTTCCAGTTAATGAAGCTACCGTAATCCATATTTCCGACCCCTACTTAGAACAATTGGTTCGTGAACACCTGCAGATCGATGGCGAAATCACCAATAAGCATCTGCTTCAACTGGAACATCTGGAGTCCTGGGACCATCGTCCTGTTAAATCACTTAATGGACTACAATATGCGAAAAATCTAGAATGTATTATCCTTCCGTTTGCGCAAATTGATGATCTCACACCTTTAGAAAACCTACCCCATCTTCAAGCGATCCATTTAAAAGGCAACCTGATTGATGATATTGAGAGCCTTACTCTTATGCCTAATTTGAATTGGATCATTCTTGATCATAATCAGCTTGCGAACCTTTCTTCCCTTCGCGAGCTACAAGATCATCCCAACTTGCAGTATCTCTTTCTACGTGAGAATCCCCTTACCATGAATAAAAAGGAGTTAAAACAGGTCCAAGCTGATTTAGCCGTTGCTGGAATATATTTGTATCTTAATTAAGACAGCTGTATCTCTTTTAGTATGATTGCAATGGATAATTTCTCAACGTTCGGGAAGATTATGGGTGAAGGAGGTGTCAGCAATGGCACGAATTGGTGTAGAAGAAAACCTCACCCATGTTGAGGATGCATTAAGAGAACGGGGCTATGAAACAGTTCCTCTCCGCAATGAAGATGATTTTTATGGTTGTGATTGCTGTGTAGTCACTGGTCAGGATAGTAACCTGATGGGCATTCAAAATGTTAGTTTTGAAGGTTCCATCATTGACGCAAGTGGAATGAATGCCGAGGAAATCTGTCGCGAGGTTGATGAACGCGTCAGTAACATGAACAACCGTCAGGGCTAAGCACCTGACGGTTGTTTTTTATTTTCTAGCCACGCAGAAAGCTCTATTTCAAATCCTTCTTCGATAAGTACCAATCAATTACTTCTAGTGATGAATCTTGTGTCCGCTCATCTGCAGCTGCTGTTGTTTTAGGTGGTGGAACGATGACCTTATCACCTGGCTTCCAATTAGCTCCGGTAACAACACCGTGTTGATCAGATGTTTTTAATGCGTCCAAGACGCGAAGAATCTCAGCCATATTACGACCCGTGGACATGGGGTAGTAAATAATCGCCCGAACAACCTGCTTATCATCGATGAAGAAGACGGCACGTGTAGCTGCTGTATCGCTTTGCTCTGGCATGATCATACCGTATTTGCTTGCCACCTTCATATTGAGGTCTGCAATGATGGGGAATTCAATGGTAACACCCATCTTCTCTTTAATATTACGTACCCAAGCAATGTGGGAGGTTACACTATCTACACTTAAGCCAAGTAATTCTGTGTCACGCTTGCGTAATTCTGGGTAGATTTCTTGGAAAGCGATAAACTCTGTTGTACATACAGGGGTGAAATCAGCTGGGTGAGAGAATAGAATTAGCCACTTCCCTGCGTAATCGGATAATTTCTTCATGCCATGTGTGGTTATTGCATCAAATTGTGGTGCCTTTTGGCCAATCCGTGGCATTGCAAACGCTACTTCTTCTGTTCCTTGTTTTTCCATACCTTCTGTCATGCAAATCCACTCCTTTTCTTTTGTAAGCTTAACCAAGTATCAGGCAGAACATCCTAGATATTCTCCAGGACATTGATTAAACATGAATTTAGGTCTGATTGATTGGTTGTAAAATTTATTACTTGTAATGGTTACATATTTATTATATCTTAAAATAATTTCTTGTCAATAATTATTATAATTTAATAATAGAAATAGATAACGCAAGATGAGATGAGTAGATCATCCTGCTCAAAGCGTATAACCTGCATCATCTAAAGCATGTAGAACATCAGGATCATGATCCTCCTTGCGCCAGGCTGTAACTAAATCACCTTTTGCTGTGAGGACAATACCCCCAGTTCGTGATATGTATAGATACCTTTCACCATTCCACTGCCTTGCGATCAAAAGAGGTGTATTAAAGATGTTTTCAATCTCTTGCCACTGAAGGGAGCGCTCGACACATCGTTGCATCACATGATCGATGTCGTAGTAACCCCGTAGATGATAAATAGGTACATAGTCAATGATCTGCCCTACGCGGGGATAAAACTTTCCTTGATTGATTGGGGACTGATAGATGATCCCTTCATCCATATCCTTTCCACTCCTTAACAACCGAGACTAACGATGATCTTCTTCTAATTATTATGCCCTTTTCAGAAGTTGATGTGCAAGGAGGTAACCTGATATAGTCTTTAGACCACCAGCGGGCTATGTCGGTGCACCTAATAGATAAGATTGATCATTAAACATTAAAAAAACACAAGGGAGTGTGTTGATCTACCCCCTTGTGACTCTTCGCTTCATATTCTATTCGACTTACAATATGCTTGCTTTACTTAGCAATCGCAGCTAAATAACGACGATTTACCTCTGCCCAGTTCACAACATTCCACCATGCTGCAACGAAGTCAGGGCGACGATTTTGGTATTCTAAATAGTAGGCATGCTCCCACACATCCACAACGAGAATTGGTGTTTTCCCTTGTGCGAGTGGTGTATCTTGATTGGAGGTACTCATTACTTCAAGCTTGTCTCCATTAACAACGAGCCAGCCCCAACCTGATCCAAACTGACCTGTCGCAGCCTTAGTCAGAGCTTCTTTAAGATTGGCAAGACGGCCAAAATCTCGCTCAATGGCTTGCGCAACCTCACCGCTTGGTTCACCGCCACCATCAGGACTCATAATGGACCAGTAAAGATTGTGTGCAAAGTAACCTCCACCATTATTACGCACGGTTGTGCGAATGGCTTCAGGAATTGCATCAAGGTTGCTTAGAATCTCTTCAATAGATTTCGCTTGAAGATCTACATGACCTTCTAACGCTTCATTTAATTTATTTGTATAGTTTGCATGATGCTTCCCATAATGAATCTCCATCGTCCGAGCATCCAAATGTGGTTCCAAGGCATCAAAGGCATATGGTAGTTGTAGTTGAGTAAACATAGAACTTCTCCTTTCTAGTATTGAGTAGTAGTTTGGAATGGCTGGTAACCAATCCATATTTATCTTACATCATTGTCACCATTTTGTATATGTAAAACTATTTTTCCTTATGGAAACTTAAACTCCCATTTTCTTCGTCTTCTTCTCTTTCTGGTACTTATTAACTTATCAAAAAGAGAACCTTTAGAGAGAACCTTTAAAAAAAGCGAAGGAAGCTACATCTCCCTTCGCTTTTTGCGCATATTCCATTGCTCACCAGACTCAATCTCTTACCGATGTTGAGATATCAACTGCTTAACTTCTTCAACGGACAAGACTTTTCCAGTGCTTACTACCTGATCATTGATGACCAAGGCTGGTGTGCTCATCACTCCGTATTTCATGATGGCACCAAGATCCTCTACCTTCTCAACGGTAGCATCTAGTTCTATGGCATGTACCGCATCGCAGGTATTTCGCTCAAGTTGTTTACATTTTTTACAGCCTGTTCCTAGTACTTTGATCTCCATCTTCATCGCTCCTATTTCGTATTAATGATTAACCTAGATTATCCAGTTGAAAAGATAGCCAATTATCATGATGCCCACTGTTACTGTTCCCACAAAGGCGGCAATCAGCTTGGGCTTGATCACCTTACGTAGCAGGATCACTTCTGGCAGGGAAAGAGCTGTGATGGCCATCATAAACGAAAGTGCTGTTCCCGGTGCTACTCCCTTATTCATCAACGCCTCGATGATGGGGAGTGAACCGACAGCATTGGAATAGAGGGGTACTCCAATGATGGTGGCAAAGGGTACAGCCAACCAGTTCTCTTCACCTGCATAACGAACCAATAATTCCTCTGGTGCATAACCATGGATCCAAGCACCAATGCCGATCCCAATGAGAAGGTAGAGCCAGATTTTTTTCACTGTATCCGCAACATTCTGCCAAGCATCGTGCAGACGCTCCCTTTGGCTCAGTTGGGCAATCGTTGATTCCCCCATCTGAATCTGATACACATAGGCTTCAATCTGATCCTCCATCTTCAACTTGCCTAGGAACCAACCTGCCACCATGGCTAGCACAACACCAAAGAGAATGTATAAAGTAGCGATCTGCCCGCCAAACATGGAGAAGAGTAGAACTAAGGAAATCTCGTTCACAATCGGCGAGCTGATCAAGAAGGTTAAAGTGATGGACAAAGGAATTCCCGCTTCAACAAAGCCAATAAATAATGGCACCGTGGAGCAAGAGCAAAATGGTGAAACTACACCGAGTAAAGCAGCCAGAACAATCCCGAAAAACAGTCGCTTTCCCTGTAGCCATAACTTCACTTTTTCTGGTGGAAAATAGCTACGTAGGTATGAGATGATGAAAATCATCACGATCAGTAAAAAGAGAATTTTTACCGTGTCATAAATAAAGAAATGGATGGCACCACCTAAGCGTGTCTCCACCGAGAGTCCCAATAGTTGCGTAACAATCCACGTCGCCAATTGTTCAAACATTATGATCACACTTTCTCTTGAGAATGGGATAATTCAACCTAGATGGTGAACCCTAGAATTAATTATTCCTTCGATTCAACACCACCCTCATCTAGCTCTTCGAGGATATGACAGACAAGATGATAAAAAGAGCTTTCTGGATTGAGGGAATAGTGAATCCATTGACCATTACGTCGTTCCTGGACAATCTCCAGATCCTTTAGCTTCCGAAGGTGCTGACTAATGGCTGGTTGGCTCATTTGAAAGCGCGGAACCAGTTCACAGACACAGTATTCACGTTGCCGTAGCAAATGTAGAATCTGCAGCCTTGTCTTATCCCCTAACAATTTGACCACAGGAGCCAACTGATTCAATTTCGCTTCATTCATGCGTTGCTCCACCACCATCATGCTCATCACTTCCCTTTCAGGTATTAGTATATAACTATATGCTTATATAATGCAATCATTATTTTTGCTAAGCATCATGGCTAGCCAATCGCCTAATCAAATCTTCTCTATCCTAGCTTGTCCCCTTTTTTCACGGAACGTTCAGGAGTAATGAGAACGACGCCTTGCTCTGAATAGATACCAAGAACCAGTACCTCAGAGATAAAATTGGCAACCTGTCGTGGAGGAAAATTAACAACACCAAGTACCTGACGACCAATCAGCTCTTCTCGTGTATAGCATTCAGTAATCTGTGCGCTGGACTGTTTTACACCAATCTCTTCCCCAAAATCCACCCATAATTGGTATGCAGGCTTTCTTGCCTTTGGAAACTCTTCTACACGTAGAATTTCGCCAACTCGAATATCTAGCTTCAAGAAGTCCTCAAATGTGGGCATGTTCATATGGACAACTCCCATTGGTTTCGTTATTCCTAATTATACCCATACATGCACTTAGTGTAAATCCACATACAGCCATGAACAAGTATCCAAGCATACACCTCGAGAATTCATACCATATAGTAAGGCTAACACGCTGCCTGACAGACATCTAAAAAGAGGAAAGGAATGATAAGATGGGTATCAATTGCTGTTGCTGTCCCCCATTTGAAACACCTATTTACTTTAACGATAGCTTCTGCCGCTATTTCAATGTAGCTTGTGGAACAACCTTGTATGAGGTTTGGGCTGCTGATGTAGGTATTGTTGAACCATTTGGTAGCATTGTTCTCTATAATGAGGGAAATTGTGCAATTACACTCTACCTTAATAGCTCAGGAAGTAGTACCGCTACTATTCAACCAGGGGATTCTTTTTCTGGCACTTTCAACAGTCTATTTCGCGTTCAAATTAGCTGTGCTAGTGATGGTACATCTCCATCCCGTTGTAAGGGGCGAGTTTGTATTGATCTTCATTATCGTCGTACTTCTACCACTTAATAGTTCGATAAACTCCAACAAAGAATCAAAAAATTGAAGGTGATACCAATGAAGATGCATGGTTGCTGTCCTCCCTTTGAAAAACCTAATATACCAGGTGGCTTTTGTCCCTGCTGTGCTCGAGCATTAGCTGAGATCCTACGAAGGATCATTACCTCTCCCAATAATGCCATCGACATCCGTACCACATCACAGACCAGTTCAGGTAAGCTGCTTGATGTAATACCAAAGGCCATCCGACAAAATGTTTTATTGGAAGTTGATCGTAATGGTACACAGCAAATCGTGAATTTATGCGAGGTGGTAACGATTGGTGATGCCAAAGGAGGAACTGCTGGTGGTACCGCTGTACGTGACGTGTCCTTTACGGGAATTAATGCAACCAATTGTGGTTGCTGTGAACAGGCCTTAACCAATCTATTTCAACAATTACAAGGTAGAACCTTCGATGTTTTAACCACCAGCCCACAAACGGATAATAGTTTCAATGTAGTCTCCATTCTTGCCATCACAAATGGAGTGGTGAAGATCAATACTGGTGGTCAAGGTAATCCTGTTCCACGCATCGTCTCCCTATGTCACGTTGTCTCATTAGAAGATATTACACCACCGCTACCACCATCAGTGTAAACTCACTCTTCTTCACAGTCATCCAAATGATCAAGTCGATAATGGATACTAAGACAATACTTGCCTCGGTACGTTCCACTTCCATCTGTACAATGAACACACACTTTTCTGAGATTTCGGATGGTGAAGGAGCGGGTGTTCTTAAGAGGAACGGAGAAACAAACCTCCTCACGGTAGGTCTGCTCGATACGAACAATCAAGCTTTCACATTTCCCTTCATCATAGTAAATCGATACTGTTCCAGACGTGATAAAGTGTGGTTCGGCCTCCCATAGCACTGTCTCTTCAGGTGTGGTCATAACGAAATTTCCGCAAAACTGATCACCCACACCTGAGGAGATAAATATATCACCATGCTCCAAATAAACTGCCCCCTTTACATACCACTAAGAAGATAGATCATCTTACCCTAGTAATATGTCTAAAGTCTATGGAAGGTTCATAGCTGAGGATATAATCGATTAATCTGGGTCAATGAATCAATGGTAAGTTGGACAAGTAGGGGAAAATCCGGGATCTGCAGCTCACCAATTTTCCGCTGGAAGGAGCATTGAAATTCTACAGAAAACTGCTTCTTCTGAAGCCCATACGGATAAGAGAGGATAGGAACGATCAAGAGTCTGCCATCCCAAAGCTGTTCCAGCATGGTCACAACCGGTGGTATAAACCGTTCAGGATCGAAGATGGTACAGCGATAAGCAATGATCAGCTCACATCCGAGCTCCTCCACCGCTTGGAGTTCAAGGATCTCCCCTGCCAATTCATGCAAGGGAGCACGTAAGCTGATCTGGGCTACAACGTTCCCCTTAAGCTGAGGCGTCTCTTCATCAACAGCTTGGCTCGTCTCGTGATCCCTTTCCTGGAATCCCATGATAAATTCACGTTCAAGGGTAGCGAGATCCACAAGATCACGACGCTGCGTGACTAGAATTGCCCCAGCAAAGTCCTTTTCATACAGAGCGCCTTCTAATACGGTTTTAAGATTGTCATAAATGGTGGGATCAAACATCTTTAAGCTCCTTTTTTGCAAAATGTCCAAGTTATCGTCAAATAATATTCCATTCTTTCTCAACATGAACCACTGAAATCAGTATACACTACAAAAATGAAAGGACCGTCATTCGGTTGAGTTGGTTCGTGTTAGGAGGAGTATTGGTGGCCATCGATATTCGAGACCATATTGAACAGTTTACCATTTTTCAAGAATTACCTGAACAAACGGTTCATGAGCTCTTAGAACATGCTTACATTCGGGAATATAAAAAGGGCGAGATGCTTTACCACGCTGGACAATTGCGAGATCGCATCTTCTTCTCTATCAACGGCTATGTAAGGCAAGAACGTATCAGCCTTGAGGGAAATATTCATACCACCTTCTACATGAAACCCTATAGCATGTTCCCATACGCTGGTCTATTTGAAGATAAGCTCTACTCATTTTCCTGTCTCGCCATGACCAATGTTACCACCTTTTACATACCTAGAAATAAGTTTGAGGAGATGATCTCGCAAAACGCCATGGCCTTGATCAACATTATTAAGGTGCTAAATCAGACAATTATTCATGTGGAGCGCCGTGTCCGTTATGTGAATCATCCTTTAGCATCTGAGCGAGTACGACGTCTACTTGCCTATTTAATACGTTTAATCGGTGAAAAAAAGGATGAGTATATTATTATTCCTTGTCCTATTACGACACAGGATTTAGCATATATGTCCGGTACAACGAGGGAGACTGTCAGCCATAATCTCCATGAATATATGAATCGAGGGCTAATCTGCATGAACTCTAAGGTGATTACCATTAAAGTTCCCAGCTTTTTCGATGTGGATTAACGACTCATGAATGTGAATCATCCCATATTAATGTGTAGAAAAAGGAAGAATGCCATGGCACTCTTCCTTTATTATTCATCTATTCATGAATGACCAGTGTTCCTGCATTACCTTGGATCGCATCGAAGGCTCGCTCAAGGGAGGTAATAATCGCCTTGCGTCCTGGCTTGGACATCGCAAAACTCATCGCTGCTTTCACCTTAGGTAGCATGCTTCCTGGGGCAAAATGGCCTTCCTCCATCAAGCGTTGCATTTCAGTGGTCGACACCTTGGACAGCTCCTGTTGATTAGGCTTATTAAAGTTGATGGCAACCCGTTCAACCGCTGTGAGGATAAGAAGGATATCTGCATCCACAAGCTCAGCCAACTTCTCTGCACCAAGGTCCTTATCGATCACGGCTTCCACCCCATGCAGATCACCTTTTTCATCTTGAATAACAGGGATTCCTCCACCACCTACGGCAATCACAATAAACCCAGATTGAACCAAGTGATGAAGCATATTTCCTTCCACGATGGTCTGGGGAATGGGCGATGGTACAACACGGCGCCATCCACGTCCAGCATCCTCCTTAAAGGTATACCCTGTCTCATCAGCGATTCGCTTCGCTTCCTCTTCCGTATAGAATGGTCCCACTGGCTTTGTCGGATTGGTAAAGGCGGGATCCTGCGGATCAACAATGGATTGTGAGATAATGGAAGCTACCGTCTTTTGAATATCTGCCTGCCGCATTACATTCCCAACGGCTTGTTGGAGCCAATAGCCAATCTCCCCTTGACTCATAGCGCCGCAAGTATCGAACGGCATAGCTGGTGTCTTGTCCGTCTTGGCTGCCTCTTGCTGTAGCATAATGTTTCCAACCTGTGGTCCATTACCATGCGCTACAACAATTTCATGTCCTGCTTGAATGATTTGTAATAACTGCTGTGCAGTACGGAAGCAAGCTTCTTGCTGAGCTTTCGCTGTTGCTTCATTGCCGATCTGAATGGCGTTACCACCGAGGGCAATGACAATACGTTGTTGTTCCATCCTTCTACCTCCTCTGTTGAATAACCTTTACTCATGATGACTAAGGAGCAATTTGTCCTGTTGATAGCAGGTAGATTGCCCAGGCAGCTGCCGCAACTAGCAGGATTGCAATCACAAGCTCCATGGGCTGAAATAACTTTTTCTGATACTCATGTTTGGCACGCCAGTAGAAAAAGATACCAGGTGCATAGAGTATCATCACCATCAGTAGATATTCCAGTCCTGCTGCATAGACAAGCCATATGGCATAGAGCGTTGCTACAATTCCTAGGAAGAGATCCCTTCCCCTTGACTCCTTGGGCTTATAGGCCTCCCCTGTCGCTGAAAGCTTCAATTGATAGAGGGCCGAGAACAAGTAGGGAATAAGGATGGCAGTCCCTGACATAAAGTATAAGGCTTGGTAGGTCGATTGTGCAAACAAAACAAGGACTAAAAATGTTTGAATTAGCAAGGAAGTTAACCAAAGTGAGCTTAGTGGACTCCCATTCTTATTCTCCCGCTTTAACCATTTGGGGAATACTTCATCCTTCGCTGCGACAAAAGGGATCTCTGCGGCTAATAGGGTCCAGCCCAAGAAGGCCCCCAGTAAGGAGATGACCAAGCCTATATTGATGATGGCAGCACCCCAAGAGCCTACCACGCTCTCCATCACATAAGCCATGGAAGGATTGCTTAAGGCCGCTAAATCAGGCTGGGTCATTATGCCAAGGGAGAATAAGGAGATGAGCACATAGATGATCAAGGTGCTGATTAAGCCGATCACCGTAGCTCGTCCCACATCACGACGCTCCTTGGCTCGGCCAGAAAGAACCACAGCTCCTTCCACACCAATAAAAACCCAGAGGGTCACGAGCATGGTACTGGCCACCTGATCCTTCACCGTCTTCCAGTCGAATGTAGGACCACCCCAAAAGTTAAAGGTGAACTTGTCCACATTGAAGGCGAGAATCACAAAGATAATAAATAAAAGGATGGGAACCAATTTGGCAATGGTAGTGATCATATTAACTATAGAGGCTTGACGAATCCCGCTTAGAACCAACGAATGGACGACCCAAAGAAGGACAGAAGCTCCAATAACAGATGCAAGGTTATTCCCCTCACCAAAGATGGGAAAGAAATAGGCTAAGGCTCCAAAGAGTAAGGTAAGATAGGCAACGTTACCTAACCATGCTGAGAGCCAATACCCCCAAGCACTGTTAAATCCTAGAAATTCACCAAAGCCTGCACGGGCGTAACTATAAACACCTCCATCCAGTTCTGGCTTGCGGATGGCGAGATTTTGATAAGAAAGGGCAAGGGCGATCATTCCAATACCCGTGATCACCCAACCGATAATTACTGCTCCACTATTGGCTCCAGCAGCCATGTCACTGGGGAGGTTGAAGGCTCCACCACCGATCATGGAACCGATAACCAGCGCTGTTAGGGCTGCTAAGCCAAGTTTTTTCTCTTGCATATGTTCACCTCACTCAAATCACGATGATGTATACATATTTTTACCTTTTTATTGTAAGGTCAGAGCCATAACCGCTTTGATCGTATGCATCCGATTCTCCGCCTGATCAAAGACCACCGAGTGATGGCTACGGAATACCTCGTCGCTTACCTCCATCTCCTTTAAGCCCCATTTTTCATAGACCTCTTTACCAACCTGGGTTTCAAGATCGTGGAAGGCTGGTAGGCAATGGAGGAAGATACTCTCTGTTTTGCCCGTCCGCCGGAAGAGATCCATGGTGACTTGATACGGCTTGAGGAGCTGGATCCGTTCTTCAAACTTATCCTCTTCACCCATGGAGACCCACACGTCGGTATAGATGGCATCTGCGCCAACTACAGCATTCTGGATATCCTCAGTGATCTCGATGATGGCCCCGGTCTCCTGTGCTACATTCTTACAATATTGGACCAGCTCATCATCTGGCACTAAGTGACTGGGAGCTGCGATAACAAAATGAAGTCCCATCTTCGCGGATCCCACCATGAGACTGTTGGCCATATTATTTCGACCGTCTCCACAATAGACGAGCTTCACACCCTTTAAGCGGCCTAGCTTTTCTTGAATGGTTAAGAAATCAGCTAGAATCTGGGTTGGATGATATTTATCAGTTAGACCATTCCAAACTGGCACACCTGCATACTTAGCTAGCAACTCGACGGTTTCATGCTTAAAGCCACGGAACTCGATCCCATCAAACATCCGACCCAATACCTTGGCTGTATCTTCCACCGATTCTTTCTTTCCAAGCTGAATATCGCCCTTTCCTAAATACTCTGGATGGGCACCTAAATCGATACAAGCTACGGTAAAGGCAGTACGAGTCCGTGTGGAAGGCTTTTCAAAAATGAGGGCAATATTCTTCCCCTCAAGGACACGGTGAGGGACACCCGCATATTTCAGATCCTTATAATTCTTAGCGGTCTCTAACATAAACTGTATCTCTGCAGGTGTAAAATCCCGCAAGGTTAAAAAATGTCGATTCTTTAGGTTAAATGGCATTGATGTTGCTCCTTTACTTTATTTTTTGTTGATCAGCCTTAGTATTTTCCTTAGAGATCCTTCCGAACAAGGGGCATGCTCATGCAACGAGGACCACCACGACCCCGAGCGAGCTCAGAGCTTTGGACTTCGATCACTTCTAACCCATGCTGGCGCAGGAGCTCATTGGAGACATAGTTCCGATCATAGGTGACTACCACACCAGGAGCGATGGCTAGTGTATTGGAGCCATCATTCCACTGTTCTCGCTCGGAGGCGATTGGATCTCCTCCACCACAGGGGATCAACACCACTTCACTCTTTCCGAGTACAGCCTTTAATGTATCGATTAGATTATGCGTAGTTGTGATTTTCACACTCTCTTGATCCTCGCCAGGCTCGAGAATATAGATATTCATCTCCCCAGCAGGTCCTAAGATGGCTGGATGGATCGTGAACTTGTCTACGTCCACCATGGTGAAAACCGTATCCAAATGCATGAATGCCCGCTTCTTCGGGATCTCAATAGCCAACACCTTCTTAAAGCCTGAGTTCTTCTGAAAGAGGCTGATAGCAAGACGTTCAATGGCTTGTGCTGTTGTTCGTTCACTGATTCCGATGGCAACAATCTCATTACCCAATACGAGCTCATCTCCACCTTCAATGGAAAAACGATAGTCGCGATCAATCCAGACTGGAATTTCATGACTACTAAAGCGCGGATGGTATTTAATGATGTATTCCATAAAGAGGGATTCACGTCGTCTCGCAGGCTTACTCATCCGATTGATGGTTAAGCCTGAACCAATGGTGGCTGCTGGATCCCTTGTGAAATAGAGATTGGGCATGGGATCCAGGTAAAACGGATAGATATCCTCCAGCATTTCGTATAAATGCATTTTTCGATTCTTCGGGATCTCCTTTTTACGGATGCCAGCCATCAAGGTCTCCACCATCTTTTCATTGGAGAGAGAGAGCAGATATTCCTTCAGATCTTCTTCTACGTGCTGGATATTGGATTTTGATTCCTTCAAGATCTCTTCGACAAACTGAACTCGTACTTCTTCCTTATGCAATGCTTCCGCAGCGAGCTTCTCTAAATAGAGGACCTCGATTCCACGATTTTGCAAGGTTTTCGCAAAGTAGTCATGCTCTTTCTGAACCGCAGGAAGATACGGAATATCGTCAAAGAGTAGGCGTTCGAGAAAATCAGGTGTTAAATTCTCTAATTCCTTACCAGGTCGGTGAAGCAGAACAGATTGAAGCTCTCCAATCTCTGAGGTTACATGTAAAGGATGTTTCATCAATCTTGCCTCCTATCATTCAATTTATTACTCACTTCGCTATGACTTAGCATGGACAGAATTGGTGATTCCATGTGTATTTTGCGAACGGTAATGGTTGCCTATTCATTATTATCTTATGTGCGTACGAATTGTTCATGTTCCTCATCCCCTCCACGTTCTTCATGACTATTCTTTCCTGACGATCTATGGATCATCCCTAGATAAAAGAGAAAAATTAGCAGTTCTAAAACAAGACCGAGGGTACTCCAAGTTATGGTACTGAATTGATAAAGTCGGATGGTATCTGGAAAAAGGAGGAGTGCCAATAGGCTTCCTAAGAAAGCCATGGGACCTGTTACTACTTGGCGATTGATGCCCAAGATTAAGGAACAAAGTCTGCTGAGCGCCCACACATTGAGCGCTAGTTTGGCAAAGTAGGTCGGCATCCAGACTGCAACCATAAAGAGATCCATCCGATCAAGAAAATCCGTTAAATGAATTTGTCTCACCATTAAGTATGTGCTATAGAGCACATCACGAAGGATCGGGACACCCAAGGTCAGGAGATTGGTAAGGAAGATGATGAGGACGAAGAAAAGACCTAGCCCAAGACTAAACAAGGTAAGGCGCCGAATCGATGCGCGCTTGTCAACATAAGGTATGAGGAGTAGAGCAATGAGCCACTCGCTAAATGAAGATAAAGCGAGGAAAGTACCTTTTAATAGACCTGGTACCTGTTCCTGCCGTAAGAGTGGCAAGAGGTTCGCAGGGTCGATTTGATTCCATGTGAAGAGAGGAGAGAAGATTAAGATCAAAAAAACAATGGGAAAGAAAAGATCTGTAAATCGTGCAACCACCTCGAGTCCACCATGGGCTAAGTAGATGATACTCAATGTAGCTAAGACAAGGATGACAGCTGTAGGGGTCTTCGGTAAGAGCGCTATGTTTATAAAAAATGAAAACGTTTGTAGGTCCTTGGCGAAGATGATGAGAAAGAAAATAAGAAATAAAATAGCTACCCCTTTCTCTGCACCTCCTGGGACATGCTCTTGAGAAAAGGGGATGAATTCCTTGCGATGATGCAATCGTCGAAATAATAGAAGCACCATCAACCATCCTACTGGCCAGAGGAGAAAAGGGATATACCAATAGGCATTACCTGCATTTACTACAAAAGGTTGAATGCCAAAGGCGATCATGATCGCACTGAAAAAGTTCATCACCAAAATTGTATACTGTGATCCTGAGATTTGCTCCTTCAAGGGATGACCACCTTTCTTGTCCACCAGCCGAAGGTTTCGTTCCCTAGCTCGATAATTCCAGTCCAGCGATAATCTAGATCATAGAGTAAGGACATCCCGATTAAAAGAATGAGAAACCCATAATAGATTCTTCTTTCTCTGTCATGAGCGCGCATGCGTTTTCTCTCGATTATGGTATAGAAGCAACCAAAAATGATCATCCAATAGGTCATGCAATCACTCCGTCCTGGTGCTATTCCGCTGATTCTTCCACGAACCCAACACGGTCGATATTCACCTTCACCACGATCCGTAAGTCCGTATCCGCTAATCCCTTGGGCCATTCTGCCTTTACTTCTTCCCAGTAGCTTGGCTCATGCTCTGCCAAAAGCTTGCCTACACCTAGTACATCAAGTCCTTCTTGTTGGCTCACCATCCAGACGTTTTCCACCATTCGATTAATATGGCGATGAACTCCTTCTTGCATATATCGATAGCTATCATCCTTATTCAGCTGATGACGTAACTCATTGTCTTGAATGATCGCCTTCATCGCTAATTGTAGGGTTAATTCTGGTTTCCCATTCACCAACTGGATCCGAGGCTTCATTCGTTGTTCGGTGATGAGGAGGCTAAGATTACCCTTTCCAGGAAATGAAAATGTAACGGTCCGGTTTATCATACCTTTCATGAGCCAGCGGATCCCTTCCGTCTCCTCGTTCTTAGTGAAGCGGATGAGCCGATCCTGCTTAAACAATGCATATCGTTCAATTACCACTTCCCCTTTTACTCGTTCGCCCTCATCACCCTTCTGTAAGCCGCGGATCACAGGAATTACAGGATCCTTCCCCTTGGAACGTAATTCCTGCAATACCTGTCTTACTCGCACTCCAATGTCCATTTTCGCTATCTCACGAAAGGCTTCGGCGGGAAACATCTCCATGTGCGGAGAACTCTCGAGCACTTTCAAGGCATCGCCTTCTGTGATCAGGATATAGGCATTAATCCGTGAATCTGGCGTACGGAGAATGACATCCATCGCTTCACTAAAACCCTTTTTTGCAAGCCCTTCGCCCACTAAGACCACGCGACGGTGAGCAAAATTGAGCTGACGAGACATACGCTCCTGCAGAATCGATTTCGCTTCACGGATGGTACGTCCATTGGCAGTATCCACATAGTAAGGCTTCCCGCCACCACCTGTCCCACCTCCTCCACCTGAAGCACCTCCCATGGCACCAGGTAAAGGAATCTGTACACCCACCTGATACCGCATCCCCTTCTCCTTCCCTTGATCGAAGGAGGTCCCTAGTACAATGGCAAGGTCATTGATCTCTGTCCGATCCCAGCAGCCACTCAATAAAGGCAGAATTAGTAGAACGAAGCCAATTTGCAGTCGCTTGCACAAGGTTACTCTTCCCTTCTACTTAAGTGTTCTGTGAATTGTTTGGGTCGGTACTTCATGGACCACCATGGTGCCCGAATAAAGAGATCCTTCCAGTCACGGAGAGAAAAAGGTGTAACTGGCGCGAGGTAAGGTACCCCAAAGGAACGGAGCTTGCAAAGATGGGCTGCTAAAAAGACAGTGCCGACAATAATCCCATAAAGACCAACAACAGCAGCTAGAATCATCATGGGAAAACGCAGAAGACGAAAGGGAATCGCTGCATTGAAACGTGGAATAATAAAGGAGGCGATCCCAGTAATGGAGACGATAATCACAATGGGTGCAGAGACAATTCCTGCATCCACCGCTGCAGTACCAATCACTAGAGCACCAAGAATACTCACTGCCGAGCCAATGGTACGTGGTAGTCGTAACCCCGCCTCTCGTAAGGCCTCAAAGGCAATTTCCATAATTAAGGCTTCAACAAATGCAGGAAATGGGATAGCCTCCCGGCTTGCTGCAATACTCCCTAACAAGCTGGTAGGAATCAAATCTTGATGGTAGGTAGAGATGGCAATATAAAGCGCTGGAAGATAAAGAGAAAAAAACAAAAAAAGATAACGAATCCAGCGAAGAAAGATGGAGATAAAAAAACGTTCATAGTAATCTTCACTGGATTGAATCAACTGCCAGAAGCTAATGGGGAGAATCAAGGCAAATGGCGTTCCATCAACCAAGATCGCAATCCGGCCTTCCAGCAGATTCGCAGCAACCGTATCAGGACGTTCTGTATTCTGAATCTGTGGGAAAAATGTCCAGCTAGAATCCTCAATGAGTTCCTCAATATATCCACTCTCGAGTATGCCATCGATCTTGATTTTATTTAGACGGACTTGAACCTCTTTCAGTACCTCTTCATCGACGATCCCCTCCATATAAACAAGGGTCAAAATGGTTTGCGTCTGCTCTCCGGCCTTCATCACCAGCATTTTTAATCGATGAGAACGAATCTTGCGACGAATCATCGATGTATTGGTTCGCAGATTCTCTGTAAAACCCTCACGTGGTCCACGGATTACTGACTCAGTCTCAGGTTCAGCAATAGAACGAAAATCCCAGCCTTTGGCATCAATGACCAAAGCTTTCTCAAAGCCATCAATAAAGAGGAGCGTGCTTCCTTCCATCACCTTAGTAACAGCATCCTTCATTCGCTCCACTTCAGCCAGCTGTACATTGGCGATAATTGATGTTTTTAGCTCCTCGAAGCTTAAACATTGCTCCTGCTGATTGGTCCATGTTAAGACCTGAAAGATTGAAGCAAACTGAATACTTTTCGCATCGATAAATCCATCTACATAGAGTAAAAAGGCGTCACGATGATTCACCTCGAGTGGTCGAAAAACCACATCTGAGCAATCTTTAAATACTCCCTTAAGAAACTCCTGATTCTCATGGACATCACAGGAGATAGGCTGATCCAACTCCTTTTCATCGTACTCGCCCTGATCCTTATGAGACTCTTGATCACGGTGATCTCCTAGCCGATTCAGCTTCTCCTGCCTGCGTCTTCTCCGATGGATTTTCATCATCTCTACCCTCTCATCTCATTGATTCATGTCTTGTTAGTGTGACGCAAGAAATGCCTAAATATACAAAAAGCGTCTACCTCAGCTGAGGTAGACGCTTTTCTATTGATATTCACTTCACTTCACAATGCTGTTGAAAGGCTGCTGTTAACTGCTGCTGAATCGAAGAAATATCCGCACCTTCGATTTGATGGCGTTCAAGCATAAAGACGAGTTGACCATCCTTTAGCAAGGCCATGGATGGTGATGATGGGGGATAATCAGTAAAGTATTCCCGTGCCCGTTCCGTTGCTTCCTTATCCTGACCAGCAAACACTGTGGTCATACGATCTGGACGAGGAGAGCCTTGAACCGCTTGAATCGCTGCCGGACGGGCTAAGCCACCTGCACAACCACATACGGAGTTCACCATAACCAAAGTCGTTCCACTTTGGGGCAATATCTGATCTACCTCTTCAGGTGTACGTAATTCCTGGAAGCCCGCGTGGACTAACTCATCTCGCATCGGTTGGATATATTGATTCATATACTCTTCATAGGTCTGAAATAGATTCATCCATTATACCTCCCATTCTTCTTTCATCATTTGGAAACCAATTGGAGCATATCCAGATAGATCACATCCAGATCCATCTCATCAGCCATTCCGTAGATTTTGACCACCTTTCGCTCCTGATCCAGTAGATACATCTTTGTAGAATGAAGATAATAGCCTTCCCCTTGATCTTGAGCATAAAAATTGAAGGCTTGCAATGCTTTCTCCGTCTCCGCTTCCGTACCACTCCAGAAGCTCCAGCCCTGAAAATCTACGTTAAAATTTTGCGCATACTGATGTAATTGCTTAGGTGTATCACGTTCTGGATCCATGGTAATGGTGATAAACTGCACTTCTTTTCCGAAGTATCCTGCCTCTTGCAGGCGCTTCTGGAGAAAAAACTGATTGGCTGTGGTGGCTGGGCAGATATCCGGGCAATGAATATAAATAAATGTGAGTAAGCGAATAGTTCCATCTGTCTCACTGAGGCGAACCTCGTCGCCAAAGGAGTTCGTCATGATTAATTCAGGAATGGGAGGAACAGACGGCCCCCACTGGATCATGGTAGCCAAAACCACAGCACTTAAAACCACGACTACGAGGGTGATCATCATCAATTGCTTCTTCTGCTGCGATGAGAGTGATGCCACTGCATTCACCTGCTTTCAAGCGCTTAGAACATACTATCCAGGATGATGGTCATAAAGATAACGGATAAATAGATAATGGAATATCGGAACATCTTCGTTGCCCAGCGAACATCCTCTTCATGACTCTGGTGACGTAAGCCCTTCAAAGCCATACCAATATAGATTGCACCTAAAGCCACTGCCACGCTTAAGTAGATCCACCCTGCTGATCCAAGGAAATAGAGAAGCAGGGAGACAGGCACCATCGTAATGGTATAGGCAAAAATCTGGCGCTTCGTCATGGCAAAGCCTGCAACTACTGGTAACATCGGAACCTGAACACGACGGTACTCCTCACAGCGCCGCATGGCTAAGGCGAGAAAATGGGCCGGCTGCCAGAGAAACATGAAGATAAAGAAGGTCCATGATGTGATATCTAGCTGATTGGCCACAGCCACATAGCCAACAAGGGGAGGCATGGCTCCAGAGATACCACCAATTACCGTATTCAAGGTGGTCGTACGTTTTGTCCAAGCTGTATAAATGAGGACATAGACGATTAAACCCACTAGAGCTAAAATCGCAGCTAGGATATTCACAGCAAGCCCGAGAATGGTCTCACCGATTATGGCTAGCGAAAGACCAAAGATCGTGCCAGCTCGTGGACTGATCCGTCCATTGGTAATGGCACGCGTCTTTGTCCGCTCCATGAAACGATCAATGTCACGATCATAAACATTATTCAAGGTGGTTCCACCTGCAATGACCGCAGCGATTCCGATAAAGGTCCAGAAAAGTAATAATGAATTGCTACCAAGTAATGTGGTCCCTCCCACCTTCACAGCCAACATATAACCTGCAAGAACACCTAGTAAATTACCATAAACCAAGCCTGGTTTGGTCAGGTTATAGTACTCCTTCCAACGGGGGATATCCAACTGCGTCATTGATAGATCCTCTTCGGCTTCAACCATACGATCCATTGGTTCATCCACTTGCACGATCCGCTCCAATTTGTAACCTCCTTTCTGTGTAGACGGCTGTTCCCACAATCCAGCCACTGATTAGTAGACTTAGCGAGGCAAAAAGCATATGCATGGACGAAACAAAGACTGCTAATTGCGTCGTACTACTAATAATTCCTAAGAGAGTATCGATACCCACAAGGGTAAACATGAGATATGATAAGCGTCTACTATATCCTAATTGCTTTTCATAAAAAATGAGATAGCCTGCTGACACGAGCAGTGCAACTGCAAACATACCGTGGATGAGGTAGAGCACTTCTGCCAATTGTGAAGATTCAAACAGGATACGATCATAGGGCACCCCAAAGTGAAGATGACTTGCCCGTGAATGTTTAAAAAAGGCCCCTAAGAAAATCTCTCCATATAAGGCGAGGAAGAAAGTAACAGCCGCACGTCGATAAGGCTTCCTAAGATGCCAAACCCGTTCTGGAATCCCATCAAGCTGAGGACGTTTTAATGCTACCGTGAGCCAAACTAGGCTGGAAAGCAGTGCCAAGGAGATGACCACATCTAGGGTACTAAAGCCTGCTGGTGTACCCAGCATCGTGTTCAATCCTCCTACCAATGCTTGTGTTAGGAGTAACACCAAGGAGGCAAGGGCTAATTGACCGATGGACTTTTCATGGGGTTCCCTTCTCCGCCAAGCAAGAATCGCATTCGCTAGGATGAGAAAACCTAGTACAGCCACACCCAAGCGATGTATATATTCAATCATCACTAGTGGATCTGTTAAATCTGGAATATATGAACCATTACATCGTGGCCAATCGGAACCACATGCTTCTCCTGCGCCTGTAGCAACGACAAGATTCCCTAAGGCCAACACGACGATGGTAAAGATGGTAGTAAATAAAGAAAAGCGGTGGCGCATAAGCAATTCTCCTTTAAACTCGATTCTAACGTTGAAATGATTCTACTGTTGAATTGATTCACGATATAAATCTATGCCAATTGACCACTTAGCCAATCTGATTTCCGAGGTTACTAGAAAGAACATGCTGTTCTGCTTCACGTTCCTTCGCCTTTTCATTCTTCATCCAGTGATAGAAGGTATAACCAAGAAAGATACCATACATTAATTCTTGCATAATTTTCATAATTGTTCCACCCAATTGTTGATCATGAATGGGGGGAAAAATTGCAAAGTAATCTGGTCCAGAAACTTGAGAAACAGCCAGCAATGTCGTGTCAGGAACACAATAACCAAGCGCTGTCATCCACATATCAGGATTCGCATAGACATCGTACAATGTATAATCAGCAAAGATGATCAATGCACACGCAGGTGTCATAAGAATACCATCGATGACAAGATAGACAATCTTACGCAGATGAGATAAGCGTTTATCATCCTTCATGGGTGTCACAATAGGCCACCACATTAAATACGCGGTAACAAATAAGAGAATGATATAAAACGTGTGTAGCGAATAATTGGTCATCACCGTATCGAGTACGATGGGCACATGATAGAGTGAAAAGAAACCATTAAAAAGTAAGATGGAGATCATTGGCTTAGCAAAAAAACGAAATAAGGTGCCAAATCCCTTGATGCTCAGCATTTTTTCAAACATCCAGGTTGGTGTACCGATGATGAGCAATGGTGGTACGACGAGGTATAAGAGTGCCATCTGACTCATATGAGCACTAAAGATCAAATGGGCCAACAGATCCAGGGGACTTCCCTGGGCAATATAGAAGACAAGCAAGCCTGATAAAAAGTACAGCACTTGACGAAGGGGGTATGGCTCTTGTTGCAGTTCTTTTGGGCGCAAGGGTCCAACAAAGGCTAGGTAGATACCTGCAATAATTAACGTAGAAATAATGACATAAGGACTCCATAAATCTGCCACGGTGAAAAGATCGAAATTCGGCATGCTACACCCTCCCTTTGTGAAAGAAGGTTACAGTCGCCCATGGTAAGCAGCGCCTGTAACCTCATTGTTTACCACCAGATTAAATAGACTAAGACGATAATTGTGACGAGCGCTACAAAGAAGCCGCTAAACATAAAAGCAGCGCCAAAGCTATGCTCATGATCCTTTTGCTCCAAGTGCATCCAGATATAAAGCTGGAATGATGCTTGGATAATCGCTAAGGCGATTAGAAACACCATCAGTGCAAACGTGGACATTAATCCCTGCTCCACAGCTACGAAAGCGATCACAGTTAAGAATATGGATAGAATGAATGTCCATAGATGCTTCATGGTCGCTTCTTTAATTTCACGCTTTTGCCGTTGCTCTGCAATGGATTGATTCATTTGCCCTTCCATGACCTATCCCACCTTTCCTAGCAAATAGACAAGGGTGAAGATAAAGACCCAAATGACGTCAACAAAGTGCCAGTATAAGCTAGCCACATAATATTTCGGTGCGGTATACTCATCAACTGGACGCTTACGGTTCCGAATCACGAGAGCGAGAATCCACGTGGCACCGAACAGTACGTGGGCACCATGGAGGCCTAGTAATGAATAGAAAGAAGATCCGAAAGCACTGGTTGTAAAGCCTAAACCTGCATTGACATAGTGATAGAACTCATAGATTTCTAGCGCTAAGAAGGAATAACCAAGGAATGCGGTTAAGGTAAACCAACGATTCATCGCTTGGGTATTACCCTTATGCATATTGAGAATTCCTAATACGCTGGTTAAGCTACTGGTTAATAGAATGGCTGTAGCAAGGAAGGTTAACGGTAGCTCAAAGAGCTCCTTCCCCGTAGGTCCATAATTGGTGTGATTACGAAGTGCGAGATATGCACCAAAGAAGGTGGCAAAGAGCACCACGTCACTTGCTAGATAGATCCACATCCCGAGAATCTTATTGCGACCTTCTAGGGTAGCCTTTTCTAATGCATGTGTTCTTTGCTCAGGTTGGATTGCTACTGCTTCTGTATTCATTATCGTCCTTGCCCCCCTTCATTCAACTCTTCCGGGCTCAGATGGTGACCGTGGTCATCCTTCAGAGAGCGGAAGGTCATGGTGAGGAAAGTGAGAACCAATCCAGCAATCGCTACAGCAAACTGATGGAAGATGAAGCCAAACCCAGAGATAAATAAGCCAATGGAGATAATCATAGGCAAAATTGAGTTGTTAGGCATATGGACCTCACCTAATGGCTCCGCTGGTGTTAGGCTCTTATTGCCTGCCCGTTTTTCTAACCACCAATTATCCTGTCCCTTCACCAATGGAGATTGGGCGAAGTTATAGAATGGTGGTGGTGAAGAGAGCGCCCACTCCATAGAACGTCCATCCTCCCAAGCATCTGCAGGTGCTTTTTTCTTTTTCGCTGTGCTATAGACGATATTAATAACCAGGAGTGTAACCCCAATGGCCATCAGGATGGTTCCAATGGTACTTACAAAGTTACCTGTGTCTAAGCCTTGATCTGGTAAATAGGTATGGTTCCGACGTGGCATTCCCCATAGACCGAGGAAGTGCTGAATTAAGAAAGTCATGTGGAAACCAATAAAGAAGATAACAAAGAAGATTTTGCCTAAAAGCTCGTTTAAATAGTATCCAAACATCTTCGGCCACCAGTAGAAGATCGCTGAGAAGATGGCGAAGACAACACCACCAATTAACACGTAGTGAAAGTGTGCTACCACGAAATAGCTATCATGGAACTGATAATCCGCACCTGGTACAGAGAGCATAACCCCTGTTACCCCACCCATTACGAATGTAGGGATAAAGGCAAGGGCGAAAAGATTGGCCGTGGTGAAGCGGATTTGTCCACCCCAGAGGGTGAAGAGCCAGTTGAACACCTTAATCCCTGTTGGCACCGCAATCGCCATGGTAGCGATAGCAAAAATGGCATTGGCCACTGGTCCCATCCCAACTGTAAACATATGGTGAACCCACACCATGAAGCCAAGAAAGCCGATCAGCATCGTTGCAAAGACCATGGAATGGTAACCAAAAAGACGCTTACGTGAGAAGGTTGGGATCACTTCCGAGAAGATACCAAAGGCTGGTAACACCAAGAGATATACCTCCGGGTGACCAAAAATCCAGAAAATATGTTGATAGAGGATGACGTTACCTCCACGATTCACATCGAAGAAAGCAGAATTGAAGATTGAATCGTACATCAGCATAAAGAGTCCAGCCGTTAATGCTGGGAACGCAAAGAGAATCAGTCCAGAAGAGACAAATGCTGTCCAAACAAACATTGGCATCCGCATGAGACTCATGCCTGGAGCACGCATATTTAAAATCGTAACGAGAAAGTTTATAGCTGACATCAAGGTTCCAAAGCCAGAGATCTGTAAGCCCAAGACATAGAAGTTGGTACCCCAATGTCCTGGCTCATAGGAGATGGCTATGGGAACATAGGAGGTCCAGCCTGCCTCAGGTGCAGTCCCAAAAAACCAGCTAATGTTTAGCAAAACTCCACCAAAGAGAAAGAGCCAGAAGCCTAGAGCATTCAAAAATGGAAAAGCAACGTCACGGGCACCGATTTGTAAAGGTATCATATAGTTCATAAAGCCAAAGAGGATTGGCGTCGCTGCAAGGAAAAGCATGGTGGTTCCATGCATGGAAAACAATTGGTTAAAGGTTGAAGAATCTACGAAATCAAAGAGCGGATACATGAGCTGAATCCGCATCAGCAACGCTTCTATACCTGCAAGGGCAAAGAAGAAGAAACCAGCTAAGAAGTACATGATTCCTATTTTTTTATGATCTACTGTGGTAAGCCAATCCCACAGTCCCGATCTCTTATTCGCAAGCGTCGTCACGTTGAAACCTCCTCATCCTGTATATTTGTTTCATCGCTTATTCTGCGAATTTCAAGGAACTTAAGTATTCAACCAACGCATCCACTTCTTGGTCCGTTAGTGGATTAATGATCATTTGATTGCCTGGCTTCATTCCTTGCGGATCCTTGATCCATTCAGCCAAGCGTTCCTTGTTAAAATCGAACAGACCGGCTACTGTTTGGCGTTCACCATAGTAAGCCAAGTTCGGAAATGGTCCTTTTTGTTCTGCATCAATGGCATGACAAGCTATACAATTTTGGGCAAAGAGTTGTTCACCCTCTTGAGCCAATGGTGTCACGGGCTGTGGTGCAGGCTGCTTCATCTTCGCAACCCATTGTTCATATTCATCCTGTGGTAAAGCAATTACCTTAAAGTCCATGAAGGTATGGGATGGTCCACAGAACTCAGCACATTTCCCTTTATAAACACCAGGCTCTTCAGCATGTAACCAAGTGATATTCTTGTTCTCCCCATTCTGACCAGTTGGATTGGTATCGATCTTTCCACCAAGTCCTGGTACCCAGAAGGAGTGAATCACATCAGCTGATGCCACCTCAATGGGAACCTTTTCTCCTACAGGAATCACCAAGTCTGATGAAGTGACTAAGCCATATTCTGTGTATTCAAATTCCCACCAGAATTGATGGGCTGTCACCTTGATTTTCGGTTCACCTACATCTTGGGCGAGGAAGAATACGTTCTTCACCGTTGGAATCGCAAGGATGATTAATAGAATGATTGGAATCGCAGTCCAAATAAACTCTAACTTTGCGCTTCCCTCTACTTGCTTTGGAATAGAATTATCGCCTGGCTTAGCACGGAAACGGATAAGTACATAAACAAAGATAATGACAACAACCGATACAACGAATAACATAATGCCAATGCTCAGCTTTATGAGTGAGTATTGGGAATCTGCTGCATCACCCTTTGGCTGCAGAGTACTCAAGTTCTCCTGTCCACAACCAGTTGCTAGTATGGTGAGAAGCAGAAGAAGTGGAACTAATCGTATGGCGAAACGCCAACCTCTCTTCATCTCATCAACCCCCACTTTCATCCTAGTTTCTTCTTGAAGTCGTTAAGAGGAAAAAAGCGTTTACATTTTACTCCCCTTTATGTAAGTACAACTACGATATCTTGGAAGACGGAGTAGTGTAGTGGTTTTTACGGATTCTTATCATTGTGAACCCGCTGATTAACAGTCGTCCTCCTGATTTTTATCACACACCTTCCATGATTTTCAGTGCATAAAGCACTTAGCTACCAACAATATACCATAACCATAGTATTTATGTAATTATTTTTGCTCTCACGATTCTTTGAACAATGTGTGAATTTATTTGAAAACCTCGTGAATCCTATGTGTCACAAAGGTTAATTAATTGTGACGTATTTGTGAATTTTAGCAAAAAAAAGAGAAGCAGAGCCTAAGCTACTGCTTCTCTTCATACAAGTCTCTTCTTCTATAAAATCTAGTAGGAATAGATGTGCTCGTAAGTGATTCAAGTGAGGAGGTGAATGAATCGATTCATGAACTTAACTTAACTTTTCAGTCACCAGTCTACGCTCCATGTATTGAACCACCTGAGATAATACTAAAGTCATAATCAAGTAGAGTGCTGCAACAGGTAAATATGCCTCCCAAGTTACCATATAGCTTCCAGATACCACTTTACCTGCCATCATTAATTCTGCTACAGAAATACTCATCAACAAGGATGAATCCTTCAATAAAGCGATAAACTCATTACCCAATGGTGGAAGAATTCTTCGGAATGCTTGTGGAAGAATGACAAATTTCATCGCCTGACTATGATTTAACCCTAAGGAACGTGCTGCTTCCATCTGACCACGGTCGATTGATTGTATGCCACCACGAAAAATCTCTGCAATATATGCTGCACTATTCAGAGAGAGCGCAACAACCCCTGAAATCATCGCACCTAGCGAATGTCCAAAAATACTAGGAATGAGTGCCGCATGGATGATCATGATCTGCACCAATAGTGGCGTCCCACGGATGAAATCCACATAGATATAAGCAGGAACACGTAACCAACGTGACTTTGACATCCGTGCTAGACCTAAGAACAATCCTAAAATTGAACCAATGAGAATGGCAATCGCTGTGATCTTAAGCGTCGTCAACGCACCTTGTAAAAAAATATTCCGATATTCAAAGATGATTTCCCAATTCATAGTCTGACCTTCTTCCTACCTTTAACTTACTAAACTCGGGTATTAATTCACTCTATTTCGCTGCTGTACCAAAATAGCTTTCATAAATTGTATCGTAAGTTCCATTCTCTTTAATGATTTGTAAGCCTTGATTTAATTTATCCAGTAATTCTTGGTCTCCTTTTTTCACTACTAAACCATACTCTTCTGTCTCCATCGTCTCATCTTCAATGAGCTCCAGCTTATAGTTGGGATTGTTCTTTAGGAAATGAAGCACCACTGCATTATCAGCTACCACTGCATCCACTTCACCGTTCACCAAGTCCATCAAAGCAAGAGGTACTGTATCATAGCGGTGAATCTGTTTGCTATCTTGTCCGAAAGCTTCACTTACTACGATGTCACCCGTAGAAGTAATCAGTACACCAATCTCTTTATCCTTTAAATCTTGTAGGGTTTTAACGGAAGTACCTTCTGGAACTACAATAAACTGTTCTGCAACAAAGTACGATTCTGTGAAATCAAAACTCTGTTTCCTTTGTTCCGTAATGGTAACTCCTGAAGCGAGAAGATCTGACTCACCATTATTAAGTCCTACGAAAATACTATCCCAAGCTGTATTTTTAAACTCAACCTGAATCCCTACTGCTTCTGCAATCGCCTTCGTTATGTCCATATCAAAGCCTTGTACTTCTCCTTTGTCATCGACCCATTCAAATGGTGCGAAAGCAGCATTGGTTCCAACAACATAAGCCTTATCAACATTTTCTACTTGCTTCCCATCTTGCGTCTCAGAGCCCTGTGCAGCATCATTTCCTTGAGGAGCTGGAGTACTACTATCTGTTCCACAGCCTGTCAACCCAATAACTACTACAATCATGAGTGCTAAAACAAAATTGATCTTCTTCATTAATGATTCCCTCCCATGTAATACCTTGCTTTTCGGAGCAGCATGTTCACAGAAAGCTCTGCATTTTCAATTTCTCTTTCACCTTCTATATGTTTCCGAAAAGTCGTTCGTATATATTTATTAATTATATGTAATATTTATGTATAGTCAAGCATAAAAATAAATTTTTATGCATTATTTTTAAAAAACATTCATTACATAGCAAAAAGACTCCGTTTAAACTGGAGTCTTTCGGTATCAGTCTTAACTAACTATGTATATACTATTCACAATGTAAAGCGTTTTCACCAATTATAATGCTTCCCATTGCCCCGGAATAAGGTGCATGAGGAAGAAATGATATGGGAAACTGTAGTAAAGTACCGATTATCCGTAGACGTTCTTGAACCAATGGCTCCGAGATGGGAGAACCAGCCATAATAATCTGTTTCACATTATAGGTTTTGGCCGCTTGAATCGCTAGTAGTGCGTTGGTCTCTAGTACTAGCTGAAAGATAGCAGAAGCAATATCCTCAGGAGCATGCTCCCCTAGCTTACCGAAATTCGCAGCTGTCATCTCTCGGAGTAATGGAGAATCTACATCAGGATAAAGATCCCCCACCATTAAATCAAGATGGCTACGATTCCCGGCACGAGCCATCTTCGCTAAGATATCAAACTCCTTCACACCTAGCATTAGCTCCCCTAAGCCAAGGAGTGTTCCTCCCCCTACTGCAGTTCCCGTAACGCGTTGAGATTGATCAGGCGTCACATAGAAGATCGAAGTCCCCGTACCTAAGCTGACTAAAACAAAGGACTGATCAAAGCGCTGGTCTTCCTTGACAAAATAGCGAGCCCCCGCACAAAAGCTGGTCATTTCAGGTGTAATAATCATCTTACTGATAAAATGCTCGTCCAAAATCTTCGAAACTAGCTTTGCACCACATCCTGTTGCATAAATTGCTTCAGGCTGAGCAAGATCAAGATGCTGATGGAGCAGGGGAAGTTCACTGGAAGAAAAGGATGAAAAAGTCGGAACCCCTTGCTCTAGGGCTACCACCTTCACCAGTGAACCTCCTGCATCGATGCCAATTTTCACATGCCACAGTCCTTCCAAGTAGTATCACTTCTTACAGAAGCTTAGCACTTTTCAACTACAACTGTAAAGAAGAGGAAGTGCTCGTAGTGCTCAGTGCTTCTTCGTTGGAGGCGTCCTGACGTCCCTTCTCCACATCAACAAAAGCTAAGAGAATCATGCCTAATAGGATAAAAATGAAAACAGGAATAATCCCATAACGTGTATCTCCCATCAATACACCTACATAACCAAAGAGAAATGGACCGAAAATGGCTGAGAACTTGGAAGAGATCCCGAAGAATCCAAAAAACTCGGTATAACGCCCCTTCGGGATCATACTTCCATAAATAGAACGACTTAACGCTTGTGCACCGCCTTGAACTAAGCCTACGAGGGCAGCCAGAATATAAAAATGGAGTGCACTGGTCATAAAGAAACCTAATGCCACAATCAACACATAGACCCAGAGTGCAATATAAAGTGCATGCTTCGCTGAGATACGCTGTGCTAACCAGCCAAATAAAAAGGAGCAAGGAATTCCTATCACCTGGGTGATTAATAAAGCAGCGATTAAGTCATTACCTCCGATGCCAATGGAGCTACCGTAGGCACTGGCCATGCGAATGATCGTAGCGATCCCATCGTTAAACAGCCAGAAAGCGAGAAGGAAGATGAATAATTGCTTAAATTTTCGGATTTCTTTAAATGTCTGAATCACACGAGAAAATGCAAATGTAAGGGCAGGAGTATCACGAGTACGATCAATATTTTCATTCGGTTCCTCCTGGACATGGCGAAATATTGGGATTGCAAAGAGGAACCACCAGATTCCAACGGAGGCAAAGCTAAGCTGTGTAGCCACCTGTTGGTTGGGCAGACCAAACCATTGATACTTCATGATCATTAGAAGATTGATCAGTAAGAGCAGTCCGCCACCAATATACCCCATGGCATAGCCTTTCGTAGAGACCGCGTCCATCTTCCCAGGCGGGGCTACACTCGGTAAAAAAGCATCATAGAACACATTCCCACCTGCAAAGCCAATGGAGCCCAATACCATCAAAATGGAGGCGAGTAAATAATCCCCTTCACCAACCAACGCTAATGCAAGACTGGAAATAATCCCTAACCCGGCAAAGGTAAATAAAAAACGCCGTTTACTATTGGATACATCAGCGATCACACCTAGGATTGGTGCTAGCACCGCAACGATCAGCATGGCGATGGTCTGTGTATAAGCCCAATAGGATGTGGCTACCACTTTATCCAATCCTTTTGCAGCCACATTGCTATAGTATACCGGTAACACAGCCGCCATAATCGTTGTTGCAAAAGCTGAATTAGCCCAATCATACATTGTCCAACCAAAAATAGCCTTTTTATTCTTTTCCATAGTCCCTCCTAATAAGGTTTGATTTCAGAAGCTTGACACTACTGACTCTACGTCTCTCACAACTCTGCTCTGCCATAAGTTGCGGCTAAGCTTCTTTATCCCAAATATACCAAATTATCGGGGTGTATGGATAAATTTTTTATCTATTCAACATATTCCATATGTATTCTTTACGATTTCTACACCATCGATGTTATTCCTCATCGGACTCTGTTGGTTCCCCAGACTCCTTACTAGCAAGGTATTCTTGATAGCGTCGATGAACGGTGGCCTTCGATGCAGGATAACCAAAGCCTCTTAGCGTTGCTGCTATATCTGCGAATGTTAAGTTCATCTGACGAAGCCGAATAATCTCCTCCATAGGTAGGTCGGTCCGTTCCCTTCCTCCCTGTCTTACACGAGGTAGATTTTTCTCAGGTGAATAGCCTAATTCCACCGCCCGCTTCATTCCCTTCGAGATCTTATGATTATGGATCGTACGCTGATATTCCTCCACAGCGGCAAGAATCTGTAATACGAGTCCATCCATCTCATTTAGACGAAGGGGACCTTGATCCTCGATAGAAAAAATCGTGCCATGTAACTTCTGAATCGTACGGATAATTGCAAGCTTCGCATGGCCTCGTCCAATTCTGGTCTCATCGATGACCAATACAATCAGATCGCGATTCGTCTCAACCTGCTCAAAAAGCTGAAGAATTCCTTCACGGGTCACATCGTAACCACTAGCCTGTTCCGTGATCTCTCCCACAACATCAAGGTGATTCAGTTTGGCATATTCCCGCATCTCTGCCATTTGACGCTCCAAACTAGAAACCTGCTCTTCCTTCTCCGTACTTACACGTGCATATAAAATGGCTTGCTGTCTATTCATGCTTGTCTACTCCATCCATATCAATTGGGTGAAACTCCATCTGAAGCTAATCTACTCTATCCTAGGGTAGTGGTACCTTGATCGTCTGTCCAGGGTGAATAATGCCACTATCTAAATGATTAAAATCTGCGATTAGGTAGACGATGTCCATCACATTTTTCTTATGAAACTGATTCGCATCAGAAGCAATCTCCCAGAGTGTATCCCCCTGCTCGATGACCACCTCATAAAAATCTTGCTCCTCTTGAGACGAACTTGCAAAGACCATATTCATCATGAAGACGTAAGAAAATGCCATGATTAATAGAATCACAAATCGACGATTCTTCTTCTTCATTATAACCCCTCCGTACATATGTTCTTATTTATACCTTAACAAGAACATCTGTTCCTGTCAAGAGAAAAAACGAACGAACGTTTGCCTTTATGGTCTTCATTTGGTATACTTAAGCCATGAGAGTACATGGGAAGGAAGTGTAATGATGAAACAACTTTCCAAGCGTCAGCAAGCCATATTTGACTTTATCAAGGACGAAGTTCGGCAGAAGGGTTATCCTCCTTCCGTTCGAGAGATTGGTGAAGCTGTAGGGCTCGCTTCATCCTCTACAGTACATGGCCATCTCGCACGCTTAGAGAAGAAGGGCTTGATCCGTCGTGACCCCACGAAGCCTCGTGCCATTGAGATTTTAGAACAGGATATAAGCAATCAAGTGATTCCTTTTCAGCATGGAATGGTTTCGGTGCCCATCGTTGGTAAAGTAACTGCAGGTCAACCTATTACGGCAGTAGAGAATATTGAAGAGTTCTTTCCCTTACCAGAAAATATGGTGAACGCTGATAATGTGTTTATGCTTGTGGTACAAGGAGAGTCTATGATCGAGGCAGGTATCTATGATGGGGATTATGTCATTGTTCGTCAACAGCATGTTGCTGATAATGGCGATATTGTCGTTGCCATGACAGAAGATGATGAAGCAACGGTTAAACGCTTCTTTAAAGAAGCCTCTTACATACGTCTAGAGCCTGAAAACTCCACAATGGAACCGATCATTTTGCCTAATGTTACGATTTTGGGTAAAGTCATTGGGGTATTTCGTCGCTTTGATTAATTTGCTGTTTTTTTATCTCCTTATCAATATGGTATGTCCTAGTAAAATACTTCATGATAAAAAAAGGGGCTGTCCAGAAAGTCGGTTTTGATTGACTTCCTGGTGCCCCTTTTTTATGACAAGATATCATTAATTCTCTTCATCATCGTACAGTTCTAATTCTTTCATGACGAGAACATATTCATAATATGCCTTCATCGCTCCATAATACTCCTGCAGATACCGATAATAGTCATTCATCTCTTCATAGCGCTCGTTCATGAGAAGCCTCCTTTTCCGTACCATTTGCTTTAGTCTATGCGCTGGCTCGGAAAAGTGTTATTTGCCTATGCTTCTTTATCAACTTTATCTTCTTTAGCAATTGGGAGACGAATAATGAAGGAGGTGCCTTCATTCTCCTGACTATACACTGTGATCTGACCACGGTGACCTTCAACGATATGTTTAACGATGGCCAGCCCGAGGCCAGTTCCGCCCTTCTTACCACGTGTTCTTGCCTTATCTGCCTTATAGAACCGTTCAAAGACAAAGGGTAGATCCTCAAGAGGGATCCCTTGACCTGTATCCTTCACAATGAGAAGAAGCTCCTCATCGACCTCTTTTACGGTAAGTGTAACAGTTCCTCCAGGATTGGTATGACGGAGAGCATTATCAATTAGGTTGGTCAATACCTGTTCCATCCGATCAGGATCCAATTTATACTCCTGATCATGTACATTGGGATCGATATCCTCTTCCAATTGGATCTCTTTGCTTTTGGCCATCCCAGTAAATTTCTTTAATGCACGTTGTGATAAAAGATCTAAACGAACCATCTCTTGATGTAATTGGAGGTGACCTGATTGCATTCGAGCTAGGTCAAGTAGTTCATTAACGAGACGGCCCATCCGTAAGCTTTCATCGTAAATGATTTGCATGATCTCACGTTGCTCTTCAGGTGAGGAAGCCACATGGTCTAAAATCGCTTCGCTATATCCTTGAAGCATGGAGATGGGTGTACGTAATTCATGGGAAACATTTGCGACAAAATCGTTCCTTAACTTATCTAATTTTCTCTCCTCGGTAAGGTCACGCATTACCGCAACCACACCACGTACCTGCGATTGATCATAGAGTGGAGAGAAAACAATGGACCAATCACGACCACGTAACTGAATATCTGAAGTGAGCTGCTCTTCTTTTTGGAGCACTTCATTGAATAGATCCTGTAAGGGTTCTGGTAAATCAAGATAGGTGATCTGTTCCAGATGGGTCGTACCGTTTTTCTGGAGGCTCCATAGCTCTAGTTCACGCATGGCAGGCTTATTGATAAGAACCACCTCACCATGGCGGTTAATGGTCACCACACCATCCACCATACTGTCGATGATGCTGTATACTTGCTCCTTTTCATGCTGCAGTGCTTGAATAGAGTCATCCAATTGTCGAGACATACGGTTGAATGCCTTGGCCAACCGACCAATTTCATCTGTAGTAAGGATGGGAATCTCTTTCTGAGGCCATTTTCCTTCCGCTAATTGGTTGGCGGCATTCCCCATTTGAATCAATGGCTTCGTCACCCTTGATGATAAATAGAGTGCAAAAATCGTTGTCATTATAATACCGAAGGTTGCTGCGTAGATAATAAGTCTTGTGGTATTCCTCTCTGTCTCCTGTAATTCCGTTAAGGATTGCATCATAAACAAAGCCTTTACGCCATCGTGGGAATAGTAGGGATAGCCAACCACAAGCATATCGATAAAATCTTTACTATTATAAGTCCCATCTGTCTCCTTGATGGCTCCTTGCCGTAAAAACGGTTCACGGCTGACGAAGGTTTTACCTGCAAAGACAGAATGTAACTGTGGATGTTGCAAAATTTGCTTTGAATTAATCCCATGCTCTAAGTTCAACGGATGGGATTCAAATTCCACTTCCCCATCAGGGCTAATCACTAAAAGAGACATGTCAAAAGCCTGGACAATATCCATGGCCACCTGATAGGTGACTTCCTCGTGATCATTCATTTCAAGTAATGCTGTAATCCGCTGTGCCATACGAGAAAGGTCATTGGACTGCTTCTCAGTAAAATAAGAGTCAAAGAATTGAACCAATAAAAGACTTAGGATCAAAAGAACGATGGCTACCAGTCCAATAATAGTTGCCCACAGCTTACCAACGACGCTACGCCACAACTTCACCTTATTTCGGCACCTCGAGTTTATACCCAATTCCCCAAATGGTCTTGATCATATTGGCTGCCTCTGGGGAATGACGGTTTAGTTTTTCCCGTAGCCGCTTAATATGCGTATCCACTGTACGTAGATCACCAAAAAACTCGTAGTGCCATACATCCTTCAATAATTGCTCCCGAGTAAAGACCTTATCTGGTGATTGGGCTAAATAATAGAGTAAGTCATACTCTTTTGGAGTAAGGTTAATCTCTACATCGTTGACCAGTACTTGATGGGCATCATGATTGATCGTTAGCTGTGAAAAGACGATTTCCGACTTCGTACTCATCTCTGTATTTAAGAAGGCCGTAGCTGAAGAACGGCGTAGGAGTGCCTTCACACGATAGACTACTTCACGCGGACTGAATGGCTTGATAACATAGTCATCTGTACCCACCTCAAAGCCTTGCACACGATTAGCCTCTTCACCTCTAGCTGTGAGCATGATGATCGGTGTTGATTTTTTTAACCGTAATGCTTCACACACCTCAATGCCATCCATGCCTGGCAACATCAAATCAAGCAGAATAAGATCATAGTCGTTATCCAACGCCATCTGTAGGGCGCTCTCTCCATCCTCTGCTTCATCGATGGCATAGTTTTCTCGTTCTAAATACATACGAAGTAACCGCCGAATACGCTCTTCATCATCTACTACTAAGATCTTCGCTTCTTCGTTTTGCACATTGGACATGGACTTCACCTCATAATATCTGTCATTTCATTAAAGAGCAGATGCCAAATCACCCATCTATCTCTATGGCGTAAGTAGCCTCCACTGTTATAATTATATCGTTTATGCATAGGAATGCAAACCTACGATTACAAGATTTACAAAGACTAAGGTGATCATGACGATAATAAAGCCAAGCACTGCGAGCCAAGCAGATTTCTCGCCTTGCCAGCCCCGAGAGAGGCGTAGATGTAAGTAAACACTATAGAAAAGCCAGGTAATTAAGGCCCAAACCTCCTTAGGATCCCAGCCCCAAAAACGGCCCCATGCTTCATGGGCCCAAATCATGGCAAAGAGGAGGGCACCCAATGTATAGACAGGGAATCCAATGGCGATGGCGCGATAGCTAATCTCATCGACCAGATCTGCATCGGTCTTAAGCATCCATTGTCGCATGACTGCTCCTAAGCGTTTCCGCGCAATGAGCCGGAGAAGAAGATAGAGAATAATCCCGCTGAGAAATGACCAAACAATGGTATTAAATTTCACAGCTGCTTTGACCCCTTGCATCCATGTAGGAATATTGAACCAAGGTTGCATCGCTCCTTCCGTGACCAGAACACCATCATAGGGGCCAGCAAGGGCAGGTTTGTTATAAGTCATCGTTGCCCCGTTCTCCAGTTGAAAATTAGCCTCATAGCCTGTGGCATTAAAATAGAGACCTGTAATAATATAACCAACCAGCATGAATACAATGAGTAGAACCCCTTCTAAGGTACGATTAGAGCGTGTGGGCTTATCCTGCGGAACTTGACTAATCAAATACCAGATTCCTGCTGCGCATCCTACAGCAAATAGCCCTTGTCCTAATGCGGCCGTGCTTACATGGATGGGTAACCAATAGCTTTGTAGCGCTGGTATGAGAACAGGAATCTCTGATGGGAACATGGATGCATAGGCTTGAATAATGATCACCAAAGGAAGAGCAAAGGCTCCTGTAAAAGCTTTACGATAAATGACAAAGATAATGATGAACCCAAGAGCGATACTAAATGATAAAAACGTCATAAACTCAAACATATTACTAACTGGGAAGTGACCACCTGCAATGGTACGAACAATAATATAAAGTAAATGAGAAGCCACAGCGATCACTGTGATCACAAAGCCTATCTTAGCCCATTTGGCTCGTTGCTCTACTCTTTCCTCTTGTTTTTTTCTAGCTGTCACACTTAACAGAAAGCTAAACATGGCAAGCATGTAGAGGAGAAATGAGGTAAAGAGGGCATTATCGCTAAGGCGGATTAAAGTCTCATTCATTCTTGCTTACCTCCTCGTTCAATGTTTAATGGATCAAATGGTAGCTTCGCTTTCGTAAGTAGATCCTCTACTTCCCGACGGAAACCAAACCAATTTTTATTGGTGAAACCTGCTAAATAGATTTGGCCATCCTGTAGCTGTAACCAAATCCGCCGATGCTGCCAGTAAAAGCCCATAATAAGCCCTACCATAACGAGGGTAGCACCAACCACTACGAAGGGAATCCGCTTATCAATTCTAATCTTTAACCCTGTCATCCATTCCACATCCGGCTTATGCTGAGTGATAGCATATCGTGGCGTATCGATCAAACTGATAAAAGGACCGGGTTCATTCGTTACCATGATCACTTCACCCTCAGGTCGGTCAGGTGTGGTCAACTGGAGGATGAAGAGCGGATTATTGGGATATGGGGACACCGTCTTTGGAATCCCATCGGAAATCACATAGTCAGGAAAATATTTTAGTAGTTTAAGCGATACCTGGTCATTCACCTTAATGACCTCTTGTGGATTGTACAAGGAGAGTGAAAACTGGCCGATGGATTGCTCTGTTTCACCATCAAGAATTTCCAGGTTATATGCCTCGATATATTGCTGATAGCTACTTTGATAGATGATGAGATCCTCATATTTTAACGGGTGATTCACCTCAATAGGTTCCTCCATGACGGGCTGTAGCGCCTTCATATCCCCAGGAATCGGTGCATAATAGAGCGTAGCATCGGTCTGATAGGCCTTTGCAATGGTACTCGGATTCACATTAGGTAGTTCTTCTGGAAGTTCATCAGGTTGATAGAATTCCAAGGAAAATTGATTGTTCTGAAGATAGTAATCGGTACCTGGAATCGCTTTGACCTCCCCTTTGCGTAACCACATTCCTTCATCTAAATAGAAGCCAGGAATGACACCGAGCAATACACCAACCAAAAAGATGATCAGACCCACATGATTCACATAAGGACCCCATCGACTAAAACGATTCTTCTCTGCGAGTAAGGCACCCTCATCTTCGCGAATCCGATACCCTTTTTTTCGTAATTGCTCCTTCGCAGCCGTAAGGAGTTCTAACCCTTCTTCTGTAGTAACAGGTGAGGATGCTGCAATTCTTTGACGCTGAAGAAAAAGCACATGGCGCCGTGGTCGCTGCTTATTCAAAGCCTTATAGAGCGGAATCATCCGATCCAGACTACAAATAATCAATGAGATACCAATCATCAGAAGAATGGCTACATACCACCAAGAGTCATATAAGTCATGGAATCCTAAGAAATAGTAAATATCACCGATGACGCCATAGGTTTCACCATAGAAGGTCTCTGCCACTTGCCCTGGCTTGAGATACTGCTCCTGTGGCAAAATCGTTCCAATAATGGAAGCTACTAGTGCGATAATAATGAGATAGACGGCAATCTTCACCGAGGAGAAAAAATTCCAAATGTGATCTACCACAGTTCTTTTATGTACCTGAGACCTACGTGCTCGCCCCTCGTAACGCATCTCCTTACGTAAGAGATCCATGGAGAATTGATCATTCTCCTGTTCCGCTACGAGTGGCTTACCACAAGCTTCACAAAGAATAGTACCCGGTGGATTAAAGTGGCCGCATTCGCATTTCTCGGATGAGCTTTCATGATTCAACTTATACACCTCCAGCTTACGGCTTAATCCTTTCTAAATCTCGCATTACATCATCAACACTGGTATAAACCGTGACCAATTTGTCAATGACGATTCCATCTGAATCTATTAAAAAAGAGGTAGGAATGGGACCGATTTCGTATAATTGTGTCACCGCACGGTGCTCATCATGGAGGATGGGAAACTGCACAGGTACCTGTGTGAGAAACTGTTTGATTTCAAACGGCGTACCCCCAATATGAACACCGACGATGACGATATCTTCATCCTTCATCTGTTGGTATGCTTCATTAAGATAGGGCATCTCTAATTCGCAGGGCTCGCACCACCAGCCCCAAAAATTGAGAAGTACCCCCTTACCTTGTAAATCTTCAATGGAGACCGCTTCCCCATCAATGGTCATCAAGGTAAAAGCAGGAGCAGGCTCCCCTAATGCCACTCCTTTTTCTTTGGCAAAATAAAATTGATAGAAGGTAAATCCAATGGCGATGGTCAGTAAAATGAGTATCAGCGCTCTTGCAGTTTTATTAACCATACCTTCTCTCCTCATTAATAAGGTTTCTATTATCTAAATAGGTTTAACATTCTACCTCCATTATAATTGTTTAATAAATTGTGACCAGTTTTAAAGTGTGAACAAATTATGAACGCGCTTCCAAGAGATTTTTTAACTGTGAAATCTCCGCTGGAGTGAGCTGACGATAGGCTCCTTTTTCCACACCCTCTAAGCTAAGAAAGCCTAGTTTCACACGGGTTAGCTGGAGCACTGGATGACCGATAGCCTTACACATCCGGCGCACCTGACGATTTCGTCCTTCATGAATGGTTAACGATAATAGAGCTTCACTCTTTACCTTGTCCACATGGAGTAGTTCTGCTTGCGCTGGTGCTGTCATTCCATCTTCTAACAGGATGCCACGACGAAGATGCTCTAGCTTCCCTTCTGAGGGTATTCCCTTAACCAATGCATGATAGACCTTGTCCAATTCAAAACGAGGATGCATCACCCGATAGGCCAGATCCCCATCGTTACTAACAAGCAATAGGCCCTCCGTCTCGAAATCCAGCCGTCCAATGGGATAGACACGCTGAGGTACCTGCTGAAAAAATTGAGAGACACATGGGCGCCCCTGAGGATCATCCATGGTTGTTACGACACCGCTTGGTTTATTAAAAAGAAAGGTGACTAGTCTTTCCTGCGTAATAGCTTTGCCATCCACCATGATCTCATCACGGTCTGGATCCACTAGTTCACCCATTTCTAGTACGATTTTTCCATTCAGTTTCACGCGACCCTGCCGGATCATCTCTTCTGCTTTTCTTCTTGATGCAATGCCAGCATGGGCTATCACTTTTTGTAATCGTTCCATCTGTCTCACCTCTCGTATCATCATACATGGAACAAGGATTCAGCACAAGAATAGAGTACCCAGTGGGGTACTCTATCCAAACATCAGCATGGTGATGGTTATCGCAGCGAGGAAACCTGCAAGATCGGCGATTAAGCCAACCTGAAGGGCATAGCGAACATGACGAACGCCCACCGCACCAAAATAGACCGTTAGGATGTATAACGTCGTATCTGTACTACCTTGAATGACGGAAGCCATACGGCCGATCAGTGAATCTGGACCATGTTGGGCGATCAAATCAGTCATCATCGCTAATGACCCAGAGCCAGAGAGAGGTCGAAGGATGGCCAGTGGCAAGACATCGGGAGGAACCTGAAAAAACTGAAGGAGTGGAACGAATGGCATTAAAATCAAATCCATTGCCCCAGATGCCCGAAAGATCTGAATGGCAACCAGCATCCCTACTAAAGGAGGCATGATCTGCACCGCCATGCGAAAGCCTTCCCCTGCTCCCTCAATAAATGTGGAAAAGAGCGGAACCTTCTTCCAATAGCCAAGAAGGAGAATGGTAGAGAGTAGAAGGGGAATGGACCACTGAGAAAGGAGGTTCATTACCTGATTCATTCAAAGCCCTCCTCTATGGACTTCTCCAGTTTTTCCTGCGAAAGTGCCGATCAACGAGGATGGCAACCAGCGTTGAGCATGTGGTGGCAATAATAGCAGGGGCCACAATTTCAGTAGCAGCAAAGGAGCCATATTGGAGACGTACACCAATGACCATAAGCGGCACAAGTGTCAAACTAGCAGTATTGATGGCTACAAGTGTACACATGGCCGGTGAGGCTGTCTCTTTATCCTTATTGAGGGATTGGAGCGCTTCCATCGCCTTGATCCCCATGGGCGTGGCAGCATTACCAAGGCCAAGGAGATTAGCGGTCATATTGGATACGATATAGCCCATGGCTGGATGATTAGCAGGGATGGAGGGAAAGATCCGATGTAGCAAGGGACGCATCCATGCACCAAGCTTCTGAATCATCCCAGCCACCTCTGCGATCTTCATCATCCCTAACCAAAAGATTAAGAAGCCTGCCAAGGTTAAACTCAATGTGACCCCTTGTTGAGCCCCCGCAAATAGCGCTTGATTTACCTCTTCCATCCTTCCATTCACTCCAGCAACTACCACACCGATTACAATCAATAGCATCCAGATTAGATTGATCATCGTTTTCCCCCCACAGTCACAAAAGAAACGCGGAAGAACGAACGCCACCATACATCAACCCAATTCCTCTCTTTCACATCACTGATGCTTGCAGCATCTGTTTCCGCTCCACGCCATACTGGAATTTGCCCAACGCTCCTCCCTTGGAGCTTGATCTGAAGAATGCCCACTTGATCAAAGCTCGCCTCCCTAGTCTTTTGATCAAAGGGAACAAAATGATAGGAGATGGCTCCTTCTTCTTCAGGTAGTAAAGGATAACGAAAGGTAGTGGTTATCTTAGCATCTGCTGGTAAGAGAAAGCCTTGCTCGATGGAAAGCTGAGAGAGATTGGTTTCAGGTTCCACTAAGGTATACATTTGATAGTTGGCAAAGCCATAATCATAAAATGCTGCATGATCCCGCCAGTCATCTCCATCAGCGAGGGTAACCACCCCTAACTGAAGACCATTCCGTTCCGCAGCGGTGATTAAAGTTCGACCTGCTTGCGTCGTAAAACCAGTTTTTACGCCGATGGTTCCATCATAACGGTAGAGCATGCGATTCTTATTAATCCAGACTCGGTTGTATGATTCCCCCTCATAGGGTGCCTCCTTACGTACGGTACCCACAATTTTACGAAAGGTCTCATTCTTCATGGCATAACTGGTCAGAAGTGCCAGATCACGTGCCGTTGAATAGTGATTGGGTGCTTCTAAGCCATGGGGGTTACTTAATTGTGTATCCCGCATTCCTAGCTCACGGGCTTTCTCATTCATCAGGATGGCAAAGCCCTCCACAGAGCCACCGATATGCTCTGCAATGGCTACCGCTGCATCATTTCCTGAGATTAGCATGAGCCCATAGAGCATATCTTCAAGGGTTAAGCTCTCATTCAATCGTAGATAAATGGAGGAGCCCTCCATGCCATAGGCATTCTCACTGGTTGTTACCTTATCCTGAAGATTGCCATGCTCAATAGCAATGATTGCGGTCATCACCTTGGTTACACTAGCGATGCTCCGCTGTTCGTCTACATTATCCTCATAGAGAATCCGACCGCTAGTTAGCTCGAACAAGATCGCTGCTTTTGCAGAATGACTTGGTGGTTCTGGTACGGCCTTTACCTCCAGCATGCTATAACGAAATAGATTAAGAATCAATACCACCATGACCATCCTAAGGATCCGTCCCCACATCATGTTTACCACCCCTTTGCTTGTACATTCCATATATATGCAGCTTGTCTTTGAGTATGAAAAAAAGCACATCCCCCTTTTTAGGAGGATGTGCTTGCTGAATCATCATCTAACATTTGTAATAATCGTGCCTTCTCTTCTTCAAAACGCTCATCATCAAGGATGGTCTCGGGTAGTGGTGGTAAATCCTCCAATCGTGAGAGGCCAAAGTAATCGAGGAACTGACGGCTGGTCCCATAGAGAATGGGTCGCCCACTCCCCTCTTGTCGCCCCACTTCTTCAATCAGTTCCTTGGCAACTAGCGTCTGAATGGCTCGCTCTGATTTCACACCGCGAATCTCTTCGATCTCTGGACGGGTGATGGGCTGACGATAGGCGACGATGGCTAGCGTCTCTAAAGCGGCCTGAGAGAGTGTACTGGTATGGGGCGACTCTGCCAGCTTCTTGAAATACGGATAGTGATCAGGACGCGTCGTCAATTGAAAGGTATGGGCGAGCTGGACGATCTGTAAGCCTCGACCCTCACGATCAAAATCGGCTTGGAGGTCATAGATTAGATCGATAACCATCTCCTCCTCTAGCTCTAAAATATGGGCGAGCTCCTTCGCTTCCATCCCTTCATCCCCACTGACGAAGAGCAAGCCTTCCATCACCGCTTTGATTTCTTGAACTTCCATCTACGCTCTCCCCTCTCTCCAATTGGGATTCAGTTGAATTTCAATATCCGAAAATAAATAGGATTGCTTACATTGAATCTGCTGCAGCTTCATGAGCTCTAAGAGCGAGATAAAGGTAACAACCACATGGGAGCGATAACAACCCTCGGCAAATAATTGGGAAAAGAGGATATGATCTTCTGTGCGAAGCATCTGTAATATTTCTTCGCTCCGTTCCCGCACCGAGATCTCTTCCCGTTGAATCTCCACAACAGGCTCTGGTGCTTCCACCCGCATTAAGACATTGCGAAAAGCCTCAAGTAAGTGATAAACCGTCACATTGGCTACTGGATTCGGTTGCTCCCCATCTACCCATTGAGAAAGATCCATGGGAGGACGTGTGAAAATTTGACTGCGCTCACCTTCACGTTCTTGCAGGAGACGCGCTGCTTCCTTAAATTTTTTATACTCAAGTAAGCGCTGAACTAGCTCATCCCGAGGGTCCCCAGTCTCATCAAGCTCTTCAGCCTGGGAAAGCTCAGGCTTCGGAAGGAGCATCTTACTCTTTATGGCAAGTAATGTAGCTGCCATGACCAGAAACTCACTGGTCACATCCAATTGTAGATCCCGCATCTGCTCTAAGGACTCAAGATATTGTGCCGTGATTTGGGCAATGGGGATATCGTAGATATCCACTTCGGCTTTTTCAATGAGATGGAGGAGTAAGTCTAATGGACCTTCAAATGCTGATAACTTCACAACGACAGCCATTCTACATGCCTCCTAACTTCATCACAAAATCCATCACCCACAGTAGTGGCCGCCCCAGTAAAAACTCCCGTAGCGGATCGATGAAGACGATGAGTAACAGGATGAATGGTCCATATTGCTGATAGTGCTGTAATTTCCAATCATAACGTAGTGGTAATAAGCTATGTAACACCTTTGAACCATCAAGGGGAGCGACAGGCAACATATTAAATACGAAGAGTGCTGTATTGATCATAATGGAATACCAGACAATGTATGTGAATAAAGCTTGTATTGAATGATCGCCATAGGTTATGATCCACGTGCTCATAGATGTTTGCGAAAAAATAATGGCAAAGAGGATAGCCAGGATCAGATTGGAGATGGGACCTGCAAGGGAAACCAGGAGGATGCCTCGGCGGATATTACCGCGAAATCGACTGGGATTGGTTGGTACAGGCTTCGCCCAACCGAAAGGGCCAAAAAGGATCATCAACAACCCCAAGGGATCCACATGGGCAATGGGGTTCAAGGTCAATCGACCCGCCATCAAGGCAGTGCGATCACCAAGACGTGTTGCTACAAACGCATGAGCCCATTCATGAATGGTGAAGGCAAGCGTAAAGGCTACAACACGAAATAATAAGGATTCAAGATCAAAATGAAAGAAGGATGACATCGTTTCACCTGTTTCCAATTAAAAGATATCAAGCTATAATAAGTAGAAACCTGTTGACGATTATACCATATCCCACACCTGTCAACCAGTTCACTTCTTACTATCATTGTAAGAATCTAAATCTGTGGAATATTTTCAAAGGAGATTACTAATGCTAACCGATATGATTGATTCAATTACCAACTGGCTTGTTGATGTAGGCTCATGGGGATTATTTATCATCGCCTTCATGGAGTCTTCTTTCTTCCCCATTCCTCCCGATGTATTTCAGATCGCCCTCTCCTTACTTCATATGGAGAAGGCTCTCTGGTACGGTTTGGTGGTAACCATCGGTAGTGTGCTCGGCAGTATTTTGGGCTTCTATATTGGGAAATGGGCTGGCCGTCCCTTACTTCATCGCTTCTTTAAGGAAGCCACAGTCAACCGTGTTGAGGAATTGTTCCAGAAGTATGGTGCCGTAGCCATCCTGATTGCAGCGGTTACACCCATTCCCTATAAGGTCTTTACTATCGCTGCAGGAGTATTTGAGATCCGTCTTTTCTCCTTACTTTTCTGGTCCGCTATCGGGCGGGGTGCACGCTTCATGTTTAGTGGTGTCATGATCTATTACTTTGGACAAGCGGGAATCGACTTTATTAAAGCCAATATGGATTGGGTCTCCATCCTTATCGCTTTAGTGCTGGTCGTTATTTATATCGTCTACATCATTGTGAAACGGAAACGCAGTGTTTCATAACTACATATTCTTCAAAGGGAAGAGGGTTATTTTTATGCGTGACATCCGTGGTAAAATCCGATTTTCATCCTACCAAGTCATCGTAATAAGCTATTTTGTGGCAACAATCTTAGGTACCCTGCTCTTGAAACTTCCCTTCGCCATTGAATCAGGCATCCACCTCTCTTGGTTGGATGCATTATTTACTTCCATGAGTGCCATTAGTGTAACAGGACTCACCACCGTCACCATTGCTGATACCTTTACCCCATTTGGCGTGCTAATCATCATGGTTCTTATTCAATTCGGAGGGATCGGCTTGATGACGCTGGGCACCTTCATCTGGTTACTCCTCGGTGAGAAGATCGGGCTCAGAGAGCGCAAATTGATGATGATCGACCATAATCGGAATGATCTAGCTGGGTTAGTACGAGTAATGCGGTTTGTCCTTTTCTTCTCTCTGACCATTGAATTGGTGGCTGGACTCATCTTCGGCACATATCTCTGGTTGAAAAACCCCTATGAGGCATGGTATGGCGCCTACTTTCATGGGATTTTCCATGGAATCTCTGCCTTTACCAATACAGGCTTTGATATCTTTGGGAATAGCTCCTTAATTAATTTTCGAAGTGATTCCTTCTTTACAGCCCTGACCATGCTCTTAATTGTCATGGGTGGACTCGGCTTTCCAGTCTTATTAGAGCTGAAGGCGTATCTCACTTCAGAGCATCGTCATCATTTCCGTTTCTCATTATATACGAAGGTAACTACCCTCGTCTTTACTACCATTATGATTATCGGTGCAATAAGCATCTTTTTATTAGAACGAACTCACATCTTCGCAGACGTAAGCAGTTGGAAGGCACTCTATGATTCCTTATTCTATTCTGTCACAGCGCGTAACGCAGGGTTCTCTATCAGTGATGTCTCTCAGTTCTCCACGTCGACACTCTTTTTCCTATCCATCCTCATGTTTATTGGAGCTAGCCCTTCTAGTGTCGGCGGTGGGATTCGTACCACTACACTCTTTGTGATCCTCCTAACGATCTTACAATATGCTCGTGGTGAGCGGGAGATCAATATCTTTGGACGGCGCATCGCCCATGATGATATCATCAAGAGCTTTGTCGTCTTCGCTACTGCCATCATTCTTACTGGTACCATGATCATTCTGGTGGATAGCATCGAGCTTCATCAGCATTCCCTCGTAGAGGTGATCTTTGAAGTGACCTCCGCCTTTGGTACCACCGGCTTAAGCATGGGAATTACGGCTGAACTAGCCCCATTGAGCAAGATTCTGCTCATCATCACCATGTTCATCGGACGGATCGGTATCGTCTCCTTCCTCCTCTTCTTCGCCCACGAGAAGCCCCGTTCTTATCATTATCCAGAGGAGCGGTTGATTATAGGGTGAGGAAAATGCTGTTAAAAACGAATAAGAGAAGTGGTATTATGCCCTTAAATAACGGGGCGTATTTACAGTGAATCAATAAAAGTGTTTATGAAATCATTTTTTTACCCATAATATTTCAGAATAATTACCCCGTCTTTGCTACCATCCTGTTTAGCTATATGCTTTCTTATTTAATCACGATACTCTATCTTTTTTCCTTTTCCGATCTTCGGAATATATAGTGGAAATACTGTTTGAATAACTCAATAACACTTTAACAACACATCATAATATTTGGTGGAATAGGGATTTTAATGAGAAAATGATTGTAATATTTTTTCTATATGTTAATATATAGTTAGTTAGTCAAATAACTAAATGGCGGTGAAAAAATGGCAAAACCAAATGTGATAAGTAAGGGCGATTTAATTAAATGTGCAAAAAAGTGTTTGGTTGATAAAGGTATTGAAAAATTCACATTAAGAGCAGTGGCTGAAACGGCAGGAGTTACACAAGGTACAATCTATTACCATTTTAGAACGAAGGAACAGTTGTTAGTCGATATTGTGCAAGATATTTGTGAATCAAGTTGGCACGAAATATCTCAAAGTAATGAAGCTGTGATTGAGCAAGCTCTTGCATCTGCTAAAAGTCGTTGTTCATATGATTCGTATTTTCATAAATTATTTTTCTCATTAGTTGCTTCAAGTTTTAATAATGAAAAAATCAAAGGTAAACTTAGCGAAATTATTATGATAGAAAACAAGGCTCTAACTGGTAATTTAACTAAATTGTGGACAGAATCACCGATAGAAGGAGTTTCACTTGAGACATGGGGAATTTTCTTAAATGCTCTTGTTGACGGATTGGCATTACAGGCATTATTACAAAAAGATTTTCCAATTGAAAAAACATACAAGGAATTTGAGCAATTCGTTAGCGCCCTTAATAATTTGAAAAGTAAGGTGAGCGAATAATGAAAGGTTATTTATTCACGGCAATATGGGGTGTTTTAGTGTGGTTCTTTGCCACATTATTTTTTAGGCTTTTTGGGGAATACGTTCTCTTCAGTCCAGTTACAAATGAGTTTGTTTTCAGCATTTTCTTATTATTAGTTGGAACAGCAGTTTTACTGTGGGGTGTTACATATATGTATTTATTATTCGATAAAACAAACAATGCACCATTAAAGTTCGGGGTAATTGGTACTATTATTGGTTTAGCGTTGGACACATTTTCTATATCTAATCACCATATGGTTTTTCCAAAATTAGATGAATCACAGGTTATTGCTTTTACAACATGGATGTCTTTTGCATATGCGTTATATTTATTTATACCTTTAATGTTTAATCGAAAACAGGGTCAGAGTAATTAGCTAATCGCGTTCTTATTCAAGTAAAAGGACATTGAGGAAATATGGATTCATAAGAGAAAAATTCTAACACAATTTTTGCAACATTCAAAATTCAAACGTTATCTAAGAAAGGCTAAATAACCTGAACGGCTTATTATTTCTACCCGACTTTATAGTAACAGAACCACCACAAGAAAATGAAATCGATATGATGCTTAAAGTGGAAATTGTCAATCCACCAGCATACTGTCCTGAATGTCTCTTTGGCACATTATACAAACCTGGTTCACAAAAGTAATTAATTATGGATCTGCCCATTCATTCAAAGCGCGTAGGCTTACAATTGAATCGAAGACGTTTTTTATTAGATTAGAATGAACTGATAGATAAGTAGGATTTGAGTACCTTATAGTTACGATACAAACTAAAGCAAATCGGTCTGGGATTCTCGATTCTACTTGAGTTTCAATTCCTCATAGTTACGATACAAACCACGATGCACTCACCTGGTATTTGACCGCCATCTCCTGTTTCAATTTCTCATAGTTACGATACAAACTAGACAAACCAGAAGTCTCAGCCCCTATGATCACGTGTTTCAATTCCTCATAGTTACGATACAAACAAAATATACGAGTATCTTGTACAAGTAGATTAGGAAGTTTCAATTCCTCATAGTTACGATACAAACGATGGCCGTTGCGAGAAATGTGGACAGCCCTTAGATAGTTTCAATTCCTCATAGTTACGATACAAACAAGGGACACCACACAAGGTATACCAGTTTTTGAAAGAGTTTCAATTCCTCATAGTTACGATACAAACTGTATCCTTATCCAAAAAACTGTATCGTTTTTTTCCGTTTCAATTCCTCATAGTTACGATACAAACCCATAAAAGCCCTGATAAATCAAGATTCTCCTCAAATACAATATAGTCAATCTTCCCTTTGCAAGCAACCTAGATATAATAACAAAAATGCGCTACACCTTGTTACGCTTGGTTTTTTCTAAATTATAATTAAAAATTCAATGTCGTCGATCTCTAGGGTTTACTACGCTACTCCCGATCGACGACATGGTGTCAAATAATCTTTAGTTTCATATTAAAGTAGAATGTACGCTAATTTCCTTACTTTGTGGGATAAATCATCAGCAAACATATCATTGATGCTTATGCTCTTGTAACCATTGATATCGATGTAAGAAATTTATTGCTCTTCTTCTTTATTATTACGAAAAACTTATTTTCAATCATATCCATATCAGCTTCCCCTTGAGCCTTAGTCATTCTTATTACCAGACTTAATAATCCGTTTAGAAAAAATTGGCTGTGCAGACCTTGTGATATAAGCGACCTGCTATAATAAGAAGAATTACAGAAGAAACCCAAAGCGTTGGCATGAGTGGGAAAGCTAGAAACCAATTGAGCATTACTGGAACAGCTACAGCAATCATACAGAGTAGACTAGATGCAATGACAGGGATGCTCTGTTTGACAACCATCATTTCATTGTCCCATTCATAATTGGGGTACCTTAGGTTCAAGAAAATGCCAATCACTATGGTAAAGAGTGAATAGGCTATTGGTACGAATAGCAAGCTTATCATCTGCCATGCTTCCATTTTTATGCGTGCTGTTATTGACAGAACGGCAATGATATAGGCGAAACCATGTAAAGTGAGATTGACGGCAAGTTTACTGTTCAAAATGGTTTTCACTGATACTGGGGAGCTTTGCAAAATCCAGATGTTTTTTCCTTCTAAAGAAATGGAGGATGCAGCTGGGTTGCTCAATGACAGCAACATACTAACCATAATTGGCGCATACTGCCCAAGAAATCTGTTCATATCCTCCATGCCAGTATATTCGCCCAATTCTTCAGGAGATATAAGAAGCAATAAGATGCTGAAAACACACAACATAACTACACCAAGCCCAGTGTTCAATACATACATATATGAACTGAAAAAGCGTCCCCACTCTTTTTGATATAACGCTTGAAGGCTTGAGCGCTGTTTTAGACTTTCTTTCCTTCTGACAGTGTGTTGTACGCTGGAAGTGACGAAAAAATTGATTCGGCCATACTTCGCTCCGATTACTTTGATAAAAATGAAAAAGGTGATTGTAGATATAATGATAAAGCTGCCCATACTAATCAGCATATGCTGATTCGCATTTGAAAGAAACCATTTTGATAAAGGGTACATACTGCTTATTTGCCCTGCGAGCATTGAACCAAGATTGCCAGGCTCATGTCCCGATTGCATGCTAGAGAATCCAAAATATCCAACCATTCCGAGGGCTACGAACGAGAATATCAAAGAGAATAGGGTCTTCTTTTTGAACCTTGATGAAACAACAACGATCAGCACTCCTATCACCGCCGCAATCGACATGGGAATAAGGGGAACAAAGAATACGGCGATGAAATAGAGAAGCAGATGTGGAATATTCAGTGGAGAGTTTAGTATCCAAACAATTCCCCCTGGCACCATAAAGACAAAAGAAATAACAAGGTTTAGGAGATACATAAACAAAAACTTACTACTGATAATGTCGCTAGCCTTAATCGGAAGCGCGGATAGCATATCATAATCCTTGCTACCAAAGAGAATGCCATTGGAGCGGAACATGGTCAGAAGTAAGATGAGGAAGCTGGATATGGCAACCATATAGGCTGGAATTAGCTTCTCCTCTCCCATCTGAACCAATGTAGTTGCAGTCAGTATGTTATAAGTACAAAGGAACAGTACCATTGTCAAAACGCCCAATCCGACAATGACAGCCGTATTCCTTTTCTTGCTCTCTGGTTCTAATATCTCATTGGCGGAAAAATAATTAAGTAATTGCGTCCTCAACAAGAGTCCTGTTATACTCATGCTTCCTGCACCTCCATAAAGAATGCTTCCAAGGAGCGATTCCCTTTCACATTCTCTGTAAGCCCACTAGCGATCAGCTTCCCTTCCTTGATAATCGCAATCTTATTGCAAAGCTTTTCTGCAACATCAAGAATATGAGTGGAAAAAAAGATCGCTCCTCCGCTAGACACACATTCTTGCATAATCTGTTTCAGCGTAAAAGCACCTTTCGGATCAAGTCCGACAAAAGGTTCGTCCAATATTAAGAGCTTTGGAGAATGCGTCATGGCTGCAATAATTGCGGTCCGTTGCTTCATACCATGCGAGTAGGAAGAAATGATATGACGCAGGCTAGGGGTCATTTCAAAAAGATCTCCATATTTCTGAATTCTCGATTTCCGCTCAGAAGTTGAGACATCATACAGATCAGCAATAAAGTTGATGTATTGATACCCCGTTAGGTGTTCGTATAAGTCGGGATTATCAGGGATATAGGCGAGCAAGGATTTACAAGCGATCGGCTCCTTTTTGATGGAATGACCATCAATGAAAATTTCTCCACCTTCAAAGTCATGGATTCCAACTACTGCTTTGATCGTTGATGTTTTTCCAGAACCGTTTGCTCCGATAAAGCCAAAAATATCGCCAGCCTTGATCGAAATACTTAGATTGTCAACCGCCTTTTTTGTACCGTTGTAAACTTTCGTAAGGTTTTTTATTTCTAACATCCATACTCCTCCTTTACTGACATAATGTCAGTTAAATAGTATAAAAATTACGATAGTCCAGACTATCGTCTAAAACATTTCATGAACAATTCTCCACCCATGCTAACACTTAGAAGTGGGAGACTTCTTTCCGATGTTCAGCTGAATTGACAAGTTGTCAGTTTAAGAGATAAGAATACACAATGACATGCTGTTCATTGGTTTATCTATTCGTAAAAATTGGTGTTTCTACACCTAATACACGTTCCAATAATTCCTTATAAGCGGTTACATATTGAATAAGTTGTTCAATTTCCATAGGCAAAGCCTTAACATCATTGGCTACAAAGACATAGCCTGTCATTAAAAAGGCTGCTGTTTCCAGTGGATATGTTACATGAAAAACACCTTCTGCAATACCTTGCTCAATGATATGCGAAAAGTAAGATGTAACCATATTGGAGAATCTATGTGAGAAGCGATCCATCATGTAGTGATTCTGTTCAAGGTCAACATTCTTTTGCAACTCAATCATTTCTTTTGTAATGGTATCCGGTGAAATCATTGTAGCATCAATGAAAGAACGAACTTTTTCAAGTGCAGATTTCTCTTCGTCATATGAAATGGCTGATAAACGACGGAGCAAAGGTTCTGAATATTTTTCAACTAAGCAGTATAGAATATCCTCCTTGTTTTCGAAATGGTAATAGAGTAAACCACGAGATATTTTTACTTCATCAATAATATCCTGTGTTGTCGTGTTCAAAAAACCTTTTTCTGCAAACAATCGGAGTGCTGCTTCCATAATTTCTGCTCTGCGAACCTCCGGATCTTTCACATCACGCATACGATCTCCCCTCCTAATAAGGAGCATATCGTTTAACTGACAGATTGTCAATTCATTTCATTATTACCTGCTCCCTATGAAATAGATGCTTTCAGTGTGAGAGTGAGAGGAAGCACTCTATCTTGGAAGTCATAGCTTCAAGCGCAACCTGATCTTAAAGTGTTAAAGACCTGACCCTGGAGTGTTCACTTTTCAATGTCACAAGATAACGCCACAAGTAATTCCTGCTTATCCGGCGTCTCATGCAATACGATTATTAAAATTTTGTTTGTTGTAAAGAGGATGAGATTGCCAGATATTGTACTACTATTGTTGCAAAGTAAGCTTCATAGTTACGATACAAACAGCAATTTCACCTATGAACAAGCTAAAGACAATTCTGTTTCAATTCCTCATAATTACGATACAAACTTCAACTTCCTTACTCCCCACACTGCGGAAAATACACCGTTTCAATTCCTCATAGTTACGATACAAACTTTTTCGGGGGGGGATCGGTAAAACAGAAGTTGCTATGTTTCAATTCCTCATAGTTACGATACAAACACAATTAATCCAATGGACAAGGCACATTTAATAGCTTGTTTCAATTCCTCATAGTTACGATACAAACCATCACAGTAGCCACATACAGCAGATACGATACGACTTGTTTCAATTCCTCATAGTTACGATACAAACTTCTGACCGGGGGGGTGGTCAATTTCTGACCATGAAGTTTCAATTCCTCATAGTTACGATACAAACCGCTTCCGCTTCCGCCCATGACCTTATGGGAGGTCAGTTTCAATTCCTCATAGTTACGATACAAACCAATGGGCATGGTCCCATAGGTCTCCTTCCCCAACTTGTTTCAATTCCTCATAGTTACGATACAAACATGTTTTTGGATATGGTATTGGATATGCTACCTCTAGTTTCAATTCCTCATAGTTACGATACAAACGCTGCAAGGACGGTTGCAATACTTGGATAGTTATATGTTTCAATTCCTCATAGTTACGATACAAACTTACTTTGTGCCCCGGTTGGTGTCTCCACCGTAACACCGTTTCAATTCCTCATAGTTACGATACAAACCTCGATTTTCATTCATTACTCACCCCCTTTCCCACCGGTTTCAATTCCTCATAGTTACGATACAAACTGATATAGACGACTCCCTTGTTAGGGAGCGAAAAGCGAGGTTTCAATTCCTCATAGTTACGATACAAACCAAAATACGATGTGGAGTTAGGCAGTATCGTAGTTCTGTTTCAATTCCTCATAGTTACGATACAAACGTTCTTCCTTGACGAGCGCGTTCGCGCTTAGCTCTGTGTTTCAATTCCTCATAGTTACGATACAAACCGTTTATGCAATCGCAGACATACCCTTCACCATCCCTAGTTTCAATTCCTCATAGTTACGATACAAACTCAGAAGAGTTCATTCGAACAAAGGTAGAAATGCTGGAAGAGTTTCAATTCCTCATAGTTACGATACAAACGCTTCCGAACCATCCTTTTTCCATGCTTTTTGCGATGTTTCAATTCCTCATAGTTACGATACAAACGGCACCAGAAAATTCTTTGGAGGTGCAAGCTAATGTGTTTCAATTCCTCATAGTTACGATACAAACTTGATTTGGTACGGTGTTAGGTGGGTTCTTCGATTTGCGTTTCAATTCCTCATAGTTACGATACAAACAGGTTTGTCTATTCATATACCGTTTATCAGTGAATAGGTTTCAATTCCTCATAGTTACGATACAAACGCTTCTAGTAGATTTTCTCCACTCTTGATGAGCCAACGTTTCAATTCCTCATAGTTACGATACAAACTCATCGTTGGCGATAAGGATCAAGTACTTGCAGAGGGTTTCAATTCCTCATAGTTACGATACAAACCCATGAAAAACCCTAATAAATCAACATTCTCTTCAAATACAATATAGTCAATTCTTCCTTTGAAAGCAACCCAACGCGAAATACATAATCATGCTAACCCTTGATATGCTTGGTTTTATCTCGATTTTACTAATAAAATACAATGTCGTCGATCTCCGGGGTTTACTACGCTACTCCCGATCGACGACAAGGTGAAAAGGTATTAAAGAATCTCAAACATACCGAATCCTTGAGGGTTTTTAGCACCTATCCCCACATCATATAAGAATTGTAATGTATCGAATGAACTCTCAATCGTATACTGCCCCATCCAGCCTGTTAAATACAAATTCTTATACTTTGTTACAACACGATCCTTCATGGTCACCTTCTGTGGTGTGATTTTCATTCTCCCATCAGGTTGGCGATGGTAATAGGCCATATATTTTTTATAAAAATTCTGTTCAATCATATCTGAAAAGTGACTATCAAAAGGTGAGATAAATTGAGTCTTCTGAACACCTTCTACATTCTCAAAGGTACTATAGATGGTTAAAGGTGACAGCATTCTAATTTCGTATTTGTCTTGTTCCAACGCCGTTAGCTGACTCGTCGCTACTTCCTCAATAATGATAGGCTGACCCCATAGCTGAAGATTTTGTCCTAATACAAAGCGATTGGATAAGTCTTCAATCAGTTCATTAACTACACAAGAGATCGATAGCTCCACACGCTCTAAAAATTGAATCTGTTTCTCCTTTTTTAAAATGCGATAGGAACCTTCTAAACGACTAAAGGTAAAGAGTTTATAAACCCGTTTTTCATAAACAAAACCAATCTCATGCAAAAAATGTGCTAAATCAAAATCCTGAATTGAACGATAAAAGAACCCTTGAACAATTTCGTGATAATGAATTGGCAATGTGAGTTGACCATGTTGTGGTCGAAAAGTGATCTTTAAACGCATTCTCCACATCCTCTTCAAAGAATATTATCTTCTCCACCTTTTCTCAGACCCATTTCAATCCGATCTGAATATTTCTTCGTCCGAAAGGTATAGATAATCACAGAATCATATTCTGGATCCATCAGATTTTCTAGCTCCATTTTTAATTTAACATAATTGGCTTGTGAGATTTCACCCTCAAGTACTGAGTTCTGTACCCAGTATAAATACTTCCTAGCAATTTTCAAAGCTTTAGCAACACGTTTCTGCTCAAAATCATAGACCAAAATAACGAACATCGCTCTCCCCTCCTACCATCGTGAAGAATAGGGCTGATACTCTTTTTCACCTAGAATTTGCTTCTGAACCTTATACAACTCCAGTCGAATTAACCGACGATAGGAAATTGCTCTTCCAAGCTGACGATGTTGAATTGTTGTTTTCAATCTCTGATCAAATTCCTGAATGAACTTCCGGCGACCGCTCTCTGACAAAATGATCCCTTCTAAATGCCCGTCAAAGTCCTTCTTCGTTAGCATTCGCTTATTAATTAATGTAAAGATAAGGCGATCTACTAGCAATGGTTTAAAAATCTCTGCCACATCTAAATTTAATGAGAAGCGACGAAAGTTGGTCGCATGGAGAAAACCAATTCGTGGATCTAAATAGGTCTTATAGATTTCGCTTAGCACAATAGTATAGCATATGGAATTTCCAAAGCTGATCATTGCATTTAAGCGATTTAAAGGAGGACGTCTAGAACGTTTTTCAAATATAAAATCCGGATTAAAATTCAAAATCGGATCAAACATTGCATAATAGGATTCCCGTGCATTCCCTTCTAAGGCCATCAGATCATTGATGGTATCCCATTCTTTTAAGCGCTCCTGAATCGATTGTAAAGACTGAATCGTCTCTTTAACCTGCTCCCGATCCTGCTTTACCCGACTTTGATAATATTTTAATACCTGGGTCATCTGAATGATCGAACCTTCAACAAACTTTCGTGCCAAGTGTAAGCGTCTTTGATCATCCAAATAGGTCTCTGCCTGTTTCAATATCACATGACCTGAATTCAAATGTTCTCGGGGGTAAAAAGTCCCCGTATAATAACCATAATAATTATAAAAGTGGATGCAAACCTCCTTTTGTGACATCAATTCTAAAAACTTCTTGGTCATATTTACTTCACCAAAAATATAGATATCATTGATATCCTCAATCGGAAGAACACGCTTGCCTTCGTTGGTTTCAAATCGAATGGTGTTATCTTGACGGACCAACTCACCATTATTGAAAAAATATAAGGTTTTTTTCATGATTCCACTTCCTCCGCATAACAGTATTCACGGTAGGCACATTGACGGCAAAAACTGATCTTCTTTGCTGGGGGTGGTGTCGGTAAATAAAATATCTTTAAAATATTTTGGATCGCTTCCTCTAATACACGTTTATCTTCTTCATTCCATTCCACTCTTTCAACCTTTTTCTCTTGTGGAAAGAGTAACTCACCCTTGGCTTCGACCCCCATCTTCTTTAATGTATCAATGTAATGGAATAATTGATAATACGCACTCTTTTTATAGCGTGATGACTTCTTCACCTCACCGATATATAATGTCTCTCCTTCTTTGCGAAGACGATCTACCTTAATATTTCCGATTAAAATCTCCTTTTTATTCCGCTGGTAGCGATGTTCAGCAAGAAAACGACCGATCTCCACATTCTCATCCTCTTGATCGGATGCGATTTGATGCTTCAAGAGCCACACTTCCCTGGGACAAATAAAGTAATACCAGATATCCGTTCCCGATACGTCCATCATAATGCCCATGCTCCCACATCCTCTTGACTTCGAATAATCCCCACATCAGCCTGATAGTATTGGTCAAGATAATCATGCCGAAGATGAATCATTCTCGTCCGTGAAAACTCATCATCGACAAGATTGCGAACAAGACGAAGTGGAACAGAGATCACATATTGGCGTAAACGATTTTTAATTTGAATCCGATTCATAAAACGCTTTTTATAATCGGTTTCATAGATAACGTCCGTCAGATACCTTTGCCAGATTATTTTTGCTTCTTCATCGACCTCCACAAATGTGTCCACCATCATGGTGTTTTCAGGGATGAGGCAAAAATCCGACACCAGTGACTGACTTGTCTTATCCTGCTGATGAAAACGCAAATGTAACATCGCATCTAAAATCTCTGCTGAATCATCACTCTGCTTCTGCAAACGTAATTGTGTATAATACTGCTGAATAAGCTGAATGAACTGGTGCTCAGAAACCGTATCCGTAGGTAAGATGGATTTTGCAATATGGGTATGGATACCCCGATAAACCAAAATTGACTCTAGTTTACCATTTCTCGCAATAGGAGTGACTCGAACCTCGCCAAGTTCGCCCTGGCGATTCAGCTTCCCATGTCGATTACAACGACCCGCTGCTTGAATAATCGAATCAATGGGACCTAGGTCGCGATACACGATATCAAAATCGAAATCCACCCCTGCTTCCACCACTTGCGTGGAAATCACCATCACCTTCGTGGATTTCTCCTCCCTTTTTTTCAATGCATCGTTAATCTGTTGGATCCGCTTCTTTCTCTCTAACGGGATGATATTGGTAGATAGATAATAGACTTGGTAATCTCGCTCATCTAACCAGCTTTTCAATTTGTTATACACTTGAATGGAACTGGCAATTGTATTGAAGATGGCTAAGTAATTCTTTCCATCTTGAAACTGGTCCATCAATAATTGAACCCATTCATCCACCTCATAATAGGGATGGACATCATCTGTAACCAATGTAAGCGAAACCCGTTCGACTTCTTGAAAAAAGTCAATAGCTGCAACCTGATCATCTTCAAGTAGTTCTACGGTCTCTCCTGTTTCGAAGATCAAAGGTTGTGTCGCTGTCAACAAAATGAATTTACAGCCAAATAATCGACCCATTTGTGAAAGAACACTACGTAATAATGGCCAATATTCAACAGGAATATTCTGAATCTCATCTAAGATCACAATACTACCTGCAATCTGATGAAATTTCTTTAATACCTTATTTTCATAACCAATCAATGTATAGAAAAGTTGGATAAATGTTGTGATAATCATTTCCGACTCCCAACTTTCTGTTAAGAGAAAGGCTTGATTTAAAGGTAAATCTTCATGCTCTTGTCGATACTGAATCGTTGACAGATGGTGATGCTTCATCACATAGCGATGACGATTGGCTTCAAAGTCATGTAATTGCTCTAACAACTTGATAATTTCTTGTTCATTCTGGTCGATGATACTAGTGAACGGTAGCGCATAGATGATCCGTGGAAGATAACCATATTTCGCTTGCAACTCATTCCGCCATTTACAAGCAACCGCAAGGGAAAGGAAGGTTTTTCCTGAACCTGTTGGAGCAGTCAACGTAAAAAGATCATGAGAATCAAGCAGAGATGGCTGTGCTTCGAGCTTCTTCATCACCGTATCATAGATACGATTTCTCCAGCCATTCGTCCCTACTCGTATTGCTGTATCAAAGGTATGCTCGCGATATTCATCCACCAATGTAGCTGGGATCTCTAAGCGTGCTGGTAAGGGGATATTGGCAGCTGAATATTTATCCGCCTGCAATAAAATGGAGTAGAGCAGTAGCAGATAATAGTAACTATCTTGAATGATGGGATCGCCTTTTTTAGCACCCTTCTTCAGTAGATAGTGTTCTCTGTTCAATTCATCCATCACTGCTACCCAATCCTCAGCAAATTCCTGTAGAATCGTCTTACTCTCAATTCCTAACAATGCTAGCAGTCCTTGATAATCATCAAGAATCACCTGGCTATGCACTTGAAGATCTTCGATTTGTGCTTCTAAAATCCGTACTCGTGGCTTTAATATAGCTGTGACATCATCATCTAAAATCGAACGCTTCGAAACTACATCATCGCCAACGATTCGCAAATTCCCATGATGATGTAAGATCACAACATAGACCAATAGCGGAGCATAAGGTAGTTTCGTTTTTTCATTTTGTAGTAAACGAGATAGGATAAACGCACCAAACAGGGCAGAAATAAATGAATGATGTTGAAGCTTATTTTGGTCTTCTTGTTCGCTTAAATAGGTTTGAAAATATGATGTGTACTTCCCGAAATCATGAGTTAGTGCAGCCACTCGACTAATCAATTCGAGTTCAGAACGATAGGGTAGACTTACAGGAAGGTTTTTATAGACTAAATGAGTCTGATCAAACACTTCTTGTAGATGAATACGAAGCTCCTTTTCAGGATCATTATGGGACAGATACATGAACGATCACGCTCCTCCATAAAAGCAGCGGCAAATCTGCCGCTGCTTTTTACATCATGATCAAATTATCCACCGATTGATCGGTATATTTCACCGTATAGTAAGGTATTGTTGGTACCACTGTGATTCGATTCTCCACTTCCATTAAATAGCGTTCCGTTTCAACAATCGCGCGCTCTTGATTAAAGGATCGTGTCATCCATTCCTTAACAAATCGTAAGGAAGGATTGATTTCCAGCGACCGCGCTTGGATCGCATGAATAGGAATCACAGTAGAAAATCTCACCTTCTCCTGCTTCGCCTGCTGCACCTGAGCAGGAACTTCTTCGACAAACTGAAGTGTACTCAATAACTCACTAATCCCCATGTATGGTGGATAGACCGACGCCTTTTTTAGTAATTTGTCTTTCAAACGTTCAGAGATGACTTGATCCTCATGCCAAAAATAAAGCCGATACACCAGTTGATTATAACCCAATCCTGGTAACACAAATTCAACAGGAATTTGTGTATGTCCTTTGACACCATTTACATCTGATTTTACTGATTTTACGAAGAGATAGTTAACGGTTTGTGTCATTTTACGAATGGGTGTTTGGATGGATACAGCGATATGACAATGATCTGGAGAAAACAGTTCATAGTAACTTTCTTTTTCATAACCGAGAACACCCGCGATCATGCCTGCAATGGTTGTACGACTTGGAAAAGCATATGATAATGAGGAAGAATTGGTATCCAGCTTACGAAAATGGGCCATTTTCCCGATCCAATCAAATACGAGTAGTTTCATTGTGATCATCCCTTATCGTAAAAAGGAAAGCTTGGATTGTAGTGAATCTGGTAAAAGCTCCTTCAATGGAGCAACTTTCTCACCGCTTATCAGATTTAAATTGGAATCCTGCCATACATGAAGTGTCTTAATCTCTTGTTCGTGTGCTTGTAACTTTTGAACGAGGGGTTCAATATGTAACTTCACTTCTGTAATACTCCGTAATCCTTCAGTTGTCTCCAATTCCACCAAGTCACGTAAATCGCCGATTAAAAAGTCGGGTGTTGTATATTCAACCCGTAAGTATAACCGTGGATATTGTCCCACCTTACTCCTTGTCGCATTGAGAGGAATCGCTTTAACTATCGCTTCGTCTAATGCCTGTAAATCTGACTCAGATAGGCGCGTATGTTGAGCGCGATAACCGCTTACAATTCCATGAAACGCTAAAAAAGAGTAGTAAACACGGTAATCCTTACCGATCGCACCGCCATCATTCCGATCATCGGAGCCAAAATGAGAAGTAATACTCGCTGATTCAACGAGATTCACCTTATTCAAGGAGTAACCCCAGTTGAATTGGACTGGTCCTGTGAATGTCAAGGAACTTCCTTTACTCTCAAGGGATTTGATCGGCATGGTGGCACCGAACAAGCGAACATCGATTAATTGATCTAACATCCAAGCTTGTTCATCCTGCGTCAATTTATTAAGATTTACCTTCCCCTCTTTATTATCAAATAGCCGTTTAATTCGTTCGGTGGCATTCACCGTCTCACCATCTACTTTGCCAACAAAAATAGGGTACCCTTTCTGCTCATAGTAGTCACGGAGATACCGCTTCAAGCGAACATCGCTGACTAAGTTAATGGAGCGCTCATAATCCATCCGTGGGCGATTTTCATCATCCACATCACCATTAGGATTAGTTAATTTCGCGTCATAGAGAAAAAGAAGATCACTGTTGTTCATCACTTATTTCCCCCTTTACCTTGCCCTTATTTAGTAAGGTTTTCGTCCCAAATGCATAACCGGATAAAAGATAGAAGACATTCTCTCGATCAGAGAGTGACCAAGCAGGCAAAGCTTCATCAAAGAGTCGCTTATGTTCAGCATAGATTAACTCATTCGTTGCATTTAACCGTTTATATTGGCGTAGTTTCTCAAAAACATCGTTGGACAGCATCTGCAACTTTACTCGATTCATCCCATGGAAATTAATCTTATTCAGAATGGGTTTATTGCTGATACTAACCTGTGGAAGCGGAGAGGATTCATGCTGTTTCGTCACTTGGGCTGCCCCTACCTTTGCGATTAACATTCCTAGTAGAAAGAGGGCACTCTGCGCTTGATTAAAGGCCATCTCCTCCATATAACGGACGATCACATCGTCTTGTAATTCATAATCCACGTCTTCTTCCCCTCCTTTATCTAAAAGTTCTAGCTCTCTTACCATCTTTAGCAATAATTGCGCTTTCAACATGTCATAAACAAGTAAAAGATCATTGGTTGCTACAGGAGCTTTTTTGATCTGAAACATATCGTATTGTTCAAAGCGATGCACTTTTGCTAACTGGATAAATTGTTGAATTAACCACGAATACGACAAGGTTTTACCGGTTAATAAACTCTCATAGAGCAAGAGGATTTTACGTTTTTCTACACTTTCGTTCTTCTCAACTTTCATCGGGATCATATAGTAGAGTTGATTTAAACCGAGGTTCCAATTGCCTAACCCAAATGAGTGCTCCCCAACCTCTTTCATCGTTTCAAACTTGTGGATTATGGCTTTCAGATGATTCAAGGGAACATTGGCTATGAATTTATTCACTTTGAATGAAGCTTGTGCTTTTGTATAGAATAAAAAATTGAGTGATAGCTGGTTATCAATAGCTTCATAGTGAAGATACTCCTCAACTTCACGCTCTAGTTTTTCCGCCACTTTTAGGGTTTGGGCCGTATAGACATAGTCCATGATATGTTGACTAAATTCATCAAATGGGACATCGTCAGCCTTAAAATCAAAGAGAAACTCTGGAATAATATAGCAAGGTAGTGAAATAAATCTCGTATTAAAATAACGATGGATATAAGCTTCGCCAACCATAATCGCCTGATATGCATCTTTTCCAATTGCCATATTCTTCGTATAGTTCTTCTCCTCTAGATTAGAGGCAAAGTTCACTTTATCTGTAATATAATATTTAAATTTCAACTTGGTCGTATTACCGGTGATCCAATCTTCCTGATTCGTTATGGAGCAAATTCCACGTTGTTCTTCGGCAAAAACACTATTCTTCTCTTGAAGAATCAATCTCTTGTACTCCGCTTGTGAAACGAGCAATTCTCCATTGATGGCCAATGAATAAATTACAACATCTCCCGCTGGAATATGGTGTTCTTCAGTCAGATAGACTTCAAATTGCTTGACAACTTCATTAATCGCCTTTTTATTATCTTGTTCAGAACGTTCGCACCCAAAAAGACAGGGATTTAAAAGATACTGATACCTTTTATCTGCGGCTTTTGTTACACCTAAATCCTCAAAAAACAGCTGTTGAACTTGCTGTAGTGCGTCATAAGATGGGTCATGCTGATCCCAGATTTCCAGTAGATTCGTAATGGTTTGACTAAATAAGTATCCCAGATTCCGAGCCAAGACTGTACCATACCATTGCGGACTATTACTTCCATCCGCTGAACCGAGATATAAGTAATCTGTGTATGAGCGGGATGTTAATTGATAGGGCTTCACGTTGAACTTTTTAGTGTTCGTATCAAAGTCAAGAACGACGACATACTCTTCCTTCTTTGGGGAAACCGGAAGTGGGATAGCCAAACCTGTTAGAACAGAGGAATTATGTAACAAGTAATATGAACCCAGATCATAAACGGTTTGAATCAAGAGCACACCTCCTCCTCATAAAATCCTCAGTATGTTTCTATTTTGCTCCAGTGAGTTAACTCATCTTACCTTTTTCATCTTTCTTACTATCCAATTCATCCATATTTTTTCACATTAATTCATAGGTCTAAAGAAATAGCAACTGTATATTGATATTGTTCGATATGTAGCAAGAAAATCCTTCCTAATTTGTGTGAAAGATTGTACAAATGTCGTCTTTATTAAGTTATGTACTGAATTTTCTGTTTACTTAATTGCTGATTCTATGCTTTTAAACATATTCGGTAATTTGTGGTTGTAAAAAATAATACGATTACATATAGAATGATGTGATTTTTACTTTCAATTCCTCGTAGTTACGATACAAACGTTGCAGGTCAAAGTACAACCGAAGCAGGGGTCGAGTTTCAATTCCTCATAGTTACGATACAAACTGGTGATTGATTTTGTTACAGGTGTATCAGCCAGTGGTTTCAATTCCTCATAGTTACGATACAAACGTGTATCAAGTCGACCAAGTGGTCCTCTCTTAACGAGTAGGTTTCAATTCCTCATAGTTACGATACAAACTTGTGAAAGCTCACACCCTTCTCGATGGCTCCTACCTGTTGTTTCAATTCCTCATAGTTACGATACAAACTCCATATCACCGTATAATTCATCTTTAGACTCATGTGGTTTCAATTCCTCATAGTTACGATACAAACTGATCGGTTCCAGTGAGTGCAACGTTATTGGAGAAATTAGTTTCAATTCCTCATAGTTACGATACAAACTTGCAGGTATTTGACCTTTACTATCTGGATCATCCACGTTTCAATTCCTCATAGTTACGATACAAACACTAGCTTTACGCCTACCAAGCAGAAGCATTTTTCGTTTCAATTCCTCATAGTTACGATACAAACGTTTCAAATACACCAACGCGACACCAGAAGGAATAAGTTTCAATTCCTCATAGTTACGATACAAACTGTCACCGAATACACGTACATTCTCGCCATTTGCATCGTTTCAATTCCTCATAGTTACGATACAAACACTGTGGTGATATTTTCTCTTTATATTCCCATCTTGAGTTTCAATTCCTCATAGTTACGATACAAACTTCTAAATACCAACAAAGCGATTTCGATAGGATACGAGTTTCAATTCCTCATAGTTACGATACAAACCGAAAAAAGCCAGCCTGAGCTTCCTCCATCATTCCAGTTTCAATTCCTCATAGTTACGATACAAACGCAATATGAGTTCATTAGAATGATTGGTTATCCAGAAAAGTTTCAATTCCTCATAGTTACGATACAAACTTCCTAATCACTTCATTTGCAAGTTCTAAAATATCACTGTTTCAATTCCTCATAGTTACGATACAAACGCCAATGTCGAAGAGGTAGGGAAATTATCTTGGGAAGTTTCAATTCCTCATAGTTACGATACAAACTTATCTGTGTAATCAGCTTTTGGCTTCAACTCACCGAGTTTCAATTCCTCATAGTTACGATACAAACGATGAGATCAATCACAATCTACCAGATATGAGTGGGACAGAGTTTCAATTCCTCATAGTTACGATACAAACCCAGATACAAAAGTCCTCAAAGACGCGGATGGAAATAGTTTCAATTCCTCATAGTTACGATACAAACATCTAAGATTCGTAAGCTTAGAGTTGGTGATCGTAGGTTTCAATTCCTCATAGTTACGATACAAACAGGGAACATACTACGTTGATAGCGACAATCACAGCGGTTTCAATTCCTCATAGTTACGATACAAACGGGGGCCAGCAAGTTTCACAACGTATGCTACGCGTATATGTTTCAATTCCTCATAGTTACGATACAAACGAGGTTGAACGTCTGCAAGGCGGTGGCCGCGATGAGGTTTCAATTCCTCATAGTTACGATACAAACCCATGAAATCCTTAATAAATCAACATTCTCTTTAGATAGAGTATAGTCAAATTTTCCATTGTAAGCAACCAAGAACTAGTTCCGTAATAGTGCTAACCCTTGCTACGACGAGCTGTACACGACTCTATCAATAAAAAATACAATGTCGTCGATCTCCGGGGTTTATTACGCTACTCCCGATCGACGACATGAGGATGAACCATATTTAGGGGCTGCAAAAAGTAAAATATTCGCTAAACATCTTAATAAACTATCAAGTGGCTATGAAAAAGTTGTTATACATATTATTTTCCGTTATCTTGCAAATTTATATTTTTCTCTTCATTATTATCATTTCTACTAATTTCCTGATTCTTGTTGTTAAACTGATATCACTTATTCATCATGACTTTTATCTATTTCAAATCGTCCATAACCCACTGCTGTTTTGGCCCCTGCACCGATATATTGAAATGCATCTACCATCCATTTTAAAACTTGATCGATATCTGCTAAACTCTCCTTCCCTAGACAACGAGGAGCTACTATAAATATAAATGTCGTTCCTGGAGCAACTGTCAAAAATGGAATAGGAATAGGTGACATTGAATCTACAGGGGGATTTGATGGATCTTGGTAATAAGAATTATAATGCGGTGTCATAATATCCGCTTCTAAGGAAACTGGTTTACATGGTAAACCATCAAAGAAGATCACACTACCAACAGAACTAGTTAACTGATCTGTGAACCCGAATATTCTATTGATACTAGCTGTAGAAGTTTCCGTGTAATTCTCCGCCCAAGCTCGTACAACTCCTTTAATCGATGAAGCTGGTAAGTAAGGTATTCCCAAAGTAGGATGCCACACAAAACCATTTTCAATCGGATTGGGGAGTCCTAATCCAGTTACGAAACGACCCATCGTTTTCATATGGATGTATTTTGCATTTTTGGTAAGACTTAATTTCTTCATTCGCTCAATTGTGTCTTTAATCTTAGAAGATGAACCTGCTTTGCCATACTTATTACCTTCCATTGAAAAATTAGTAACCGTCTCAATCCATTTGATTTTTTGTTCTCCTAAAATCCATTCTTTATCATTAATACTCCACTTATTACAAAACTTATCAAACCATAAACCAATATGACATTGATTAGGTGGGGTATTTTTAACACATATTTCATCCACTGCTTGAGCCTGATATAAAGGAATCTTCGAATTATTCATGGGAATCACGCTCCGTTGATTCCTCTGGGTCCATCGCCTTTAAATATGTTATGGCTAATTTTTTATGCCACTCTAACCACTGTAATGCTTCGATTTGTGCTAATTGATAATGACGTTGATCATGGCGAATGAGTGCCTGTAAGAGTTCTATCTCTTTATCATCTTCATACTCTTCTTTAGTTTGGTAATAAGGTGAGTACTCATTCTTTTCACACAACCATTCTTCTAAATGACGATATAACAAATAATAGGGAGATTCTTTATTCAATTTTTCTTGCTCCGTGCTGGAATCTTGAGGCGAATTTTTGGACGAACGCTTGGAAGCAGCTAAAAGTTGAGCTAATGCTTGTCCTAATCCATTCATCAAAATATTTGCAGGTAAACGCTCAACGTATTCGGCATATTCTTTCGCACAATAACGATATTTCGTTTGGATTTCTTCTATTTTAGTAAGCGAATGTCTTGACCGCTCTTGTTCCAATGATGACTTTGATTCATTCGACTTCATGTTCACTTCCCCCTTCCATAATCGAAGTGATACACCAACCTTGTCCAATCGTCTCATTTCCACCAACACGCACGTATAAATCATGTGCAAACATCTTTTTTATCCGTGCCAACTGTTCCTTTTCATTCAACCGTGGAAGGATAAGAGTATAAAGTAATGTATCTGGTGGTAATGTTTCTTCATACCATAAGTTTTTACTCTCCTTCGTTTCCGCATCAAGTTGATTACGAGCCTGAACCGATAAACCGTATTTGGCAAAATAGCGAAACATATCATCATGCACAATCGTTAGCGATTGTACTAGATTGTCTCTAACCGATTCGTGCTGAATTAATTTTCCCAATTCGCTAGCGATAGCTTGTATTTCACTTTTCTTTTGAATTGCACGAAAAGAAAACTCTTCCAAAAACAAACTTTCTTCTTCTATTGCTACATAAGCTTCATCATCCTGTGGATCTGGGATGAAAAAACGACTGGAGGAACCCATCATTTGAATATCCCTTTGCCATCTTCTTAGTATGTATGGACATGTAACCCAGCGAAAATGTCCCGTTAACGACCGAACGGGAAGCAAAAGAAGACGACCATCTGTCACAGCTACTGCTCCAGCAAAGTCTGGCATACCAAAAACTTCATCTTTAGATTCCATTTTCTGTTGTTCCGCTTTATCACGTAGCGCTCCTTTAAGACTAGAACCGACAATGACAGGATAATCTGTAACCGCTTCACGGGCTACAGGTAAATCTACAACCCCTGCTGTTTGACCACTACCTGCATGGATGGACGTTTCTGCTAATAAGCCAATCATAAGACCATTCATTGATTTTCCTCTCCTTCTTGCCAAACTCCAATAACGATTTGTCCCATACCGTATTCTGTCATTTCGCCAATACACTGACCATGTAATTGTTTAATGCTTGAATACTCATTTTTTTTCGCTTTAAAAAACCATGTACTACCAGCTGGAATCAGAGGGAGCAAGGGACGAGGACAGTGATTAACCATATCCCAACCACCCATTTGTTGCATTTTTCCAGTGCAAGCGGAGACACATTCACCGGGAACTTCACTTGGACCATTCTGAATCACGTCATAGATATTATCTCTGCTACCAAAATAACCGGGAGTAATCAATGTTACCGTAAAATAGATATACTCTGGATCTTGCTTTAATTTAGGTATCGCTGGGAATGACTCCGAAACATGAGACACACTTACATGAGCCATACGCCCTTCTCCTCCAAGTGGTAAAGCATCCGTCTCTTGTAAATGCCACGCTTCTGGAATTCCTCCAACTTCTACTTCGATCTGCAACCCTTGTTTTGGTCGAATATGTGTGGTGGTATATAAGTGCTGATCTTCCGCCGTTCTCGTCTTTCGATCGCGCCTAATTCCTACATGAAGCTCCGTGTTCCATAAATCATCTGTCACATAAATTAGACTAGGTTTTTTACCAGCTAACAACTTTTCCATCTCTCGCCAAGGTAACCAGCCGTCAATGTTTTTAGCCCCTTCAACATGTTCTTGTGGTTCAGGAAGATACACACTTCCTAAATCACATTCAACCAACGTTTCACTAGGAATCAGTCGGGTCAATTGCCATTTTTTATTTTCAGCACTATACTTTCCAATAAGCGTCAGCGGAATGGGGAACAAACGCTCTTGATTAAAACGTAAATAAGGGCCCCGTAACTTAAGATCCCCTAGATGTTCATATGTACCAAGCTTCTCAGGCCAATGCGCTTGTTTTTGTGGAGTCCACCCCTGCCTCAACGCTAAAGCTGTCCGAATCGCTCCTTGCATCGTGCTCATATATGGAGGAAAATATCCTGTTGGTTGAGCCATCCCCCCTTCACCTTGACGAAAGGGTGTACCATCACGAAAGAAAAGAGTGTCTAATGCTTGGAATGTCCAAAGTTTATACTCTTGCTTCAAGAATTCTCTTCTCCTTTCTTGGCCAAAAAGCGAACTAATAATGCGCCGTCCGAACGAAAATCGCCTTCCGCATAATGTAATGTGTGATCCTGATCCCGCCACGAAGAGAGACAAAGATTAACGAGAGTTTCTATCCGCTTCTCAACTTGATGATTCATTTCGAATTCATTTTCCCTTGATTCTGATTTCAAATATTCTGCAACGAGTAATTTACGAAAAATCTCTTTGTTTTCTTCTGGATTACCTGAAAATCTGCCAATTCTATCATAATGTTCACGTAGTTTATAGAGAAAGCTACTAGATGCAACATCTTCTCCCTTACCTTTAAACTCCAACGCTAACTGTTCGATAATTGTTGCATCCCCTGAACCTTGAATGATTTGCCATGGGGCTGCCCACTCAAGAACAGGACCACCTGTCTTCCACACACCAATGGCTAAACTATCCCTTCCTTTCGCATCCTTTGCTACATCATCTAATAAATAATGAGCATACTTCAATACTCCTTGAAGCGGAGCTTTATAATGTGTATAAACAATCGCTGCTGAAATCGTTGCCTGATTATGACTATGACTAGAATGAGCTTGGAAGGCCTCCTTATACTTCATATGTAAGTTATTAGCCACAGATAATGCTCCATCCAGGGTCAGAAGAGCTAATACGTCATCACCACCTGCATAAACAGTTTCACCATGGCACTTAACAATACCCTCCAAATCCTTTGTGAAACTTGCCAATGAGTGACTTACCCAACGCCCAGGGTCAGACATATTAGTCGACTGTAAGAGATTACCTAATTGATCACCATCCATGACTAAGAGTGCATAGAAGGGACTTGGTTTTCGATAGGAATTTTCTATATTGCTTAGTAATTCGATTAGCTCTTCCACCTGACAAGAATCCACATCGAATCCTTTTTCTTGCCAAAAACGTTCATTGCTTAAGTTGGAGGAGTAAAAAAAAGGCCCTTCTAAGTGTTTAAATTCTGAAACGAGCCGTTCTTCATCATACGACTTGTTGATTTCATCATCATGAATTCCTATAGCTGAAAGCTTAATTTTCATCACATGTTTCATAAAAGCTATTGCCTTATCATTATGTGTTTTCAACACTTCCTCACGCCACGGACGGATAGCTAAATCAGCGGTTGATGGAAAGCGAACTGCTTCAGTGGGTAATTTCCAACCTAATGCTTCTTCTGCTACCAGAGGATAAAAGCGTTTCACTAAAGCGATTGCACTTAATTTTTCTCCTTCTCTTAACTCGTATGTAGTTGAATCTCTTTTCGACGTTGATTTGCGTAGTGAAGTCCAAAATTGCTTTTGCTTGCTACCATTACGATCTCTTTCTGTATGTATATAGCCGGATATTTCTTGCATATTACCAAAGAGCATGCACTTATCGCCTGGCTCTTCGGTTGGTATATAGCTTCGCCAATTTTTGCGGCGATTTAGCAAATAATTCTGTTCTCCTATCACCCAACTTATGTCCCAATAGAAGGGGGAGTCATCCATTTCATAGCTTCCGATTTGCCGATTCCAAATTTCTTTTGTGTTTTTTCCTTGTGGCGCCACTTCCGCTATAAAGTGATCCCATACAGCGTCTGCCACCCTCTTCCATGCTTGTTTTACTGCACGTACACAATGAACCTTAGGATCAAAATCAATTGGAACTTCTGCCTTGAATCGATTTGGGAGTGAACCGATATGGGGACCTTTCTCGATGCTTTTTTTCGTCTTAGTTTGATAAATTGCTAAAAGCAAAGGATCATTAATCGAAGTTTCAATATTATGTTCATTCTCTCCCTGAACATAAGGGAAAATAATGCGACCACCATTCTGGATGATACTCACCATCGCGTGGCCTGACAAAAAAGAGAGCAGAAAAGAGCTCGCTAATAGATCTCTAGTCTTTCGCGATTGTGTAATAAAGTCTTGTACAGGGCCAATCGAAAAATGCAATATTTTTTTACTCACACCTTTTCCACCCCTTATCTCCATAATCATTTAAATAAATGCAAAACTTATTCAGTGCATCGTGCATGCTAAAATCGTGCTTAAACATAGTCTTAGTCTCTTTTTTGCCTTCCTCCTGTTCTGCAATAGCTATTTTTTTGGGTGGTGTTAAGACAGCAATGAAGGGATAATACTTTCCTTTTATCTCAATGATACGAATCCAGACTGGGGAAGCATAGCGCTCGCCATCAAAGGGAGTATATACTATTTCTTTAGGCTTTGATGACTTTGACTTTTTCATTTTTTCTTTAATTTTTAACGGCATTCCTAATGCAAATCTATGATCTTTATTTTTTTTACGAAAATCTTGGATTACTTTAGCTACATCATCTAATGCTTCGTTCCAGCTATTATATTTTTGTTCTCTACAATAAAAAGATGTTTTATGATTAATAATAGAATGCTCACATATATCTTGCCATTCCCCAAACCATGATTTAATCGAATTTAATGATGCCAAAAAGTGATTCTTCCATGCCTTTATTGAACTCTCATTATTAGCAATTGGTAACTGTTTTAATAATTGGTTAGCGGATGAATCGTTAGTAAAACCCCATGACTTTAATGCTAATGTACCGAACCCACGACGAGAACGCGAACCTAGCCCACCTAAGTGTCCTAATAACCAGATGCTAGAGAGTAAAGCCTTCCATTCTTCTATTGGGTCACATACTTTATTAGAGGTACGCCTGAAAAAATATACAGTAACAGTACGATTAGGTACTAAACATAGTCGAGGAACATAATCTTTTTTCATAGGAGCAGTCTCAACTTTAGTTTTCAAAAAAAAAGCAAAATACGTTGGTTTATGATATTTAGAGTTATCTTGCTTATTAGATACTACATTCATCTGATGGTGTGATTCCATCCGCATTAAAAATCGAGATTGTCCTTCCCCCTGCTTTGCCCCACCAAAAATCCAGCTCTCCTTAGATATGCTACTGCTCGATGAAACCGGATGATTATACGAAGGATCAATAGATCGATACCAATAACGAAGGGCACCCTTTAATGAAGCGAGACGAAATTCTGCTTTTTCTTGATCAGCACCCGATAAAAACATGGGTGTAATGATTTGAAATGTCACTTTTAATTCTTCCATATGCATCCACGTCCTATTATCATTTTCTAATAACCCTTTTGTGACCTACATCACGCCGATCAACTTTATTATCACATGGTATTTTTTATCAATAGAATTCATCCTCCCTATTTAGCATTTTTCCCCTCCTCTTCTTCCCTACTGATCTCCCTGAATTTACGTGCATATGCGAAGTGTGGAAATAGCATAGGATTATTAATTAACATCAATAATTGATTTAGTTGAAAGTTCAATGATAATAATGGATTGTTGTCTACCTTCAAATCGCTAAGTGTGTTCGTTAAATATAAATTTTCGTCAAATTTTAATTCAGGAGTTACTTTTGCCAAACGTTTCTTAGATTCTAAACCCTTCTCATATTCTAAACGTTCATTATCATCTTTAAAGTCATCGATTTTTCTTTCAGAAAAAAATTGTAGTTTTAATTTATCTTCTAATCCTTCCACACCATTTAATTCATGTCCCCACCACGCCAACGATCGATTCTCATAGGGTATTTTCACTTCAAAGCGTTTACTTTCCCTTTCAGTAAGAATAATATCGAAATGTTTGACCAATTTTTCTAAAGACTGCTCTCCTACGTTAGATCTTAATGTGGCCAATATTCTAATTGGTCTTGTTTTTACTTGTGATTGATTTGTCAATCCAGATACATATCCATTCACCATACGTGTAATTCCTGAACGTTTTGGAATTAATTCATCTATGCTGTCTACCCAATCTTTGAGTTCTTCTATTGGCATACTATTACTTTTGCATTCGATTACAATAGCAACTGCTTCAATTGGAATAAACTTTAATGTATTGTATTGGAATACATATGGGGTATACTGCTCATCAAATACTGCAATATCAACCTCCTTAGACACTTGACCCTCTGAATCAATAATCATCACACCTTGAGCCAACGAATATTTTTTTGGAATAATACTTTTGAAAAAATTCATCCACATTTCTTCACGGTAATTTCCTGTTAAGCCACCATGTTTAGAAGCAATCTCCATCTCTTGTATCATCATTTTATTCATAAAACTATAATTATCCATGATTCTCTTAAACACGTTTTTATTCTCCTGTTCTGTCATAACAATTACTCCTCTCTATTACAGTATTTTTTATTCTGTCGTAAGCTGTATACCGAACTCACTTTCTAAAATCAAATACTTTTGACTCGATTGTATAAAAGAGATACTACCACGATGTATCCATATGAACCAAAAACCACCTATATTTCAAATTCGATATAAAACGTCAATTTCCTTTATATTTCTCGTTACTATTTTCCTATAATTATATTCTGATTATTTTGATCATTCAGTTTACAAGCGCTTGTTTTATAGTCAAAACGGTTGATATTAGAATAATAATAATTTCTGTATATAACAAACTCAAAGGATTACAACAATGGAGCACTACTTAAGTTATAGATCAACTATCACCATCTTGAAACTTCATACTCCCACTGATAAAGAGCTATAATCAAGTACAGATTTTACATCTAATAACACATCTCGACATTCATGGCAAAGCAATCAAAAATTATAATTCTGTCTTCAATGCTGTCCACTTTACTCTTCTAGCCTATTTAATTCTTTCGCGGGCAGTGTTAATCCCTCATGTCATTGAATATCATTTATTTTACACCATTTTCTTAGTGTATTAGGAAGCATCCTCGAGAAGACTTTCAGAAAATAAAGGTAAGATTCAAGATCAATCTATGTTTGTATATAATGGCTCAGCCAAAGACCTTACCAGCTTAACTTATTATAAGCCCAAGTAGCGAATATGAGTACATACAATAAGAAGTACTTATCGCTGATATTTACTACGCAATTGTATGATTGAAATCCAGCCAATCACCAACGCTTTGAACACAAAACTAATCATTAACATATTTTTTCATGTCTTAAGACCAATACATTTTCAATTCCTCATAGTTACGATACAAACTACCAACAAAATGGATTTGGATTTCTCAATCCTCTTGGTTTCAATTCCTCATAGTTACGATACAAACTATACCGCATTAAAGGGTCGTTCTCAAATTTTGATTCGTTTCAATTCCTCATAGTTACGATACAAACCTGGAAAAAGCATGGCATACGTCCATCGGTTTTCTAGTTTCAATTCCTCATAGTTACGATACAAACAGTTAGATCCTGCTTTCCGCTATACATCCGTCATTTGTTTCAATTCCTCATAGTTACGATACAAACGATTATAAAACCTTTATGAAACACGCAGCCACTGTTGGTTTCAATTCCTCATAGTTACGATACAAACCCTTATGCACGTCTATAATCGCATCTACAGGGTCAAATTTCAATTCCTCATAGTTACGATACAAACTTCGTACTCGTCTGGTACCCTAGCAAGAAGGCTCTCGTTTCAATTCCTCATAGTTACGATACAAACGGTGGCATCCAGGTTGAAGAAAAGAATCTAGCAAACAAGTTTCAATTCCTCATAGTTACGATACAAACCCAAGGTCAGCTTCAAGTTGTTCGATATCTGGTTTCTGTTTCAATTCCTCATAGTTACGATACAAACGTCCGTCAGCAAGACCCTCAAACTTCAACGTGTCCTGTTTCAATTCCTCATAGTTACGATACAAACAACGAGAAAAGGAGCTGAGGAAACAGCTCCAGAAAAGGTTTCAATTCCTCATAGTTACGATACAAACTTTTGTTTACAGTCACCAATTGTCCCGTATGGATGTTTAGTTTCAATTCCTCATAGTTACGATACAAACTCCGAAGTTCTCTGCAGATCCACAGGTCGCTATCGGTTTCAATTCCTCATAGTTACGATACAAACTCCTTCCTCGAGTGGTTGCAGTCGGAAGTTGAAAGAGTGTTTCAATTCCTCATAGTTACGATACAAACGCAGCGTCGCCACCCACGGTATCCGCGACCCGTTAAAGGGTTTCAATTCCTCATAGTTACGATACAAACGAGGACGAGTTGAGAGCCGACCGCCTGCGACAAATGTTTCAATTCCTCATAGTTACGATACAAACGGTTAACCAAAGGCTTGTTTACAAGAGATTTAAAAAGTTTCAATTCCTCATAGTTACGATACAAACGATCACAGCCCTCACCGAAGCAACCAAGCGGAACGGGTTTCAATTCCTCATAGTTACGATACAAACACATCTTGGAACAAACACATATCGAATGAAAGAAACGTTTCAATTCCTCATAGTTACGATACAAACGTCAACAACAGTTCCATATCGTACACCTAGAAATTCAGCGTTTCAATTCCTCATAGTTACGATACAAACACGGGATTCGTTACCGATCCAATTAACCAAGGTGCCTGGTTTCAATTCCTCATAGTTACGATACAAACCCATGAAAGCCCTATTAAATCAACATTCGCCTCAAATACAATATAGCTAATTTTTTCTTATCAAGCAACCTGGATTAAATTAAAAAATAGCGTTAACCCTTGTTACGCTTGGCGTTATCTCATTTTTTCTTAAAAAATACAATGTCGTCGATCTCCGGGGTTTACTACGCTACTCCCGATCGACGACATCTCAAGTAGGCTTGGTTGAGGTGAAGTGAATACCCCATCTGAACCATCGTCGCCCTTATTTCGATGCTCCGTGTAATTACTCCCCCTTTGTAGAGAAGAGTATTCACATGGAGCATGTAGACCCCTTTACCCCTTCGGCTTAAACGCAAGTGCCGCTAAGAAACCAAAAATAATGGCTGCAGAGATACCAGCGGAGGTCACTTCAAAAATGCCAGTAATGATTCCGACATAGCCATGACGTTCCGCCTCTTGTAAAGCGCCTGTGACGAGGGAGTGACCGAAACTGGTGATGGGAACGGTAACACCAGCCCCGGCCCACTTTACTAAAGGCTCATAGAGACCTAATCCGCTTAGGACAGCACCGGATACCACCAGTGTGGACATGACATGGGCTGGTGTGAGCTTCGCTGCATCGAGGAGGATCTGACCAACCACACAGATTAAGCCACCGATGACAAAAGCCTTTAGATACATAGGTAGTGCTTGGATTAAAGCATCAACCATTCTCTTCACCTGCTTCCTTACGTTCAAATGCAACAGCATGGGCTGTACAAGGAATGGACTCCCCTTGCTGGAAGGTCACTGGGCTGAACAAGGCTCCGGTGGCTACCACTAAGATCCGTTGATACTTACCACGCTCCATCTCTTTCAGCAGGTGGCCATATGTAACTATTGCACTGGCTGCACAGCCACTCCCACCTGCATTCACTTCTTGGGATGGATCATAGAGTATGCTACCGCAATCTCGATGTAAATTAGCGATATCTATATTACGTTCGCGTAATAACTGGATCAAGATGGGAGACCCCACATTGGCCAAATCTCCAGTAACGATGAGATCATACTCATGAGGAGAGCGCTGTGTGTCCTGAAGATGAGCTGCAATGGTATCTGCCGCAGCTGGTGCCATGGCTCGCCCCATATCAAAGGGATCCTTGATCCCCATATCCACCACCTTGCCAATGGTGGCGTGAGTCACCATGATTCCGCTTGTCCCCTTCCCCACCACTGCGGCACCTGCGCCGGTGGCTGTCCATTGGGAGTAAGGAGGCTTCTGTCCTCCATACTCGGTGGGATAACGAAATTGTCGCTCAGCAGTGGCATTATGACTACAGCAACCTGCAAGTACATAATTGGAGAAGCCGGATGAAACAAGGGCGGATGCCGTGGCTAAGGTCTCCATGGAGGTGGAGCAGGCTCCAAACATCCCCATAAAAGGCAGCTCCAATTCCTTGGCTACGAAGTTGGCGGAGACAATCTGATTCAATAGATCGCCTGCTAAAAATAGATCGATTTGATCCTCCTTAAGCTTCGCATTGGTGATGGCAGTCTTTGCAGCCTCAGCAAGAAGCTGACGTTCTGCCTTTTCAAAGGTATCCTGACCGATATAGATATCATCATAGGAAATCGGAAAATCATCACCTAAGGGACCTTCCTTCTCCTTTGGTCCCACCACAACACCGGTTCCTAGGATTTTCGTTTGGTGAAAGACCCAGGTACGATCTCCATTACGTTTGATTGCCTTCACGAGCCTAGCCCCCCTTACATATTAACCAGCTGGCGAATTAACGTCACAAGAAAAGCAGCTACAACTCCAAAAACGATGACTGAACCTGCCAGCTTAAACATGTTCCCGCCTACTCCAAGGACCAAGCCTTCACTACGATGCTCCATGGCTGCTGAGGCAACAGAATTAGCAAAGCCTGTTACAGGAACAGCTGAGCCTGCTCCTGCATACTGTCCCAATTTATCGTAAACACCCAACCCGGTTAAGAGGACAGAGAGAAAGATTAAAGTCGCAACCGTGGGATTTCCTGCTGTATCTTGATTGAAGTCAAAGAATTTCATATAAAAATCTTGGAGGCCTTGCCCGATCAGACAGATGAGCCCGCCAATCCAGAAGGCGCGCCAAGTGTTACGTAAGAGCGGTGTCTTTGGATGAAACTGCTTGGAGTCCTGTTGATATCTTTCCATTTTCGCCTGTTTCTGCGCCTGTTTTTGTTCCTGGTTTTGTTGATTCAACACCCACACCTCCAGTGACTAGGGGATATTAAAAATCCATTGTGTTAATGAGCCGAGAACCTTGCCAAGGGCTAATGCCATCAGGAACGGAATCAGATGCCCGTCCATGCCTATCCTTCTTGCCATAATGGGGATGACATTAAGAATTTCTGTCAATGCTGCAGCCAGCATCCCTACGAAAATCCCCATAAAACTTCCTAAGATGATGAGAAGTACGTACTTCACCATGGCAATGGAGGGGAGCGTGGGATGGGTAAAGTCCAAGATGGTAAAGAGCAATGTTCCAGCGATGATGGCTCCTTCATACTGAGGAATCAGGTTCCTGCTTTTACTCAGTTGGATACTTCGTGGGATGACATCAAGGACGAGTAGAAATGCCACAATACCGGTGCCAACGAGCATGCCACTACCGATACCGATGACAATGAGCAATAGTCCTTGAAGGATTGAGAAGATCATTGGGGATTCTCCTGCTTATTGACCGGCTTCTCATGAACTGCAAGATACTGCTTCACATTCTGATCATAGAGAAACATCTCCACCTCTAGTGGACTAGGCTCATCATTAATCCGCTTTCGAAATAGATGGTTAAAAAAAAGAATCATACCCACACCGATGCCGATGGAATAAGGGATTTGGATCAGCAGTGGACGTGCCTCCTTCTCCCCCATGATGAGATGGTATAGCTTTTGGTGAACCTGATGCATGCTTACATCGGTATGGAAATTCATTATTGCCATTCCAGAACCGAAAAAGAGTAGCAACCAGACAAGAACTACAAAAAGCGGTTGCATCCGCCGTCGCTTTACTTCCATCTCAACAATAATGCGATTGGCTCCTACATATTCAATCTCTAGCTGTGGTACTACCTCTTGGAGCTTTTGTAGAACCCAAAGGATGTCGATCACCAAGTAATTCCCATCGTGCTCCTGCGGATGATAGATCACCATTTGCTGAAGTCTTTCACGAGTATGCTGAGGGACATATAAATAACAGAGATCTCTTAGATAAATGGGTTTTCCCCGTTTAAGCACCACTTTTTCTTTGAAGCGAATTAACGCTACGTCTTGTAATGCTGGCACCATCATCTCCCCCTTTTTCAGTCCTAGTATGCACATTGATCACCATCTCATACGAAAAAAAGACCAGTGAACTTATTGTTCATACTGGTCACGAATCCGCTTTAATATTTTTTTCTCAAGGCGTGAAACCTGCACCTGGGAAATTCCTAAGCGTTCAGCCACTTCCGCTTGGGTTTGATCCTTATAATAACGAAGATAAATAATCAATTGCTCCCGCCTATCGAGACGTTGAATCGTATCACGTAGCGCAAGCTGGTCAAACCAACGCTGCTGTCCATCATCGGCAATTTGATCCATCAATGTGATAGGATCACCATCATTTTCATACACCGTCTCATGAATGGATGCAGGCATCCGATTAGCCTCAAGGGCAAAGACCACATCCTCTGGCTGACAGCCTAATTGACTGGCTAGCTCTTGAATGGTTGGTGATCGTCCTAAGCTCTTCGTGAGGTCATCACGGAGTCGCTTGACCTTGTTTGCCAATTCTTTCAGAGAGCGGCTCACCTTCACCGAGCCATCATCCCGAATAAATCGTTGGATCTCACCGATGATCATGGGAACTGCATAGGTCGAAAATTTCACATCGATGGTGAGATCGAATTTTTCCACCGCTTTGAGTAAACCGATACAACCAATCTGAAAGAGATCCTCTGGTTCGTAGCCACGATGGAGAAAACGTTGAACCACCGACCAAACTAACCGTACATTGTTGGTAATCATGGTATCCTTGGCCTTTTGGTCCCCCTGTTGACTCCGCCAAATTAACTCCTTATTTTCATCTCCCAGAAAGGGACGCTGAATTTTGGATGTTTGTTCCATGGCACCTTCCCCTAATTATGCACTCCATGCGTGATGGAGCGAAAAGATGAGCATTTTTTTCGTAGTCGTACCGTCGTACCTTCATGAGCACTTGAGAGAATATCCACTTCATCCATGAAGTTTTCCATAATGGTGAAGCCCATCCCTGAACGTTCTAACTCTGGCTTGGAGGTATATAGTGGTTGTCTCGCCTCTGTAATATTCTTGATGCCGATGCCATGATCACGAACGATAATCTCCAGCCACTTATCATCCAGGAATACTTCGAGCTCGATCTCTCCATTGGGTTGTCCTTCATACCCATGAATAATCGCATTGCTTACTGCTTCGGATACGGCAGTTTTCAGCTCTGTCAATTCTTCCAGTGTCGGATCAAGCTGAGTAATAAATGCAGCGACGGAAACACGAACGAAGGCTTCATTCTCTGGCCTTGCAGGAAACTGTAGCTTCATATAATTCTTCATCTACATCACCCCCACGACTTGCAGTGCTTCTTCCTCACTGGTTTTAATGGGAATGATCTTATACATTCCTGAGAGACGAAGCATCTTATCAATAGTGGTGGAGGTGGCACAGATCACCAATTCCCCATCCCGTTGTTTCACCTGCTTGTAGCGCCCGAGAATCACCCCGAGACCCGTGCTATCCATGAATGTCAGGTCCTGAAAATTAAGGACCAAATGTTGAATATTCCAATCGCTTAACTGCTGCTCCAATTCACGGCGTAGAAAAACAGCTGTATTGGAATCTAATTCCCCTTTTAACCGCGCGATTAATGTGTTCTCATAGCGATCCACATCAATCCAAAGATTCATCATTAAGCTCACTCTCCTTCTCCAGCTCCATATCTCTCTCGCTTTTTCATCTCATTCTTGTTTTATCTTCTCTTTCCCTGCCTGCTGACAAAACTTCCTGTATTTCGCCAGATTTCTACGTGTATGCTTCGTAGATGGGCTATGGTTGTAGCAGGAAATACTGACTCACACGCCGCATGAGATCAAAGTAATTCGCCTTCGCCACTTCTTCCTGAGCAACCAGAGGATAGCTGGCTAGTTCTGCACCATCACGGGAGATGATCAGCTTACCTAGTTCTGTCCCTTTCTCAAGGGGAGCATGGATCATCTCAGGCAATTGGAGCTTCGTCTCCAGTTCATCTGCCTTCTCGCCCTTCCTTAGAAGGACACTGACTCGATAAGGGGAATGGATGGAAACCCGGGCGATTTTCCCTTTATCTACACGGAGTTCTTCCAGAGGTTCTCCTGCTTCATGAATGGTATGGAGCTGAAACTGGGAAAAGGCATAATCAAACATGCTAGAGATTTCCTTGTTCCGTACCTTACTACTTGGTTCACCTAAGACCACAGCCACAAGACGCATTTCATCTCGTTTGGCTGTAGCAGTTAGACAGAACTTCGCCTCACTGGTATAGCCTGTCTTGAGACCATCTACGCCTTCATAGAATTTGACAAGACGATTGGTATTCACCAGCCAGAAGGGGTTCTTGCTCTCCTTCCGCAGGTAATCCTCATAGATACTGGTAAATTGAATCACATCGGAGTACTTCAACAATTCCCGTGACATGATGGCGATATCATGGGCGCTGGTATAATGATTCTCTGCTGGAAGTCCTGTGGTATTTACAAAATGTGTATTTTTCAGACCCAATTCCTCTGCCTTTTCATTCATGGCTTTGATAAAAGCCTCTTCAGTACCTGCTACATGCTCCGCCAACGCGACAGCCGCATCGTTTCCAGAAGCCACTGCGACCCCCTTCAATAGATCACGGACACTCATCACCTCTCCCACCTCAAGAAAGATCTGTGATCCTCCCATGGAAGAAGCATTTTCACTAACACGTACCTGATCATCGTAGGTGATTTTCCCTTGATCCAATGCTTCGAAGATAAGAAGCATGGTCATCACTTTAGTAATACTGGCTGGCGGTAGCTTCTCATCCATGTTCTTTGCATAGAGTATGGTACCTGTATCAAATTCCATTAAGACAGCTGAACGTGCTTCAGGTGCTAGTGCAGGTGCAAGCTCAGCTACCTCAAGCGATGGATAGTTCACATCCGTTGCATGGACTGGAATTACGCTGGCGGTAATAAGGATGGTAAAGAAGAGCAAGTAAGCGATTGGTTTCAAGTTAGATCCCTCCTATTCTTTCATCCTTAGTCTGTACCACTTGACGGCAAATTATTCCAATGCCTAAACAAAAAAACGTGCATCCCTGAAGGATACACGTTTTCCAATGATTCTGTTGATTAAGAGCTGAGCAAAATCATCAGGTTCTTGCTATTTCACTAACTCCGGTTTCATTCGTTTCACAATATATTGAGCGGTAATCTTCATCGGATTAAGGATAGGTACTTCGAGCGCATCCTCTTTTAATGCAAGGGGAATTTCGGTACAACCCATGATTAAAATTTGTGCACCTTGGGCAATTAAGGTTCTTCCTGCATCCTCCATGAGGCGAGAAGGTTCCCCTTCGGTAATTCCTGCTTTAATTCCACCCTTACCGTAGATGGCTTCCATTACCATTTTTTCTTGGACTTCATCATCAGTATGAAGAATTTCATACTCAGAAAATGCTTTATCAAAAAGGCGACTTTGGTTGGTTCCTGTGGTACATAAGAGACCAATCTTCGTTACATCTGGATATTCTGTTTGAATATACTCCTTCAATACATGGAGGAGGTTCACAATGGGTACATTCACTTCTTGCTGTACCGCTTCCACAAAGTTATGAGCTGTAAAGCAAGGCATAAAGAGCATGGAAGCGCCACCTTGCTCTAATACCTTGGCTGCCTTCACCATCTCTGGTACAGGACTCTCACCCTTGCCCAGAATGCATGCTGTACGATCAGGAATCTCGGAGTTGCTATAAATTAAAGTGGGGATATGATCACGATCATTTTTGGCTGGTGTTGCTTTAATAATCTGTTGAAAGAAGTAGGAGGTAGCTTCTGCTCCCATACCACCTAGAATTCCTAGAATTTCTGCCATCTCTGGATGCACCCCTTTTAATTATTGTGATTTTTATCACAATTATAGTATAGCCACATTCTATCCAATAGTATTTGTTCATTTGAAGAAAAATAACGATTGGCATCCGTTGATTCACCTATTAAAAAATGAAAACCACACCATAAAAAGGCACCCCCTACAAAAAGAGTTGCTTTTCTGTAGGGGGTGCTTTATTGATCTCAACTACTGGATAATCGCGTGGATCATGGGATTGGGCTGAACCGATGTGGGGCTAAACTGATAAGCATCGAGAAGCATCTTCTGACTCTCGTTTACTTCCTCACGATTTGCATGGAGAATCGCCAGAACATCACCAGCTTGTACCGCATCGCCAACCTTCTTCTTCAAGGTGATACCAACACTATGGTCGATGACATCCTCCTTGGTTTTCCGCCCTGCACCTAGTAACATAGCAGCAACACCCACTGATTCTGCATCAATGCCTGCTACATAGCCTGAGGTTGGTGCCACCACTTCCACATGATATTTGGCTTGGGGTAAACGCTCAGGATGGTCCACAAAGCTTGCATCGCCACCCTGTGCTTCGATGAAACGGCGGAAGGTAGCTAGTGCTTGACCAGAATGGAGTACCTTCTCCAATGCTGCATAGGCCGTCTTTACATCGGGATAGATCCCACCAGCAACGGTCATATGAGAAGCCAAGGTGAGGCAGAGTTGATTTAAGTCCTCTGGTCCCTTTCCTTGTAGGGTCGCGATGGCCTCTTGTACCTCATTGGCATTACCCACCTCATCGCCCAATGGCTGATTCATATCACTGATGACAGCAATGGTCTTCCTTCCGAGATTACGACCAATCTCCACCATGGTCTCTGCTAATTCCTTCGCTTCGTCCACGGTCTTCATAAAGGCACCTGTGCCTGTTTTCACATCAAGCACGATAGCATCTGCACCGGAGGCTAGTTTCTTACTCATAATGGAGCTTGCAATGAGTGGTATGGTATCCACAGTTGCCGTCACATCACGTAATGCATAGAGCTTTTTATCGGCAGGGGTTAAGTTACCGCTCTGACCAACCACAGCCAGTTTAAAATCATTTACATTATGGATGAACTGTTCTGTGGTTAATTCTGTCTTGAAGCCTGGGAAGGATTCTAGCTTATCCACCGTTCCACCAGTATGTCCTAAGCCACGGCCAGACATTTTGGCGACGGGTACTCCCACTGTTGCAACAAGTGGCGCAACGATTAGCGTGGTGGTATCTCCCACGCCACCTGTGGAATGCTTATCTACCTTTAACCCAGCGATGGCAGATAGATCCACCTGATCACCAGATCGTACCATGGCATCTGTCAGCGCTGCGATCTCCTCATGGTTCATCCCCTTAAAATAGATGGCCATGGCCCATGCAGATATCTGATAATCTGGGATTTCACCTTTGGTAAAGCCAGCGATGATAAAATCAAGCTCTGCCTTCGTGAGGGCAAAGCCATCACGCTTTTTTTGAATTAAATCCACCATTCTCATGATATTGTCATCTCACTTAAGATTGATTTCACGAGACGAATAAAACGTGGTCTTGTCTTATTGGCCACAGCGATCACCTGCTCATGGGTGAGCGGCTCTAGATCTTCACCGATGGCCATATCGGTAATACAGGAGATACCCAACACCTTCATCCCTGCATGGTTGGCCACAATCACTTCTGGAACAGTAGACATCCCCACCGTGTCACCACCGAGGTGACGAAGCATGATCAGCTCAGCAGGTGTCATATAGCTTGGTCCAGAGATCGCTGCATAGACCCCTTCTTGCACCTTAATCCCTTCATGCTTAGCCACTGCTTTGGCCAATTTACGTAGGCTTGGATCATAAGCCTGGGACATATCAGGGAAGCGTACACCCAATTCAGCATGGTTCGGTCCAATCAACGGATTATTCCCGGTGAAATTAATATGATCAGCAATGATCATTAAATCCCCTGCAGCAAAATGAGGATTCATTCCACCACAAGCATTGGTGACAAAGAGATGTGACACACCAAGGGCCTTCATCACATAGACAGGAAAGGTCACCTCCTGCTGCGTATAGCCTTCATAATAATGAAAGCGACCTTGCATGGCGATCACATTTTTGCCCTCTAATTCCCCAATCACCAACTGACCCGCATGGCCTTCTACGGTAGAGACTGGAAAATGAGGAATCTCCCCATAAGGAATAATCACAGGATTCTGAATCTCTTCTGCTAACACACCAAGACCAGAGCCAAGAATGAGACCAACGCTTGGCTTCAGGGTAACTTTTCCTTCAATGGCTTTTGCCGCTTCTTGAATCATTTGTAGTTTATTCATGCTATGCTCCCCCTTACGAATAGATTATTTCTTATTTAATGGCTTCAACCAGAGCCTTAATCAGTGTGAGGAACTTACTCTGCACCTTGGCAGCGGTCTCCATCACTTCAGCATGGCTCAGGGGCTGAGGAAGGATTCCTGCAGCCATATTG